>NZ_JAFMJZ010000107.1 GCF_017853185.1 Mycolicibacterium sp.
CGTCCGAGCGGCGGTCGCCCAGACAGGGGACATCGGCCCGGCAGGGCTCATCGCCGCAGAAGGGGCCAGCGCCCCAGAAGGGTCCGCGCCGTACCGAACAACGCGCCCGCGGCCGGGTCGAGCTCGATCCGGCCCGCCGCGCGGCCTTCGATGTGCTGCGCGCGGTGTCGGAGCAGGACGCCTACGCCAACCTCGCGCTGCCGGCCCTGCTGACCGAACGGGGCATCAGCGGCCGCGACGCGGCGTTCGCCACCGAACTGACCTACGGCACCTGCCGCACCAGCGGACTGCTGGACGCCGTGATCTCCGCCGCGGCGGCCCGCCCGGTCGATCAGATCGACCCGGTGCTGCTGGATCTGCTTCGGCTGGGCACCTATCAATTGCTGCGCACCAACGTCGCCGATCACGCCGCCGTCTCGACCACCGTCGAGCAGGCCGGTGTCGAATTCGATACGGCCAGAGCGGGATTCGTCAACGGCGTGCTACGCAAGATCGCCGGCCGCGACGAACAGTCTTGGACGGCCGAGCTGGCACCGGCGGTGGCGACCGACCCGGTCGGTCACACCGCGTTCGTGCACGCCCACCCGCGCTGGATCGCCCAGGCCTTCGCCGACGCGCTCGGCGCCGACGCCGGTGAACTCGACGCCGCACTGGCCGCCGACGACGCCCGGCCCGGGGTGCACCTGGCCGCCCGGCCCGGCGTGCTGAGCGCGGCCGATCTCGCCGAGGAGGTCGACGGGACCGTCGGGCGTCTCTCGCCGTACGCGGTGTACCTCGACAGCGGCGATCCGGGACGGCTCGACGCGATCCGTGGCAACAAGGCACTCGTGCAGGACGAAGGCAGCCAGCTGGTGGCCCGGGCGCTGACGCTGGCCCCGCTGGAGGGCGAGGACGGCGGGCGCTGGCTGGATCTGTGCGCCGGCCCCGGCGGCAAGACCGCCCTGCTGGGTGCGATCGCCGCACAGCAGGGCGCCACCGTCACCGCCATCGAACCCAATGAGCGCCGCGCGGAGATGGTCGAGCACAACACCCGCGGACTGCCCGTCGAGGTGCTGCGGGCCGACGGCAGGGAAGCGCCGCTGCCGGCGGGGAGTTTCGACCGGGTCCTCGTCGACGCCCCGTGCACCGGACTGGGTGCGCTGCGCCGGCGTCCGGAGGCCCGCTGGCGCCGGACCCCGGCCGACGTCCCCGCACTGGCCAAACTGCAGCGCGAACTGCTGGCCGCCGCGATCGCGCTGACCCGCCCCGGCGGGGTGGTGGTCTACGCCACCTGCTCACCGCATCTGTCCGAGACCGTCGGGGTGATCTCCGACGCGCTGCGCCGCCAGCCGGTGACCGCACTGGACACCCGGGCGCTCTTCAGCCCGGCCGAAAACCTCGGCGCCGGGCCGCATGTCCAGCTGTGGCCGCATCGGCACGGCACCGATGCGATGTTCGCGGTGGCACTGCGCAAGAACGGCTGAATTAAGGTGTCAGCCATGCCGACACCGAAGCACCCGATGATCGCGCCGTCGATCCTGTCCGCCGACTTCGCCCGCCTGGCCACCGAGGTCGCGGCCGTCGAGTCGGCCGATTGGCTGCACGTCGACGTGATGGATGCGCATTTCGTGCCGAACCTCACCCTGGGCCTGCCGGTGGTGGAAAGCCTGCTCAAGGCGACCGACATCCCGATGGACTGCCATCTGATGATCGAGAACCCGGACCGCTGGGCGCCGCCGTACGCCGAAGCCGGGGCGCACAACGTGACCTTCCACGCCGAGGCCACCGACAACCCGGTCGCGGTGGCACGCGACATCCGCGCCGCCGGAGCCAAGGCCGGTCTGTCGATCAAGCCCGGCACCCCGCTGGAGCCCTACCTGGAGATCCTGCGCGATTTCGACACCCTGCTGGTGATGTCGGTCGAGCCCGGTTTCGGCGGCCAGAGCTTCATCCCGGAGGTGCTGTCCAAGGTGAGGACGGTCCGCCGCCTCGTCGACTCCGGGGAGCTGACGATCCTGGTGGAGATCGACGGCGGCATCAACGCCGCCACCATCGAGCAGGCCGCCGAGGCCGGTGTGGACTGCTTCGTCGCCGGGTCGGCGGTCTACGGCGCCAGCGATCCGGGCAAGGCCCTCGAGGCGCTGCGCCGCCAGGCCGGGGCCGCCTCGCCGCATCTGCGGTTATGAGCGGCGCCGGATGACCGGGCCGGATCTCGCGGCCGCGATGCGGCTCGCCGCCGCCCAGTCGCAACGGGTCAAGGGATCCACCTACCCGAATCCGCCTGTGGGAGCGGTGATTCTGAGTGCCGGCGGTGAGGTCGTCGGAGTCGGCGCCACCGCCCCGGCCGGTGGGCCGCACGCGGAGGTCGTGGCGTTGCAGGAGGCCGGGGACCGGGCGTCCGGCGGCACCGCGGTGATCACCCTGGAACCGTGCAACCATCACGGCCGTACCCCGCCGTGCGTGGACGCACTGCTCGCGGCGAACGTCGCCGCCGTGGTCTATGCCGTGGCCGACCCGAACCCGGTGGCCGCCGGGGGAGCGCAACGCCTGCGTGACGCCGGAATCGCCGTCACCGACGGCCTCGGCGCCGAGGAGGTGGCCGGCGGCCCGTTGCGGGAGTGGCTGCACAAGCAGCGGACCGGGCGTCCGCACGTCACGTGGAAATTCGCCACCAGCGTCGACGGCCGCAGTGCCGCCGCCGACGGGTCCTCGCAGTGGATCACCAGCGATGCGGCCCGCGCCGACGTCCATCGGCGCCGGGCCGCCGCCGACGCCATCGTGGTCGGCACCGGGACGGTGTTCGCCGACGACCCCAGCCTCACCGCGCGACACCCCGACGGTGCCCTGGCTGAGCACCAGCCGCTGCGCGTCGTGGTGGGCGTGCGGGAGATCCCGCCGGAATCCCTTGTGCTCAACGATGATTCACCCACGTGGACGTTGCACACCCGGGATCCGCATGAGGTGATCCGGGCGCTCGGCGACCGCACCGACATCCTGCTGGAGGGCGGTCCCACTCTGGCGGGCGCCTTCCTCCGGGCCGGCCTGGTAGACCGGATCCTGGCGTATGTGGCGCCGATGCTGCTCGGCGGTCCGGTCACCGCGGTGGATGACGTCGGCGTCGCCACCATCGCCGGCGCCCTGCGCTGGCGGTACGACGGAGTGACACAGATCGGCCCGGACCTTCTGCTGAGCCTGGTCCCGCCCGAGAGCTAGTCGTGATTGAGCGACTTGTGCTCGATGATGTCGCGGGATCCGCCGGCGCCCAGCATCTCCCGGAATGCTTTGACGGTGTAACTGATCACCGTCGAGTCGGTGCGTGCCCGGGCACTGGCGGCCCGGGGCAGCGCGAACAGCGGACCCATTTCGCCGAAGTAATCGCCCGGGCCGGCGATCTTCAGGACTTCCTCACGCCCACTTGGCAATTCGCGGGACAGTTCGATCTCGCCCTCGGTCACCACGTAGATCGAGTCGCCCATGGTGCCCTGCTCGAAGATGAGCTCCCCGGGGGCCAGATTCATCGTCTCGGGCTCGTGATCGGTGCCGGACAGGTGCGGCACCAGTTCGACCACCTGGTCGGCCAGCGGCAGCATCCGGGTGTCGTGAGTCGCGACGACGACCACGCGAGGGCCGTCGGCCAGTTGGCGGATCAGCCGCAGCACCTCCTCGACCTGGATGTAGTCCAGGTGAGCGGTCGGCTCGTCGGCGATCAGCAGCGGCGGGTCCAGCGCGATGGCACGGGCCACCGCGACCCGCTGTTGCTGCCCGCCGGACAGGTCTCCGGGGCGATGGTGCATCCGTTCGGCCAGGCCGACGCGGGTCAGCAGTTCGACCGCCCGATCGTGGGCGTCGCGCCGGCTCATCCGGGCGGCCCGCATCGGGACCTCCACGTTTTCGATCGCCGTCAGGCTCGGCACCAGGTTGAAGGCCTGGAAGACGATGCCGACGGTGTTGCGCCGGTAGTCGGAGAGTTCCTCGGTGCTCAGGCGGGTGACGTCGATGTCGCCGAATTCGATACTGCCGGAGGTCGGTCGCAGGATCCCGCCGAGGCAGGACAGCAGGGTGGTCTTGCCGCATCCGCTGGGGCCCAGCAGGATCGCCAGCGAGCCCTCCGACACGTCCAGGTTCAAGCCGTTGATCGGCCGCACCGTGTCCTCGCCGCTGGCGTACTCGACGACGAGGTCCTTGATCCGCAGGTCCGCCATGTCAGGGTCTTCCCATCTCAGGGTCCGCCGAACGCCAGCGCCGGGTCGACCACGACGGCGCGTCGCAACCCGGCCAGACTGGCCAGCACGCCGATGGTGATGGCGACCACCGGCAGCAGCATGAAGGCCGCCTGCGGAATGTCCACCCGCATCGGGAACAGCGGACCGAGCAGGATCGAGAGCACCCCGCCGAGCAGGGCGGCGAGCACGGCGACGATGACGGCCTGCATGGACAACCCGCCCAGGATGGATCGGGTGGGCACGCCGACGGCCTTGAACACCGCGAAGTCGCGGGTGCGTTCCAGCGCCGACATGTAGATCATCGAACCGACGATCAGGGCCGCGACCACCCAGAGCAGCCCGGCCATCAGGGTCATCGCCTGCCGGGCGCCCTTGAGTGCGCGCAGCAGGTCGTCGATGGCGCCGGTCCGGTCCACCAGCACATAACCGCTGGGCGCACGTTGAGGCATGCCCTGCACACCGATCGAGGAGATCAGCGACTGGCCGGAGAACAGCATCTTCTGCGCGCCGGCGACGGTGAGGAAGACGTTGGGCTGACCGGCCAATGCCGTCGAATCGTCCACGATCCCGGTCACCTGGAGGTTGCGTCCACCGACTTCGACGGTGTCGCCGATCGCGCGCTTCATGGTGCTCGAGATTGCGGCCTCGTGTGCCTCGGCGGGCGGGCGGCCGCTTTCCATCGCCGGCATCCCGGGTCCGTTCTGGGGTGCGCCGAAGATGTTGACGCTGCGCGCCGATCCGTCCTCCGGTGTGGTCGCGCTGCCGTAGACCAGCGGAACCGCGACGTCGACCCCGGGCACCTGAAGTTTGGTGGCGGGGAAGGCCGCCGAACCCAGGAAGGGCCCGGTGGCGCCGGTCTTCACCAGGAAGCCGTCCAGTCCGAGGGAGTCGACGGTGCGGGTGGCCTCGACCTTGAACCCGTAGGCCAGGCCGGTGAGCACCAGCGTCATTGCGAAGACCAGGCCGGTGCCGACGATCGCGATGACGAAGCGGCGTTTGCGCCATTGCAGGTCGCGCAGCGCAGCGGTCAGCACCTCGTATCCATCATGAGGGCATCCGGCATGAGGGGGAGGTTACCGACCTACCGGCTCGTCGGCGTGGGCTTTGCGTCCGCCGATGAACAACGCGAAGAACGCACCGGCCAGACAGACGATGGTGGTGATGAAGAAGATCGAGCCGTACTGCAGGGCGAACGCGTGCCGGTAGCGCTCGGCCTCGGCGGCCACCTTGGCGGCCAGGGTGTCGGCCTTGGTCGCCGGCAGGGTGGCCAGGATCTGGTTGAACCGGTACAGGCCCCACGCGGTCAGTGCAGCCACGCCGATCAGCATGCCGGTCATCCGCGCCACCACGACCAGCGACGAGGCGATGCCGTGCTGGGCTGACGGCACCACCCGCAGCGCCGCCGAGGTCAGCGGTCCGATCACCAGACCCAGCCCGAGGCCGGCCAGGGCCAGGTCGGTGGCGAAGGTCGGCAGTGACAGCGGGCCGACCTGGTGATGCGACGAGAGCACGTCCAGGCCCCATTTCGACACCAGCCAGTAGGCGTAGGCCGCGATCAGCATGCCCACCGTGGCCACCACCCGGTCGCCGACCCGGGTGGCCAGCCAGCCGCCGGCCAGTGCCCCGATCGGGAGCGCGATCAGGAAGTGCAGCAGCAGGAACGCCGCCCCGTTCTGGTCCTTGCCCAGCACGCCCTGACCGAACAGTTCGACGTCGACCAGGGTGACCATCAGGGCAGCTCCGGCACACATCGAGGTGGCCAGCGAGGACAGGAACGGAACGAACCGCACTCCGGCCGGTTCGATCAGCCGGGTGCTGGCGAAGCGCTCCCAGACCGCGAACGCGATCGCGGCCACCACGGCGCCGATCACCAGGACCGGACCGTTGGCCGGCAGCACCTCTTTGCCGTCCGGGTTCGGGTTGTACAGGCCGATCACCGCGAGGCCCAGGGCGACCGCCAGCAGGACCCCGCCCACCACGTCGACCCGTTCCGGGGTGGCGCTGCGGTCCCGGCCGGGCAGGCTGAAGTGGATGAGCAGCATGGCGATCGCGGTCAGCGGGACGTTGATCCAGAACACGTCGCGCCAGGTGTTGAGCAGCCACACCACGCCGATGCCGTAGAGCGGGCCGAGCACGCTGCCGAGTTCCTGGGCGGCGCCGATTCCGCCGAGCACGGTGGCCCGGCCGTGGGCGGCCCACAGGTCGGCGGCCAGCGCCAGTGTCACCGGCAGCAGCGCACCGCTGGCCACGCCCTGGATGATCCGGCCGATCACCAGCGTGGTCAGGTCACCCGAGAGCGCGGTCACCACCGACCCGGCCGCGAAGGTGGCCAGGCTCAGTTGCAGCACCAGCTTGCGGCCCAGCCGGTCGGACAGCCGGCCCAGCAGCGGCATCGCGGCGATGTAGCCCAGCAGGTAGCAGGTGATGACCGGGGTGACCTGCTGGAGCTTGTTGATCGGGATGCCGACCGACCGCATGATGTCGACCATGATCGTGACGACGACATAGGTGTCCAGCGCGCCGAGCAGCACAGCGAGGCTGCCGGCGCCGATCGCGACCCGCCGGCTGCGGCCGGTGGTCTGCGGGGTGTCGAGTGCGGTCGAACCCGACACTTAGACGGCGGGCTTGGTGACGGTGACCGGCTTATCCCACTCGGACAGCGTCAGCTGCACGCTGTTGCTCTCGCTCTGGTCCACCTTCGCCTGCACCAGCTGGTTCGGGGCGTCCTTCTCGATCCACACCGTGGCGGGCAGCGGGCCGGCGGCCTTGAGCTGGGGGATGAGCTTGTTGACCGCGTCGGCGGCGACCTTGCCGGTCAGCCGCACGGTCTGCACGCCGCCGATGGTGTCGAAGCCGTCAGCCTTGGCGTCGGTCACGTTGGACAGCATGTTGGCCAGGCCGGTGTCCGGGTTGAGGATCACCGACGGGTCGTAGACCTCGGCGGCCGGTCCCATGTCCAGCCAGCTGTTGGGGGTCAGCGCCGCGTACAGCGTGCCGTCGAGCACCACCAGCTGGATGTCGACGTCGGTGCCGCCCATCGAGATCTTGGAGCTGCCCGAGATCGCGACGCTGGGCACGTTGGTCAGGTCGCCGGAGAGGGTCTTGACCGGCAGACCGGTGATCTTGCCGTTGACGGCGATCTCCAGGTGCGCGCTCTTGAGCGCCTTGGTGGTGCTGATGGACTGCTGAATCAGCCCGGCCGCGTCGGGCAGCGGCTCGCTGGCCTTCTTCGAGCAACCCGAGGTGAGGAACGCGGCGGCCAGGACGGCGACCAGGACAGCGAGGATTCCACGGCATTTCTGCATGCCTGCATCGTAGTGGGTGCGGCTCCGGTAACCCGGCTGGCGAGGCCGGGCTAGATTGAGGCGCGTGTTCACCGGAATAGTGGAGGAACTCGGCGAGGTCGCCGGCGTGGACGACCTCGGCGACTCGGTGCGGCTGACCATCAGCGGGCCGCTGGTCACCTCGGACGCTGGTCATGGCGACTCGATCGCGGTGAACGGGGTGTGTCTGACCGTCGTCGATTCGGCCGGCGGCCGGTTCAGCGCCGACGTGATGGCCGAGACGCTGAAGCGGTCCAGCCTCGCCGGGCTGACCGCCGGCAGTCCGGTCAATCTGGAACGCGCCGCGGCCGTCAACAGCCGACTGGGCGGGCACATCGTCCAGGGTCACGTCGACGGCACCGGCGGGGTGCTTGCGCGCACACCGTCGGAGCACTGGGAGGTGGTCCGCATCTCGCTGCCGGCGGCGCTGTCCCGGTACGTGGTGGAGAAGGGGTCGATCACGGTCGACGGGATCTCGCTGACGGTCTCCGGTCTCGGTGACGATTGGTTCGAGGTGTCGCTGATCCCGACCACGCTGGCGCTGACCACGCTGGGCCGGGCGCCGGTGGGTGCGACGGTCAATCTGGAAGTCGACGTGATCGCGAAGTACGTGGAGCGGTTGCTTTCTCCCCGGGGCGGCCCGACGAGCCCCTAAGCCGACGCAGCGTCCGCGATGGTGTCGATCGCCCGGCGGTCCCGATCGTCGAGCGCGGTGTGGGCGTAGGACTTGATGGCGGCTTCGATTGCTGCCGCAGCGGATTCGCCAGTGCTCCCCGATGCCGGGATGGTCTCCAACTCAGGAATCAGGGCGTCTAGTTGGTCGAGCTCGATCAGCTCGGCCTCGATCTCGATTTTCTGGACCTTGCTGCGGAGTTGAGCGGTGAGGTCGTTGGGTGCGGGCGCTGGTCCGGTCTTGAGGCGTTGGCGTACCGCGCGCAGTGGGCGCACGACCTCCTGGTGCCATTCGTCTACGCGGCCTCGAGCGGAGTCGACGCCAGTCGCCGTCAACTCCTGGCGTCGCACCGCACCGACGAATGCCGCGAACAAGACCACGGGGACGTCCAGGTTGTGCCGATTCTGCAGATGTAGGCAGGCCGCGGGCACGCCGTCGCGCGCGTAGAGCGCCAGCGCAAATCGTTTGACGGATCCCGCGGGTCCTTCCGTCGCCGGCGTAGTTATCGGCCCTCCCAGCGGCGGTACAACTCGTGAGAGATGTCGAACTGGTCAAGGAGCTTGCCCACGGTCTGGTTGAGCAGGTCCTCGATGGTTTCGGGCTGGTGCAAACCGCGACGCTCAAGCTCAGTCAGATACTCACGAACGTCCCGGTATTTCGGCGCGGGTGAGGGGGCGTCGGTCATGAACATCCTTTCGTCCACATCGAGTTCTGCGGCCCATTCGGCCACCTCAGACCTGCGGTTCTGTACGGCTCGCGAATATACCGGCGGCCTGGTAGTTGCCGGTCGACGTCGCAAAAATCGGCTGTTTTCCCTCGGTGAACGTGCTTTCCGGGGCAAGTCCGTGTCTTGTCAGGGGCGAAGAATCAATCGCGGCTGAGGCGGCGGTGGTCGAGTGGGCGGATCAACCGCGGCCAGCGTGCCCGGTGACCGCCTCCGGAGGTAGTTCATACTGGTTGCGGCATCACCGAACCTGAAGGGCAACGATGACGAGGCTGGACACCGTCGAACGGGCGGTTGCCGACATCGCGGCAGGCAAGGCCGTCGTCGTCATTGACGACGAGGACCGCGAGAACGAGGGCGACCTCATCTTCGCCGCCGAGAAGGCGACACCCGAGCTGGTCGCGTTCATGGTCCGGTACACCTCCGGCTATCTCTGTGTGCCACTGGACGGCGAGGTCTGCGACCGGCTCGGACTGCTGCCGATGTACGCGGTGAACCAGGACAAGCACGGCACCGCCTACACGGTGACCGTCGACGCCAAAGCCGGTGTGGGAACGGGGATCTCGGCGTCCGACCGGGCCACCACCATGCGCCTGCTGGCCGATCCGGACAGTGTGGCCGAGCACTTCACCAAGCCCGGACACGTCGTTCCGCTGCGCGCCAAGGACGGCGGCGTGCTGCGCCGTCCGGGCCACACCGAGGCCGCCGTCGATCTGGCCCGGCTGGCCGGACTGCAGCCGGCCGGGGCGATCTGCGAGATCGTCAGCCAGAAGGACGAGGGCGCGATGGCCCAGACCGATGAGCTGCGGGTCTTCGCCGACGAGCACGGTCTGGCGCTGATCTCCATCGCCGACCTGATCGAATGGCGGCGCAAGCACGAGAAGCACGTCGAGCGGGTTGCCGAGGCGCGCATCCCGACCCGGCACGGCGATTTCCGGGCCGTCGGCTACATGAGCACCTACGAGGACGTCGAGCATGTTGCGCTGGTGCGCGGCGACATCGCCGGACCGGAGAACGACGGCCACGACGTCCTGGTGCGGGTGCACTCGGAATGCCTCACCGGTGACGTGTTCGGCTCCCAGCGCTGTGACTGCGGCCCGCAACTGGACGCCGCGATGGCGATGGTGGCCGCCGAGGGCCGGGGAGTGGTGCTCTACATGCGCGGCCATGAGGGCCGCGGCATCGGCCTGATGCACAAGCTGCAGGCCTACCAGTTGCAGGACGCCGGAGCCGACACCGTCGACGCCAACCTGGAACTCGGCCTGCCGGCCGATGCGCGCGACTACGGCACCGGTGCGCAGATCCTGGTCGATCTCGGCGTCCGCTCGATGCGACTGCTCACCAACAACCCGGCCAAGCGGGTGGGCCTGGACGGCTACGGGCTGCAGATCACCGAACGGGTTCCGTTGCCGGTGCGCGCCAATTCCGAGAACATCCGCTACCTGATGACCAAGCGGGACCGGATGGGCCATGAACTCACCGGCCTGGACGATTACGACGCGACGGCCAACCTGCTGCCCGGTGACCTCGGCGGTGCCCTATGAGTGGTGCCCTGTGAGTGGTGCCGGTGTCCCCGAGGTCCCGGAGATGGACGCCTCGGGTCTGCGCTTGGCGATCGTCGCGAGCACCTGGCACGCCGCGATCTGCAACGGTCTGCTCGACGGCGCGCGCAGGGTCGCCGCGTCCTGCGGCATCCCCAACCCGACCGTGGTGCGGGTGCACGGCGCGATCGAGATCCCGGTGGTCGCCCAGGAACTGACCCGCAACCACGACGCGGTGGTGGCGCTCGGTGTGGTGATCCGCGGTGGCACACCGCATTTCGACTACGTCTGCGACGCCGTCACCCAGGGTCTGACCCGGGTGTCGCTGGATGCCGCCACCCCGGTCGCCAACGGGGTGCTCACCACCGACACCGAGAAGCAGGCCGTCGACCGGGCGGGTCTGCCCGGTTCCGCCGAGGACAAGGGCGCGCAGGCCACCGCCGCGGCGCTGTCCACCGCACTGACCCTGCGTCACCTCCGCCAAGCCTGATGGGTAAGCAGGCATGACC
>NZ_JAFMJZ010000108.1 GCF_017853185.1 Mycolicibacterium sp.
TCGGTGCTCACCGACGATCCGGATGCGTTGCGGCAGCGGATCGGCATGGTGTTCCAGCACTTCAACCTGTTCCCGCACAAGAGCGTGCTGGACAACGTCACCCTGGCGCCGCGCAAGCTGCGCGGCCTGTCCGCCGACGCCGCGCGCGAGTTGGCGCTGGCCCAACTCGAGCGGGTCGGCCTGCGGCACAAGGCCGATGCCCGGCCCGGGACGCTGTCCGGCGGGCAGCAGCAGCGGGTGGCCATCGCCCGCGCGCTGGCGATGGAGCCGCAGGTGATGTTCTTCGACGAGGCCACCTCGGCGCTGGATCCCGAACTCGTCAAGGGCATCCTGGCCCTGATCGCCGACCTCGGCGGCGACGGGATGACGATGGTGGCGGTCACCCACGAGATGGGCTTCGCCCGCTCGACGGCCGACTCGGTGGTGTTCATGGACCAGGGCAAGGTGGTGGAGTCCGGTCCCCCGGAGCAGCTGTTCACCGCCGCCGGCACCGAGCGGTTACAGCGGTTCCTGTCCCAGGTGCTCTGATCTGCGCACTGTCGGCGCAGGCAGGCGATTAGACTGGCAAACCATGTCAGAACCTCAGCAGGTCGCCGACTTGGCTGCCGACCTGCAGCGGATTCTGTCGAAGTTGATCATCGTGCTCCGGCGGAGCGACAACCAGGCCGGCTCGCGACCTGATCTCACGCTGGCACAGTTGTCGATCCTGCTGACCCTGCTCGACAGCGGGCCGATCCGGATGACCGAACTGGCCGCACGGGAACGGGTACGGACGCCGACCACGACGGTGGCGATCCGGCGACTGGAGAAGCTCGGTCTGGTGAAACGTTCCCGCGATCCCTCCGATATGCGGGCGGTCCTGGTCGAGGTCACCCCGGAGGGCCTGGTGCAGCACGGCGAGGCCCTGGCCACCCGGCGCGCATATCTGGCGGCGATGCTGACCCGATTGTCCGAGGACGAGCGCAGCGACCTGTCCCAGGCGCTCAAGCCGCTTGAGCGGCTGACCGACACCGAGGAAGCCGCGGACTAACCGAGCCAGTCGAGCACCGCCGCGGCGGTCCACGACTGTTGCATGCTGCCCAGCGGTTCACCGGTGAAGGGTTCGTAGTACTCGGCGAAGTTTCCACCGGCGGCCTGACGCAGACCCTCCTGGCGGAGCAGCATTGCGCGTTCGGACCAACCCCGCCGGGCGAAGGCCCAGGAGAACAACCAGTTCAGCACCGGCCAGACCGGGCCGCGCCAGTATTCGCGGGGCCGGAAGTCCTTCGACGCCGGCGACGTGGACGGGATGAGCGCGAACTTCAGATCCGGATGCCCTAGAAAATGCGGGCCGTCCAGCACCTGAAGCAGGGCATGTTCCTGCTGTGCGGTGAGACCGCCGCACAGCAGCGGAGCGAACTGGGCCGCAGTGTCGGTCACGATCCACGCTTCGGCCCTCAGATCGAAATCCCTTGCAGCCCCGCTGCTCTGGTCTGACATCTGCGCCACCCCGTTGCGGAAGCGCTCGGCCCAGCCGCGGAGTTCGGCGACGTCGGCCACGGGGCGCCGGTACTGCTCGCCGATGTCGGCCAGCACATCGCAGGCGACCGCGAAGATCGCCGAGACGAACGCGTCCTGCACCGCGAAGCTCATCACCGTCGGCAACAACTCGTCGTCGTAGCCGACCGACTTCATCTCCTCGACCAGCCACAGGTACCGGTCGTACTCCGCGTCGGTGGGACGCTGCCCGGCGTCGGTGACGATCCCGGTGTCGGCACGCTCGTAGGCAGGCACAGTGCCTGCAATCACGTTGGCGTAGGCCGAATCCCACCGCGGCGAGTTGTCCATCCCGGATTCCCAGCCGTGGTACAGCGTGATGCGGCCGCTCTGCCCGGGGTCACGCTTCTCGGCCAGCCACCGATGCCAGCGCATCAGATCGTTCCACCGCCGGTTCAGGAAATCCTCCGCGATCGCGTGGGTGGACGGCCCGTCGGCCCGGGCCCGTTCGAGGATGCGCTGCACGGCGATCGCGTGCACCGGCGGCTGGGTGATGCCGGAGGTCTGCCGACCGCCCGGTGCGTCGGCGGCCAACCGTGCACAGTCCCAACGGTCCGCTCCCGGAAAGTAGCCGTCGACCCCGTCGGCGAAGACGATGTGCGGGATCATCCCGTTGGCCCACTGCGCCGAGAGCAGGGTGTCCAATTCGACCACCGCGCGCTGCACGCTCATCGTCGCGAGGCCGACCGCGACGAAGGCGGCGTCCCAACTCCACATGTGTGGGTAGAGCCGGGGTGCCGCCGATGTCATCGTGCCGAGGTCGTTTCCGCGCAGCAGATCCGCCGCACGGGCGGCGAGTTGAGCGGCGTTCGCGGACGGCACGGGTTCATTGTGCCGATCAGTAGGGTTATCGGATGCCAACAGCACTGATCACCGGGGCGGGTGGAGGGATCGGCGCCGCGATCGCCGATGCCCTGGCGCCCACCCACACCCTGCTGTTGGCCGGCCGGCCCTCGGCGCGACTGGACACGGTGGCCGAACGGCTGGGCGCCACCACCTGGCCTCTTGACCTCACCGACCCGGAGGGGTTCGCCGACGCCGCCGAGATGTTCGACGCCCTCGACGTGTTGGTGCACAACGCCGGGGTGGCCTACCCGGGCCGGGTGGACGAATCGATACCCGAGCAGTGGCGGGCCAGCTTCGAGGTCAACGTGACCGGCGCGGTGGCGCTCACGCTGGCACTGCTGCCGGCGTTGCGGGCGGCCCGCGGTCAGGTGGTGTTCATCAACTCCGGATCGGGTCTCAACGTCTCCCCCGGCCTGGCCGCCTACTCGGCGAGCAAGTTCGCCCAACGCGCGTTCGCCGACTCACTGCGCGCCGACGAACCGCTGCTGCGGGTCACCAGCATCCATCCGGGTCGCGTCGACACCGAGATGCAGGAGGATCTGGTGGCCTACGAGGGCGGCGTCTACGACAAGGCCCGGTTCCTCACGCCGCAGACCGTCGCCGGAGTCGTCGCGCAGGTGGTCGCCACCCCGCCGGACGCGCACACCCATCAGGTGGTCATCCGCCCGCGCTGACCCCTCCCCCGCCAACTTGGGCGCGCTTTTCGTCGCTGAGCGACGATTATCGCGCCGAACTTCCTCAGACGACGAGGTTGACCATCTTGCCGGGCACCACGATGACCTTCTTGGGCGTCGCGCCGTCGAGGAATGCGAGCACCTTCTCGTCGGCAAGGGCGGCGCTCTCCAGCACGGACTTGTCGGCGTCGGCGGCCACGGTGATCCGGCCACGGACTTTGCCGTTGACCTGAACCGGATATTCGACGGTGTCGGCCACCAGGAATCGTTCGTCGGCAATCGGGAACGGACCGCGGGCCAGCGAATCGCCGTGGCCCAGCCGGCTCCACAGTTCCTCGGCCAGATGCGGGGCCAGGGGTGCCACCATCAGCACCAGTGGCTCCAGTGCCGCGCGCGCCGTCACACCGGCCTTGGTGAGGTGGTTGGTGTACTCGATGAGCTTGGCAGCAGCGGTGTTGTTGCGCAGCCCGGCGTAGTCGTCGCGCACACCGGCGATGGCGCGGTGCAGCGCCCGCAGCGTCTCCTCGTCGAGGGCGTCCTCGGAAACCCTTGTCGCGCCGGTGGTCTCATCGACCACCAGTCGCCACACCCGCTGCAGGAACCGGTGCGCACCGACGACATCCTTGGTGGCCCACGGCCGGGAGGCCTCCAGCGGACCCATCGACATCTCGTAGACCCGCAGGGTGTCCGCGCCGTAGGAGTCGCAGATCTCGTCCGGGGAGATCGAGTTCTTCAGGCTCTTGCCGATCTTGCCGAACTCCTGGAAAACCTCGATCTCGCCGTCCGGGCCGGGCAGGTAGAACTTGCCGCCCCGTTCGACGACGTCGGCGGCGGGCACGTAGGCGCCGCGGGAGTCGGTGTAGGCGAAGGCCTGGATGTAGCCCTGATTGACCAAGCGGCGGTAGGGCTCCCGCGAGGTGACGTAGCTGAGGTCGAAGAGGACCTTGTGCCAGAACCGCGAATACAGCAGGTGCAGAACGGCGTGTTCGACGCCGCCGACGTAAAGGTCCACCCCGCCCGGATCGGCCGGGCCGTGCTCGGCCGGCCGCGGCCCCATCCAGTACGCCTCGTTGCGCTTGTCGCAGAACTGTTCGGCGTTGTGCGGGTCGGCGTAGCGCAGCTCGTACCAGGAACTGCCCGCCCACTGCGGCATCACGTTGGTGTCGCGGGTGTAGGGCTTGAGGCCGTCGCCGAGATCCAACTCGACGCTCACCCAGTCGGTCGCCTTGTTCAGCGGCGGCGACGGCTCGCTGTCGGGATCGTCGGGATCGAACATGACCGGCGAGTAGTCCTCGATGTCGGGCAGTTCGACCGGTAGTACCGACTCCGGCAGCGGGTGGGCCCGGCCGTCGGCGTCATAGACGATGGGAAACGGTTCGCCCCAATACCTTTGGCGGGCGAACAGCCAGTCGCGCAGTTTGTACTCGACGCGCGCGCGGCCGCGCCCGTCGGCTTCCAGTCGCGCCGTGATCGCCTTCTTGGCGTCTGCGACGTTCAGTCCGTCGAGATAGCCGGAGTTCACCAGTGCGCCGTCGCCGGTGTAGGCCTCTTCGGACAGGTCGCCGCCGGCGATCACCTCGATGATCGGCAAGGCGAACTGCCGCGCGAATTCGTAGTCGCGCTGATCGTGGCCGGGCACGGCCATGATGGCCCCGGTGCCGTAACCGAGCAGGACGTAGTCGGCGATGAAGATCGGAATGCGCCGTCCGTCAGCGGGATTGGTGGCGTAGCTGCCGAGGAACACTCCGGTCTTGGTCTTGTTCTCCTGGCGCTCCAGGTCCGACTTCGCCGCGATCGAACGCCGGTAGTCCGCCACCGCCGCGGCCGGGGTGGCCGCGCCCGACGTCCATCCCTGGTCGACGCCTTCCGGCCACTGGGCGGCGGTGATCCGGTCGACCAACTCGTGCTCGGGGGCCAGCACCAGGTAGGTGGCGCCGAACAACGTGTCGGGGCGAGTGGTGAACACCTCGATGTCATCGTCGCCCGCAGAGAAGAGCACCGAAGCGCCGGTGGACCGTCCGATCCAGTTGCGCTGCATGGCCTTGACCTTGTCCGGCCAGTCCAGCACGTCGAGATCCTCGAGCAACCGGTCGGAGTAGGCGGTGATGCGCATCATCCACTGCCGCAACCGCTTCCGGAACACCGGAAAGTTTCCGCGTTCGCTACGGCCGTCGGCGGTGACCTCCTCGTTGGCCAGCACCGTGCCCAGGCCCGGGCACCAGTTGACCAGCGAGTCGGCGTGGTAGACGAGCCGGTAGCCGTCGACGACGTCTGCGCGCTCCCCCGCCGACAGCGCCGGCCAGTCGCGACCGTCGGCGAGAGTCCTTGTTCCACTGGCGAATTCGGCGATCAACTCACTGATCGGGCGCGCCTTGTTCGCCGCGGCGTCGAACCAGGCGTTGTAGATCTGCAGGAAGATCCACTGCGTCCACTTGTAGAAGTCGACGTCGGTGGTGGAGAAACTGCGCCGCTGATCGTGGCCGAGGCCCAGCCGGCCGAGCTGGCGGCGGAAGTTGACGATGTTGGCGTCGGTCCGGGTGCGCGGATGTGTTCCGGTCTGCACGGCGTACTGCTCGGCGGGCAGGCCGAAGGAGTCGAAGCCCAATGCGTGCAGCACATTGCGGCCGGTCATCCGGAAGTAGCGGGCGTAGACGTCGGTCGCGATGTAACCCAGCGGGTGACCGACGTGAAGTCCCTCGCCGGAGGGGTACGGGAACATGTCCTGGACGAACATTTTGTCCTCGGGGACCGGCGAGCCGTCAGCGGGCGCCAGTGAGCCGACCGGGTTGGGCACGTTGAAGGTTCCCCGGTCCTGCCAGGCGTGCTGCCACTGCTGTTCGATCCGGCCGGCCAGGTCGGCGGTGTAGCGGTACAGCGGCAGGTCGGCGTCGGCCTCGCCGGAGTTCGTCGTGGCTGTCGGCGAGTCGGTCACGCCCCACAGGGTATCGGGACTGCCACCAAGGCAACGGGTCGGTATCGGTTGCGTTGCAGGGCGGTCAGAGGTTGGTCCCAGGTCGGTTCCAGAGCCGTTCGAGGGAGGTTCCGGTGCTTAGAGTCGGGCAAGAACAGTGGGCTGATCTGGCCCATTCGCGTGAAAAGGACAGTTGTCGATGAAATGCATCACCCGTAACTGGCGCGTCGTGATCGGCGGCGTGGCCGCCGGGTCCGCAGCCCTGATCGGGGTCGCCGGCACCAACGCGTCAGCCGAGCCGGTCCTGCCCGCACCCCCGGTGCCCGCGCCGGTGACCGTTACCCAGACCGTCACCGTCGCCCCGCAGGCGAGCGCTGTCGCGGCGACCCCCGCGCCGGCGACCCCCGCGCCGGAGGTGCCGACGACGGTCGTCGCGACCCCCGCGGCGCCGGCCGCCGCTCCGGCAGTCGCCGCCATCACCCCGGCGACGTCGGGATCCCTGAAGGAGTTCTTCAAGGAGAAGGGCGTGACCCTGGAGCCGCAGAAGGCTGCCGGGTTCACCGCGCTCAACCTGGTTCTGCCGGTGCCGACCGGCTGGAGTCTGGTTCCGGATCCCAACGTGCCGGATGCGTTCATCGTCATCGCCGACCGCAAGGGCGGTGATGCGCTCTACACCCCCAACGCTCAGCTGACGGTCTACAAGCTGGTCGGGGACTTCGATCCGCGGGAGGCCATCAGCCACGGCTTCATCGACAGCCAGTTGCTGCCGTCCTGGCAGCCGACGGCGGCTTCGCTCGACCCGTTCGGTGGCTTCCCGTCCTCGGAGATCTCGGGCACTTACCGCGACACCGACCTGACGCTGAACACCTCGCGCCGGCACGTCATCGCGCAGTCCGGCGCGGACCGCTACCTGGTGACTCTGTCGGTGACCACCGCGGCCAACCAGGTCGTCGCGGCCTCGGCGGCCACCGAGGGAATCATCAAGGGCTTCAAGGTCAACGTGCCCGGCGCCACTCCGGCGCCGGCGGTGGCCGCCGCCCCGGTCAACCCGCTCTCGGCAGTGCTGCCCGGTCTCCCCGGGCTGCCGGCCCTGCCCGCACTGCCCGGCCTCCCGGCGGCTGCGCTTCCGGCGGCTCCTGCCGCTGCGGCTCCTGCCGCTGCGGCCCCCGCGGCTGCGGCGACGGTGCCGCTCACGGTCCCCGCACCCGCGGCAGCAGCGGTGGTGGCTCCGGCAGCCGCCGCGCCAGTCGCAGCAGCGCCGGCAGCAGCTGCAGCGCCGGTCACCCCGGCGGCACCCGCGCCGGCGGCACCCGTCGTACCGGTGGCGGTTCAGCCCGCTCAGTGACGCACCGGTTCCGGCTCGTATCCTGACCCCATGATCATCGGGGCAGTGCTGAGCCTGGGACTCGCGGTCCTGATCGGCGGATCCGGCGTGTGGACGCTGGCCCGCCGGCCGGCGACCGACCTCACCAGCCAGGTGTTGCGGATGGTGGCCCCGACCCAGGTGGCCGCCGGTGTCATGCTGGCCGCCGGCGGAATCCTGGCGCTGGCCGCTGCGCCGCGGGTGGGACTGATCGGTTTGATCGTCGGTGCCGTCGGCGCCGTCGGCACCGTGGTCGCCGGATCCTGGCAGGGCGCCCGCTACGCGGCCCGGCAGGAGGCGGCAGCACCCGGCTGTGGTTCAGGCGGGGGTTGCGGCGGCTGCGATTCGGTCTGCGAGCGCTAGTTCGGTGACGATGCGGGCCGACGGCCCGAGGAGGAACCGGGCAGTCGAGCTCTAGTTCCGGCTGAGGTCGATCGGGTGGGTGGCCATCAACGCCGTCGGCAACGGCTGGCGCCGAAGCACCCGTGACCACAGGTCCACCCGAGGTTCGACCAGAACGTCGGATGGCAACGCCGACAACACAATCCAGTCATCCCGCTCGATCTCGCCGTCGAGCTGTCCGATGGTCCAGCCGGAGTAACCCGCGAAGACCCGGACACCCTCGACCACCGTTGCGATCAGTTCCGGATCGGCGTCGAGATCGACCATGACGATCCGGCCGGCGACGTGGCGCAGCCCGGGCATGTCAGAGGGGTCGGCGCCGACGCGCAACGTTCCGAGGCACAGCGCGGCATCCCGCTTGACCGGGCCGCCGATGAACATGGTCTTGGGCTTGGCCGCCAGATCCGCCCACTGCGGCAACACGTTGTAGACGGCGGTCTCGCTGGGCCGGTTGATCACGACGCCCAGGGTGCCGCTGTCGTTGTGCTCGACGATGTAGATGACGCTGCGCCGGAAGGTGGGTTCCAACAGGTCGAGGTTGGCCAGCAGCAAGGTACCCGCCCGCACCCGGTTCGCCGTGGGTGCGACCGAATCCTCAGGCTCTTCCGGCTGCGGCACCTCACCATCATGGCATGGCTTGTGACGACGAGCGGGAACGCTGGGGGGCAGAAGTTTGTACTGTGAGCCGGTGGCCGACGCACCCCGATCCGGCACGCTGTGGCGGTCGGTGCGAGCCCTGCCCGACTTCTGGCGGCTGCTGGAGCTGCGCACGGCAAGCCAGTTCGGCGACGGGCTGTTCCAGGCCGGCCTGGCCGGGGGTCTGCTGTTCAACCCGGAGCGCGCAGCCTCACCGTGGGCGGTCGCCGGGGCGTTCGCCGTGCTGTTCCTGCCCTACTCGCTGCTCGGTCCGTTCGCCGGCGCCCTGCTGGACCGCTGGGATCGGCGGGCGGTGCTGGTCGGCGCGAACGCGGCACGACTGGTGCTGGTGCTGGGCGTCGCAGCCCTGCTGGCCGCCGGCGCGCGGGATCTGGTCGTGCTGTGCGGAGCCCTGGCGGTCAACGGGTTCAGCCGGTTCGTGACCTCCGGGCTCTCGGCGGCGCTGCCCGACGTGGTGCCGCGGGAGCAGGTGGTGACGATGAACTCGGTGGCCACCGCGGTCGGCGCGACCGCGACCTTCCTGGGTGCGAATTTCATGCTCGTCCCGCGCTGGCTGTTCGGCGCGGGCGACGGCGGCGCGGCAACGGTCATCGTTCTGGTCGCCCTTCCGGCAGCGATCGCCCTGCTGCTGGCGATCCGGTTCCCGCCGCACATCCTCGGACCCGACCACACCGCCGTCACGGGGTCGGCGTTCTATGCGGTCGCCAGCGGCTGGGCCTATGGACTCGGGGCCGTTCGGAACACCCCGTCGGTGGGCGCCACCCTGTCCGGTCTGTCCGCCCACCGGATGGTCTTCGGGATCAACACCCTGCTGGTACTCGTGCTGGTGCGGCACACCGGCAATGCCGCCGGGTTCGCCGGCCTCGGCACCGCGGTGGTCTTCGTCGCCTCGACCGGACTGGGCTCGTTCCTGGCGAATCTGCTTGCGCCTTCGGCGATTCGGCGCTGGGGTCGCTATGCGACCGCCAACACCGCATTGCTGTGCGCGGCCGCGATCCAGTTGGCCGGCGCCAGCCTGCATCTGGCGGTGATGGTGGTGTGTGGCTTCCTGCTCGGCACGGCCGGTCAGATGGTCAAACTCTGTGCCGACTCGGCGATGCAGATCGACGTCGACGACGCGCTGCGCGGTCATGTGTTCGCCGTGCAGGACGCGGTGTTCTGGCTGTCTTTCATCATCGCGACCACCGTCGCGGCGGCCGTGATCCAGCCTGACGGCCTGTCACCGGTGCTGGCGGTCGCGGGGTCGGCGGTCTATCTCATCGGGCTGGCGGCGCACCTGCTCATCGGCGAGCGCCGGACCCGCACGAACTAAGCTGCGGCACATGAGTGTTGCCGCGGCGATCATCGACGACCTGCGCGCCGAGAGCGATGCCCTCGACGACCTGGTCGCTCCGCTTGCTCCACAGCGCTGGGCCGACCCGACACCAGCGCCGGGTTGGACGATCGCCCACCAGATCGCGCATCTGATGTGGACCGACGAGGTCGCGCTGACGTCGATCACCGACGAGGCCGCCTTCCTGGCACTGGTGGCCGACGCCGCGACCAATCCGCTGGGCTTCGTCGATGTGGCGACCGAAGAACTGGCGGCCACCCCGCCGGCGGAGCTGCTCGAGCGGTGGCGCACCGCGCGGGCGGCGTTGCACGACGCGTTGAGTCAGGTGCCCGACGGCCGCAAACTGCTGTGGTTCGGACCGCCGATGAGCGCGGCCTCGATGGCCACCGCCCGGTTGATGGAGACCTGGGCGCACGGCCTCGACGTCGCCGACGCCCTGGGCGCACCGCCGTCGGCGAGCGCGCGGTTGAAGTCGATCGCCCACCTCGGCGTGCGGACCCGCGACTTCGCCTATTCGGTGCACGGCCAGACCGCACCGGCCGAGCCGTTCCGGGTCGAGTTGACCGGACCGGACGGCAGCCTCTGGGCGTGGGGTCCCGAGGACGCCACGCAGCGGGTCAGTGGATCAGCACTGGACTTCTGCCTGCTGGTGACCCAGCGCCGCCCGCGCGCCGCACTGGACATCACGGCCGAGGGCGCCGACGCCGAGCACTGGCTGGGGATCGCGCAAGCCTTCGCCGGCCCGCCCGGCGCGGGGCGCTGAGCGCGCAAGCGCGAAGGGCGGCCGCGCCGAGTCAACCCGAGCGCGGGGCGCTGAGCGCGCAAGCGCGAAGGGCGGCCGCGCCGAGTCAAACCGAGCGCGGGGCGCTGAGCGCGCGGCGCTACAGCGCCGCCGCCTGATCGGCGCTGCCGTCCCCGTCGGCGTCGACCAACTTGACGTCCCACCGGCCGTCGCCGTCCACGTCGACGTAGCCGATGTTGAGCCGGCCGTCGGCATCGACGACCAGCGCCCGGTCGGCCAGACCGTCGCGATCGGTGTCGAGCAGACGGTCCACGCCGCCGTCACCATCGACATCGGCACCAGATCCGGTGTGCTCGACCCCGTCGACACCGAACCACCGCAACGGGCCACTCGGCGGGCCACCGGTCAGCGCCCCCTCGATCAGCGCCCACGCGCCGGTGCCGTCGTCGGAATAGCGGGCCTCGGCCACACCGTCGTCGTCGAGATCCAGCGCG
>NZ_JAFMJZ010000109.1 GCF_017853185.1 Mycolicibacterium sp.
AGCTTTCGCAGAATCCGCTTCACGTGCGACTTGGCGGTGTCCTCGGTGATCACCAGACGCGCGGCGATGTGCGCATTGGATGCCCCGGTGCCCAGCAAGGCCAGCACTTCGAGTTCGCGTTTGGACAGTCTCCCGGTGATCGCGTTCTCGACCGACGGCAGGATCGCAGTCGTCGCGCTCGAGGCGCCCACACCCGCCGAATCACCGCTCACGAGTTCAACTTCGGCGTCCAGGTATTCGGCGACGACCGCATCCGTGCGCTGCAGCAGCCGGCGTAGCTCCGCGCCCTGAGCGCGCAGGCGATCGGCGAGCTGGGCCCGCTCCACCACATAACCGAAGCCTTCGGCGAAGGCCCACAGGCTGTCGCGGTCGAACTCGTCGACCCGGCGCGGCTTGAGTCGATGGTCGGCGTGCAGGAATCCGATGACCCTGCCCTCCGGCATGATCGGCGCCGCGACATAGGAATGGGTGTCATAGGCCTCGACGAACTCGGTGACCACCCGCGGATTGCCCAGGGCGTCCTGGATCGCCATCGGCTTACGCCCCCGGATCATCTCGGATTCGAGAACGGTCGAGGTGAGCTCGGCAGGGTGCGCGCGACTGAATTCCAGCAGCCGAGAGGCCGCCGTCGGGTCGCCATTGACCCAGAACGACTCGGCGAGTAGCTCGTTGCCGCGCAAGCGGTACAGCACGGCGCGATCGAAGCCGCAGGCTTCGCACGCCTGCCGCGGGGCCGCGGCGATGATCGCTTCGGTACTGGGCATCCGGCGCAGGTTCGACAATGCCTTCTGCACCCGGTCCAGGACGTTGAGCCGCTCCCGCAGCTGGGCGTCGGCGGCGCGGTCGCGCTGTTCGTGCAGATCAGCCAGCGCGTGCACGGCTGCCTGCAGTTCAGGTTCGGCATCGGCGGTCAGACGGCCGAGGAGATCCTCCAGATCCGCCAGCTCGTCGTCGAGCGCGGCACGCCGTTCGGAGCCGGGGCTGGCCGGCGGATTGTCCGGCCACGGCGGCAGCAGGCCCGCGAGTCCGTGGATCTGCGGTTCGCTGCCGTTGCCGTTCACAGTCGGACGTTAACAGCGCGCCGAGGGCCGGGGGCCGGCTTTCACTCGGTGGTTCAGTCACGCGCGGAGCTAATGACGGTGTAGCGCAAGCAAGGACGCCTGGCCCGTGTGGGGACGGGGCGTCGCGAGCCACGTGCGTGCCGCGGCGTAGGACCGCTCGATCAACTCTGCAGACTGGGAGAAGTCGACAGGTGACACGCTCAGCGGGCACGGTTGCGGAATGACGTGCAGTTCGACCACGCCCTCGAAGCGGGTGATGTCGGCCGCCAGACGTTGATTGATGGCCAGATTCAAGGCATGCAGCGCCATGGCGAGTGCCCCCCGCGGCGGGCGCGACAGTGCACAGGAGTAGCCGGTCTGCAGCACCCACACCCGATCCGCTCCGAGGGTCACTGCATGGGACAGCGGAGTGTTGTTCACCACGCCGCCGTCCATGTAGTAGCGGCCATTGATGTTCACCGGGGGAAAGACGGCCGGAATGGCCGCACTCGCGGTGATCGCGTCGACGGCGTCGCCCGACGACAGTAGGGCGTCCTCGCCGGTGAGTACGTCGGTGGCCACGACGTGCAGGGGAATCGGTGCATCCTCCAACCGGGCGAACTCGAGGTGCTCGGCCAGGAGACGTCGCAAGCCGTTGTCCGACACCAGATTCGGGCGCAAGCCAAGGAACCCCCGAAGCCCGAGGACGGGGTTGGTAGGGAACACGTCTGTTCGCGACAGTGATCGCCAGAGATCTTCCAGTGAGCCGATGCCGGCGGCGTCGGGCCGCGAGGCGATCCACCCGCCGTTCACCGCCCCGACAGAGGTGGCCGTGATCAGATCCGGGGTGATTCCGGCCTCGGCCAAGCTGCGCAGCATCCCGACATGAACTGCTCCGAGGCTCGCGCCGCCGGACAGGACGAAGGCGGTCGTCATGCTTCCAACGCTAACAGCAAAGAGCCGTGGCTCAGATGCTGCTGGCCCCCGGCCGCACCGTGAGGATCTGCGAGACCGCGCCGATCGGACCCGTCTGATCGTGAATGATGCTGTGCGTCAACCCGATCCCGGTCGGACCGAAGGACACCGCGGTATCGAATCCGATCCATTCACCGACCGGCTCGGCGAAGAAGTGCGCCGTCAGATCGAGATTGGGATAGGCCACCTCCCGCGGATCCACCCGCACCGCCATGCCGTTGGCGATGTCGAGCAGTACGGGGGCGCGGGCGGTCGGGCTCACCGCCTCGCCGTCGAGCAGTGGCACTGCGGTCCGCGCCCAGAACGCCGCGCGTCCAGGTTCGATCTCGGCACGCCGAACTTCCGTCGAGGCGATGAAGCCGCCCGGCCACATCTGCGACGGATTCCATTCCGGCATGTCCTGCGGTGGGGGTATCGGGGTCAGACCGCTGCCCTGCACGGCCGCTGTGTCGTACTGCTTCATCAACCACGCCCGGGCGAGCAGCACCGCCCGGCCGTCATGGTTCAGGGTGGCCTCGACCAGTTCGATCGTTCGTCCCGGCCGGATCACCGTCACGTCGACGTCGGCGATCACATCGACGGGCACCGTCCCCAAGATGTCGTAGCTGAGCCGGGCGATCACCAGGTGTGAGTGGCCGCGCGCGTCACGGTCCGACTCGATGGCGTGCGCCAGTAGGCCGAAGGACGGGGCGATGTGTTGTTCGGCGGTGTTCCACGCACCGCCCGCGTGGTCGGTGGCCCGGTAGGAGTTCTCAGAGATCCGGCGAAAGTAGGACACCCCGCTGACCGTATCTCCCGCAACCGCCGATGCCGGGCGGACATCGGTTTCGGGTGGCGATGAGGCGGGTACGTTGACGCTGTCAGACCGTGATCGGGGGAGGCCAGGCAGTGATGTTCGACGACCGCCGCGATGCCGGATGCCGACTGGCTGCGCGCCTGGAGGCGTTGCGCGGCAGCGACGTGGTGGTTCTGGGTCTGCCGCGTGGCGGGGTTCCGGTGGCGTTCGAGGTAGCCCAGGCGTTGCACGCTCCGTTGGACATCCTGGTGGTCGGCAAGCTCGGCGTGCCCAATCAACCCGAACTGGCGTTCGGTGCGATCGGTGAGGGCGGCATCCGGGTGCTCAACGACTCGGTCGTTCGCCAGGTAGGCCTCAGCGACGTGGAGATGGCCGCGATCGAGCAGGCACGGCGCGCCGAACTGACGCGACGGTCCGAGCGCTTTCGCCGTGGACTTGAACGGATCCCCCTGGAGGGACGGACCGCGGTGATCGTCGACGACGGCGTGGCCACCGGTGCCACCGCCAGAGCCGCCTGCCGGGTGGCCCGCGCCCTGGGCGCACGCCGGGTCGTGCTGGCCGTTCCCATCGGGGCACCCGATGTCCCCGCGCAATTCGCCGGCGACGCCGATGAGGTGATCTGCCTGGTGATGCCTCAGGACTTCTACGCCGTCGGCCAGGGTTACCGTGATTTCGGACAGACCTCCGATGACGAGGTGGTCGCGCTCCTCGAACGCGCCCGGGAAGCAACAGCCAAGTCCGGGGCCGAACCGTCGGCCGGCCGCGACGCGGACGACCCGTTCCTGCGTGACGAGGAGGTCCGGGTCACAGCCGGTCCCGTGACGTTGGCGGGGCATCTCACGATTCCGCAACGGCCGACCGGAATCGTGGTGTTCGCCCACGGCAGCGGCAGCAGCCGGCACAGCCCGCGCAACCGCTATGTCGCCGACGTGCTCAACCGGGCCGGGTTGGGCACCTTGCTGTTCGACCTTCTCACCCCAGCGGAAGAACGTGACCGGGCCAATGTGTTCGACATCGGCTTGCTGGCCCAGCGGCTGGTCGAGGTGACCCGGTGGCTGGCAGGCCAACCCGACACCGCCTCGCTGCCGGTCGGCTATTTCGGGGCCAGCACCGGTGCGGGCGCGGCACTGGTCGCCGCTGCCGACCCCGGCACGACGGTGGCGGCCGTGGTCTCCCGCGGCGGCCGCCCCGACCTGGCGGGGTCACGGTTGCGCGATGTCCACTCACCCACCCTGCTGCTCGTCGGCGGCTGGGATGACGTGGTGATCGACCTCAATCGCCAGGCACAAGCAGAGATACCGGCTGACTGCGAGCTCACGATAATTCCCGGCGCCACCCACCTTTTCGAGGAGCCGGGCACCTTGGAGCGGGTAGCCGAGTTGGCGCGGGACTGGTTCCTGCGCCACCTGACGCCATGAGGAGTTGTCTAGTCTGAGCGCCATGGCTGTCGTCGTCGTGGGAGCAGGTCTGAGCGGACTCGCTGCCGCTCGTCATCTCATCCGGCACGGTGTGGAAGTCACGGTGCTCGAAGCATCGGACGGCGTGGGCGGACGGGTGCGTACCGATCTCGTCGACGGTTACCGGCTCGATCGCGGCTTCCAGCTCTACAACCCGGCGTATCCCGAGGGGCTGCGTGTCCTTGATCATGAGGCCCTCGATCTGCGGCCCTTCATCGCCGGTGCCCGCATCGTGCTCACCCGGGGCGGTCGTCGACGGGTGGCGCGGGTCGCCGATCCACGCCGCGAACCCTCGTGGGCTGTCCCGTCGCTGCTGGCGCGGATCGGCTCACCTGTCTCGCTTGCGCGCTTCGGCGCCTACGCGGTCTCCCGCGCCGTCAGGTCCGTTGAATCACTGTGCCGCGATCCGGATGTCACCACCGAGGAGGCGCTGCGCCGGGCCGGCGCGGACCGTCCGCTGATGGAACAGGTGTTGCGGCCCTTCCTGTCCGGGGTCTTCCTGGAATCCGAACTCAGTACGTCCCGACGTTTCCTCGATGTGGTCCTGAAGTCCTTCATCCACGGCACCCCGGGCGTCCCGGCACTGGGCATGCAGCGCATTCCCGAACAGCTGGCCGCCGGGGTGGACGTACGCCTCAACCATGGGGCCGCATCGGTATCCGCTCGGGCGGTCAACGTCATCGACGGTGACACCCGTTCTGCCGACGCCGTCATCGTCGCGACCGATCCGGCGACCGCCGCCGCCCTGCTTCCGGATATCACTGCGCCCCAGGGACATTCGGTCACCACCTGGTACTACCGGCCCGACTGTGCGCCCGAGGAACTCGCCGACGGTCAAGCCGTGCTCATCCTCGACGGCGATCGCCGTGGACCGCTGGTCAACACCGTGGTGCTCACCCATGCCGCACCCCACTACGCACCCGCGGGACGCGCGCTGGTGTCGGCGTCGGCACTGGGGGTGCAGCAGTCAGCCGCGGACGAGAACGCCGTGCGCGAGCACCTGGCCTGGTTGTACGGACTGCCGACCACAGACTGGGAGCTCATCGCGAGTTACCCGATTCCCTACGCACTGCCCGCCATGCCGGTGCCCTTCGCTCTGCAGCGGCCGGTGCGCACGGCCAGCGGTGTCTACGTCGCCGGCGATCACCGCGACACCTCGTCCATTCAGGGCGCGTTGGTCAGCGGCCGGCGGGCTGCTCAAGCGGTGCTCAAGGATCTGGGCATCGCTCCCTGAGGCCTCGTCCTACCTACTGAGCCACCCTCGCAACACCCGCGTGATGATCGGCATGACCACCCACGTCAGCGCGGAGACGTTGAGGACGGCGGCGATGACGACGGTCGCCAGCAGTGGAAGCTGCGGCGCGATCGCCTGCCGCGCCAGGGCGACCACCAGCGAGACCGGCACCAGGCCGGCGATGACGGCCGCCGCCTGCTTCCACTGCTTTGGTGCGACTGATCCGGTGTTGCTGAACCAGCCGGCGAAATCGGAGACCACGTTCAGCGTCCGCGGGCTCTCGGTGAGTTCGGCCATCGCGTCGATGTAGCGCATCCGCTGCGGCGCGTCCAGCCACCGCTGCAGGTCTTCCCGGGTCTTGAACGTCAGCAGCGCAACGGTTTCCGGTTGGGCGCCGGCCAGCGCGGGGACAAGTTCGTCGCGCACCAGGCCGCCGAGTTCGCGGGCTTCGGCGACGGCCTGGTGGTGCAACCGGCTGTGTTCGTCCTCGGTTCCCGGCCGCAGCCGCACCGCACTGATCAGCGTGACGGTGTCGGCTGCCGGCTGGACGATGCGCTGCTCGACGGGCCGCTCGACGATGTAGCTGTCCGCCTCGGCGATCAACTCCAGCCGCGCCGGTGACTGCAGCCAGTCGTCGAGGTGATGGTGGGAGTCGAACTGGTAGATGACCACCCAGTCCTCGGGGTGACGGTCGCCGGGCGGGTGCACGGTGAAGTCGACGTACCCGGGTGCCCGCCGGATGGTCTTCTGCATCCGTTTGGTCCACCGGGCGAAGCGGGCCGTCTCGTCGGGACTCACCCGACGGGACACGACGACGGCGGCGGGGCCGGAGGCGGCGGGCGTCATGGTCTTGATTGTCTCCCGTCAGCCGACTTCGGCGGCCAGCGTTTCGACCGCCTCGCGCACCGCGGTGACCACCTCGGCGTTCTCGCGCGGATGCTTGCCGTCGAAGGCGCTACCGGGCAGGGACACCTTGACCGACTCGACCACCCGGGGGCCGGCGATGCCCAGCGACTTGCGGGTCTCGTCATGTGCCCAGACGCCGCCGTACTGGCCCAGTGCCGAGCCGATCACGGCGACCGGCTTGTCCTTGAGATCGCTGGCGCCCCAGGGCCGGGAGAGCCAGTCGATGGCGTTCTTGAGCACGGCGGGGATGGTGCCGTTGTACTCCGGGGTCACCACCAGGGCGCCGTCGGCCGCGGCGGCGGCGGCGCGCAGGGCGACCACGGCGGCCGGCGGGGTGTCGGTGTCGAGGTCCTCGTTGTAGAAGGGCAGCTCGTCGAGACCTTCGTAGATGTTGAGCACCACCCCGTCGGGGGCGTTCTCCGCCGCCAGTTCGGCGAGCTGGCGATTGACTGATGCCGCTCGCAGGCTTCCCACCAGGGTCAAGATCGTCTGGGCCATGGGCCGTCCTTTCGTCGTGGAGCTCATCGCTCGTCTACGCCCACTATAAACGGACTACGGTCCGTTTAATTCCCGGGATGGTTAGAGTGTGGTGATGGACACCGTCGACGGCTTCGGGCAGTTGCCGGTCGACGCCCCGCACGAACGCGGCGACGCGGCCCGCAACCGGCGCCTGCTTCTGGATGCGGCCCGCACCCTGATGGCCCAGCGCAGTCCCGAGGAGATCAGCACCGACGACATCGTCGCCGCGGCCGGGGTCGGCAAGGGGACCTTGTTCCGTCGTTTCGGCAGCCGTGCCGGGCTGATGGTCGAACTGCTCGACGAAGACGAACGTGCGATGCAGCAGGCGTTCATGTTCGGGCCGCCCCCGCTCGGGCCGCAGGCCGCACCACTGCAGCGGCTGGTGGCGTTCGGCCGCGAACGGCTCAGGTTCGTCCACACCCACCGCGCTGTGCTCGCCGAGATCAACCGGGATCCGGACGCCCGCTACAACGCGGTGTTCGCCGTGCTGCACACCCACGTCCGCGTCCTGCTCGCTGCCGCGGGCACCACCGGGGATCTCGACGCCCAGGCCGACGCGCTGCTGGCACTGCTCGACGCCGACTACGTCACCCATCAGATCGACGGCCGCGGTCGCACCCTTGATGAGCTCGCCGGCGCCTGGGACTCGTTGGCGCACAAGCTGTGTGGGAACTAGTGCGCTTCGCCCATGTTGATCGACAGCCGGCGGCGGAAGAACCGGGTGATCCACAGTAGGACGGCGATGCCGATGGCGAACCAGATGATGCCGTAGCGGGTCGACTCGGCCGAGAGGTGCAACCACATCACCACGGTGAGCGCCACGCCGATACCGGGCAGGATCACGTTCTTGAAGATCTGGGCCGGCCCCTTGACCTCCCGGCGCCGGTAGGCGAAGTAGACGATCACGGTCAGGTTCACGAAGGTGAAGGCGATCAGGGCGCCGAAGTTGATCAGCGACGCCACGAAGTCGAGGTTGAACCCGATCGCCAGCAGTGACACCAGGCCCACGAAGACGATCGCGTAGGACGGGGTCTGGAAACTCGGATGCAGATGGCCGAAGAACCGGCCGACCGGGCCCCGACCGTTGCGTCCCATCACGTAGAGCAGACGTGACACCGAAGCGTGCGAGGCGAGACTGGACGCCATCGTGGCCGCGAACGCCGCCGAGGTGAGCAGGATCTTGAACAGGTGTCCGCCCACGTTGAAGGCGATCTCGGGCAGGGCGCTGTTCTCCAGTGACTCCTCGCTGAAACCGGAGACGTCCGGGAACAGCGACTGGGTGAACCAGGCGGCGACGAAGAAGATGGCGCCGCCGATCAGCAGTGACAGCAGGATCGCCTTGGGCACGGTCGAGGAGTCTTTGGCCTCCTCGGTGTACATGGTGATCGCATCGAATCCGATGAAGGAGAACGCCACGATCGTGGCGCCGGTCATGACGAGTTTGGGGTCGACGCCCTCATGCCAGATCGGCTGGGTCGAGAAGATCGTGCCGTTGCCCATGCCGTCCATCAGGGACTTGCCGGCCAGGACCAGGAACACCCCGATCAGCACCACCTCGAAGACCACCAGCACCATGTTCACCCGCGAGGTGTTGGTCATGCTGAACAGGCACAGCGCGGTGATCGCGGCGACGTAGACGACGACCCAGGTCCACTGCGGCACGTCGGGGAAGAACGAGTACATGTAGCTGCGGATGATCAGGGCATTGACCAAGGGCAGCAGCAGATAGTCGAGCAACGCCGCCCAGCCGATCAGGAATCCGAGATTGGGACTCATGGTCGCCGAGGTGTAGGTGTACGACGATCCGGCGGACGGGAAGGCCACCGTCATGCGGCCGTAGCTGACCGCCGTGAACAACATGACGACCAGCGCGAGCAGGTAGGCGGCCGGGACGACGTTCCCGGTCTCGGTGGAGACGATGCCGAAGGTGTCGAAGATGACGGTCGGGGTCATATACCCGAGGCCGAGTCCGACGATCGACCAGAGGCCGAGCGTCCGGGCCAGTTGTGTGGTCCCCTGCGACGCGGTGGACACCTGAGTCATCATCCAGCCCTTCCGATCCGTACCCAGTGACTACCACAGAAGTCGCCGCTCAGGGGTGGAATACCGTGTTAGCGTCGGCAACCATGCGGTACGTCGTGGGTTACGGGCCTCGTCAGCGGGGTGTTCATGGGGTGAACCTCGCGGCCACCCTGGCTCGGTCGTCCGGCGCGACCCTGGATCTGATCTCGGTGCTGCCCAGCGCCGCACCGACCTTCCACATGTACTCACCCGACCACGCGTTCAACGCTGAGGTCGAAGAGCAGGGCCGTGAGTGGCTCGAAGACGGGCTGCACCACGTTCCAGCCGGCGTGCACGCGGAAACCCATGTGCGCCATGCCGACTCGATCACCCAGGGACTGCTGGATGCTGCCACCGAGTCCGGCGATGATGAAGCCGCGATGATCGTCGTCGGCACCCACCATCGCGTTCGCGCCGGGAAATTCCGGTTGGGCAGCCTGGCGGATGCGCTGCTGCATTCCTCTCCGGTGCCGGTCGCGCTCGCCCCGGCGGGGTACAAGTACCACCCCGGCATCACGCGGCTCACCTGTGCGACGGGGATGCAGCCGGGCGCCGAGGATCTACTCGACAATGCGATCCGCCTGGCGGCGGAGTGGAAGGTGCCGTTGCGGCTGATGTCGCTGGTGGCCGTCGGCGGGGATGGACGCGAGGAGTGGACGCAGCGGGCGCAGGCGCACGCGGCGACACTGGTGGCGAAGGCGACCGCGGCGCTGCCGGCCGACTGCGCGGTGACCAGTGTTGTCGGCCACGGCAAGTCGCTGCAGAAGGCGGTGCAGGGACTGGACTTCGAGGACAGCGAGGTCGTCCTCATCGGATCCAGCCGGCTGGCGCAGCCGAAGCGGCTCTTCCTCGGACACTCGGCGAGCAAGATCATGCGCGCGCTGCCGGTGCCGATGATCGTCTGGCCGCGGGACTAGCCGCAGCCGGCGCGGTGCCGTTCTGGCGGCAGTGCCTGCGCGGCCACCACTTGGGTTCAAGCTGGCCCGCTTGCCCTTGCCCAGGCGTTCCGCACGGCAGTCAGAGCCTCGCTCGGTGAGACCGTCAGCCGAGTTTGTCCTGCCAACTGGCTGCGCCATTCGGCCTCCGTGGGCGCCGTTGCGAAGTCGTGCGGGGCTGGCGGCTGGTTGGTCGGGCCGCATCGTCGGTAGAGATCTCCTGCGGCGGCGTCAATCGCGCCCAGGCGATTGAGCGCCCAGAGATCCCACAGGTCGCGGGAAGCGTGCCGGTCGACCCACGTCGCGGTCTTGGACGCCGCGAAGGCGGAAAGCGTGGGCACGGACAGCTCGGCGGCGGGGGAATCGGCATAACGCTGGACAAGGGATCGTCGCTCTGTCGGCCACAGTATCCGGTCACGGGACGACAGCAGTTGCAGCCGCACGGCCAGTCCATCGGAGGTCCGGAGGACGGCGGGGTGGGTGTCAGGAAGGCTGCTGAGTGGGGGAACCAGAATGAGCCGCCCGTGGGTGCGGGCGAGCGAGCGAGGCAATGCGACGTCCATATCGGCGGCTAAAGACTTGCGGTCACCGACTGCGATGAGATCTATGTCCTCACTCAGCCGTCCATCTGGGGCGTGGGTGCGGGCGAGCGCGGTTCCACCGATGAAATGGATTCGGTCACCGAATTCCCGGCCCAGAAAGGCAAGTAGGTGGGAGATGAGGTGGTCGCGCTCGACTTGTTCGGCCGCGACACCGAATCGCTCAGCGACAGCGTCCTTTTCGTCGCTGTTCACTGCCGGGTCCAGACTTCGGCGCGACGCAGTGATGCGATTCGCCGCTGTTCCAAAGCCAACGCTTGCAGGCGGTCCTTGTCGCTGCGCTCGTACAGTGCTGTGACCGCGACCGGAACATCGGTTTCGGTATCGCCGAGTTCGGGGCGGTGGGTAAGGTCCAGAATTGTCTGCTCGGGTGTGGTCACCAGTATCGACCCCAGTTCGGTCTCG
>NZ_JAFMJZ010000110.1 GCF_017853185.1 Mycolicibacterium sp.
AGGCAGTTGTTGCGAGGACATTCCGAGGCATCCGGCGTCGAGAGCCTCGGTGAGCATTCGCTCCATCTGAGCGTGTTCATCCGAAGTGGGCCTGGTGTCCTTGCGGGTGGCCCGGTCCAGGCCCATGGTCGCGGTGCGCATGTCCGAGTGGCCGATGAAGGACGCGACGTTGGGTCCCAGCGGCCGGGACTCCAGTGCGGCGACGTACTCAGCGGCGTTGTTCCACGTCTTGGACTCGTCGATGGCGTTGATGACGTGCTCCCGGGGAATCGCCTCCACCCGGCCGAAGAGATCGCCGGCATCCTCGCCGCCGACGTGCACCGCCGACAACGAACAGGAACCGACCAGGACCGTCGTCACGCCGTGCCGCACCGACTCCGGCAGGGCCGGCCCGCCGAGGACCTCGACGTCGTAGTGGGTGTGGATGTCGATCATTCCGGGCAGCACCCACTTGCCGGTCGCGTCGACCACCTGCGGGCAGCCTGTCTCGTCGAGTGGGTGCGGGGTCACCGCGGCGACCCTCCCGCCGACGATCCCGATGTTGCGCACCGCCGAGGGGGCGCCGGTGCCGTCGAACCACCGGCCATTGCGGATGATCGTGTCGTAGGTCACACCGCAATAGAACCGGCCAGTTCAACGGGTGTCAACAACCCCGATTCAGGCTTCGCGACCGGGCGCCAGATCCTTGACATCGGAATAGGTGATCAGGCCGTTGAGCTTGGCGGGGGCGTCTCCGGCCACCGGTTCGAGAAGGTGACCGACGTGGTCGCCGAGGTCGAACCGGCGCACCACCCGGCCGGCGAACCAGGCAGCCGCGTCGTGCAGGATCGGCAGTCCCTCCGGTCCCTCCGACCACGAACAACGGCCGAACTTGTCCACCCGGTCACCGGTCTCGCCGCCGAACAACCGGGCCAGTTCGCGATGCTCCCGGCCGAGCAGGTGCACCGCGAGGTGTTCGACACCGTCGGATCGGGCCGCCAGCCGGGCGGTTCGGTAGGTGTGATTGCGCTTGGACAGTCCGACCAGGAATCGGGACGGGTGAATCGAGACCTGAGTGGCGAAGCCGACCAGGCAGCCGGCCCGCTGATCACCTGCCCGCGTGGTGACGACGAACATCGGGTAGTCCAGCAGGGCGACGAACTGTTCGAAGGCGTCCGTACCGGATGGCGTCGGCATGTCTCAGCCGCGAACCGGGACAGCCGATCCCAGCCTGACCGGTAACTGTGACCACCCGCGAAGCACCCGGGTGTCCCGACGAACTCCGTCGCCGGCCAGCTGGGCGTTCGGGAACCGTTCGAAGAAACTCCGCAGGCCCACTTCGCCCTCGATCCGGGCCAGCGCCGCCCCCAGGCAGAAGTGCCGCCCGCCGGAGAAGGCGAGATGGCGTCCCGCGTTGGTGCGGCGCACATCGAAGGTGTGCGGATCGGGGAACACCTGGGGGTCCCGGTTGGCGGCGGCCAGGCAGATGATCACGATCTCCCCGGACCGCACCACGGTTCCACCCACCTCGGTGTCCCTTACCGCGACACGTGCGGTCAGCTGCACGGGGGAGTCCAGTCGCAGAATCTCCTCGACGGCGTTCGGCCACAGCGAGGGATCGTCGCGCAGGGCGGCGAGTTGGTCCGGTGCGCCCAGCAGCAATCGGATGCCGTTGCCCAGCAGGTTGACCGTGGTCTCGAACCCGGCGGCCAGCACCAGTCCGGCCACGGCACGCAATTCCGACTCGTTGAGGCGAACGCCGCCGTCGGCCGCCTGGATCAGCTGACTCATCAGGTTGTCGGCGGGATTGGCGCGCAGCGCGGCCAGGTGCGCCTCCAGCCAGTCGCTGAATCCCGCCAATCCGCCCTCGACCTCGAGGAACTGCTCCCAGGTCAACCCGAAATCCAAACTCGGCGCAGCCAATTCGCCGAATTCGAGGATCCGCGAACGCTCTGACTCAGGTACGCCGAGGATCTCGCTGATGATCGACACCGGCAGTTGCGAGCAGTAACGGTCGACCACGTCGACCACGCCCGCATCCTCGGAAAGGCCCTCCAGCAAGGTCGCCGCGGTGTCCTCGACGCCGTCGCGCAGAGCGGCCACCGCGCGGGCGGTGAAGACCGACGACACCGTCTTTCGGTACCGGGTGTGTTCCGGGGGTTCCACGGCGAGCAGGGACGGCGGGCGGAGTGGATGCAGCACATCGGAACGGGTGCGTTGCTCGAGCCATCGCAGTGGAGCCGGCAGGCGGGAACCCAGCACGATCACCCGGAAGTCGTCGGCGCGCAGCAACTCGTGGGCCACTGCATGGTCGACGGTGAGATAGCTCAACCGGCCGCGCACGAGTGGGCCGCGGCCGCGCAACTCCTCGTAGAACGGGATCGGGTCGGCGCGTACCGAGGGGTCGGCCACCAGCCGGGCCTGTGGATCGCCCCGGCGTGCCGCCCGGATCGCGATCGCCCGGACCACACCGTGCAAGGCCAGCCAGTTCAGCCGTTTCCGGATCACACGGTCTAACTTACGGGGGTTCAACTTACGGGGGTCCAACTCACCGGGAGTCTCTTGATGCCGTGAATGAATGACGACAGCAGCATCGCCGGCTCCTCGGTGGCCGCGATGTCCGGGATCCGGTTGCGCATCTCCTCGAAGATCACCGCGATCTCGCGACGGGCGAGATTGGCGCCCAGGCAGAAATGCACTCCGCCGCCGCCGAATCCGACGTGGTGGTTGTTCTCCCGGGCCACGTCGAACTTCCACGGATTGTCGAACTTGGCCTCGTCGCGATTGGCCGAGGCGTACCACATGGTGACCTTGTCGCCCTGCGCGATCCGCACCCCGCTGACGTCGACGTCCTGTTTGGCGGTGCGCCGCATGTAGACCACCGGGGATGCCCACCGCACGATCTCCTCCACCGCGGTCGCACGGTGGGTTTCGAAGTCGTTCCACCAGATGTCGCGTTGCTCGGGGTAGCGGGTCAATGCCAGCACGCCGTGACTGATGGCGTTGCGGGTGGTCTCGTTGCCGGCGATCGCCAGCAGGATGAAGAAGCTGGCGATCTCCGCGGAGTTCAGGCGTTCACCGTCGACCTCGGCGACCACCAATGCGGTGGTGAGGTCATCGCGCGGGTTGGTGCGCCGGTCCTCGGCCAGCGCACTGGCGTAGGCGCCGATGTCGATGGCCGCCTTCATGAAGTCCGCGAAATCGGTGGCCAGGTCCGGGTCGCCGAAACCGAGGATCACATTGGTCCATCCGAAGATCTGCAACTGGTCGGTCTCCGGAATGCCCATCATGTCGCAGATGATCTGCAAGGGCAGCGGCCCGGATACCGCGGTGACCAGGTCCGCGTTGCCGTCGGGGTGATTGTCGATCAAGTCGGACACCAGGCGCCGCGCCCGGTCGCGGATCGACTCCTCGATGCGGGCCACCACTTTCGGGGTGAATGCCCGGCTGACGATATTGCGCAGCCGGGCATGGCGGGGGTCGTCGAGGGAGATCATCGACCCGAAGTACTCGGCCACTTCGGGCGACTGGTCGCCGATGGTGATGTTCGGGTACGAGCTGAAGATCTCCGGATGGCGGCTGACGAAGTGCACGTCGTCGAACCTCATCAACGCCCAGTGGCCGGCGCCGGCCGCGAAACCGTCGTACTCGATCTCGTGGAAGAACGTGATCGGCGCCTCCCGGCGCAACGTGGCGAAGGCGCCGTCGCGGACGGCGTCGTCCAGTTGCCAGAACTCCACGGTGCCGAGGTTGATATCGGACAGCGGAACGTACGGAGGAGCCTGGCCGTTGAGGCGGGGTGCGATGCCCATGGCGTCCAGAGTAGGCACACCCGGCACGCCGGGGCCTCTTCTAGGCCGACTCGTCTTCGACTACCTTCTTGATCCGTTCCAGGGTGGTGCGCATATCCCGCACATTGCGCCGTCCCCGCAGATACCCGGCGAACATCCAGAACACCCGTACCAGCGCGGAATTGTTGAGCCGGAACGACTCCGTCACGTCGGTGCCGTCGCCGCTCGGGGTGAGCCGGTAGTGCCAGTTGTTGATCGCCTGGTCGCCGGGACCCAGGACGGCGAACCCGAACTCCCGGCCCGGTTCGCAGGCGGTGACCCGGCAGACCGTCCAGTACACCGGGCCGATCTCGTTGCGCCGCACGTGGCCACGGAACTTCGCGCCGAGTTCCGGTCCGGTGGCGCCACCGAGCCATTCGGCCTCGAAGACCTCCGGCGAGAACTTTCCGGTGTTGCGCACATCGGCGATCAGATTCCAGATCTTGTCTGCCGGAGCCTGCATGTGGACCGTCACGGAACCTTCCATATGGCAATCCTAGGCCCCTGCTCCCCGGTGTACTCAGACGTCGTAGACGTGGTCGGGCGTCAGCACCTCGGTGATCGCCTTGCCCACGGCGGTGCTCGGCTGCGCGCCGGAGGGAGCGGCGATGTCGGTGTTGACCATGATCACCACGGTCATCGTGCGTTGGGGGAGATGGATCGCGACGGTCTGATAGCCGGGCACGCTGCCGTTGTGACCGATCCAGCCGGCGGCGGTGAAGACACCCATGCCGTATCCGACATCGGCCGGTAGTCCGGGCGTCGGCGGGCTCTGCAGACGTTGCTGCTGCAGGACCGGGCCGATCAGGGCGCCGTCGGCCAGGGCAGGCATCCAGATCCGCATGTCATCGAGGGTGGAGATGACAGCGCCCGCAGCCCAGGTGAAGCTTGCGCTCCAGCCGGTGGCGTTCACCGGCGCGCCGCCCGGTTCATCCGGATCCGTATAGCCGACGGCGTGCGGAACGGGGAACTGCGTCCCGGTGGGAAAGCTGGTGTGCGCCATGCCGAGTGGGCCGAAGATGTGCTCGGCGAGGTAGTCGGGGAGGTGCTTCCTGCTGACCTTCTCCACCAGCAGCCCCAACAGGATGTAGTTGGTGTTGGAGTACTGGTAGCGCTGGCCGGGTGGGAAGGTCGCGGGATTCTTGAAGGCCCACCCGAGCAGTTCGCCGGGGGTGAATTCGCGGGTGGGATCGGCCGCGACGGCGGTGTCGAACTCCTCGTTCTCGAGGTAGTCGGGAAGGCCGCTCCGCATGGTGGCGAGCTGGCGCACCGTGATCGTCTCGCCGCCGGGGACGCCATCGACATAGCGGTCGATCGGGTCGTCGAGGCCCACCGAGCCGGCCTCGGCCAACTGCAGTACCGCGGTCGCAGTGAAGGTCTTGGTGACGCTGCCGATCCGGCTGTGGAAATCGGTCGTCATCGGCGCACCGGTCGCGGTGTCGGCCACCCCGAACGCTTTGACGTATTCGCCCTCCGGTGACCAGATGCCCACCAGGGCTCCGGGAATCGCGGCCGCACTCATCGCCCTGGCGACGGCGGCGTCCAGTCGGAACGCTGTGGCGGCCTCCATCGTGGGAGCGGTGGTGATCGCCGATGCCGGGGCGGATCCCCGCTGCGGCGCCGGAGCGCACCCTGCCGTGATCGCCGCCACCGTGCACGCCGCCACCGTGATCGCCGCCAGAACAACTCGTTTCACCGACACCGTCTAACCCCCCGCGGCCGTCTGCGCCCGTGCCGCGATCCGGCGTAGCGTCTCGCTGATGGGTATAGCACTGCGGCCCGGAGTCGACCGGCTGATCGCCGCCCCGGTGCCGGTGGTGTGGCGGCTGCTGTCCGATGTCCGGCAGTGGCCCGCCTGGGGGCCGTCGGTTCGCCGGGCGGTGCTCACCGACGGCGCGACGGTGCTGAGTGCGGGCGCCCAGGGGACGGTCTGGACAGTCGGGGGTGTCGGCCTGCCGTTTCGGATCACCGAGTTCGACGAGGAAGACCGGTGGTCCTGGACCGTCGCGGGGCTGACGGCCACCGGACACCGGATCATGCCCGCCGGCGGAGGATGCCGGGTTCGGTTCGAGGTGCCGTGGTGGGCGACGGCTTACCTGCCGGTCTGCACGATCGGACTGGATCGTCTGGCGCGGCTGGCTCAGGGGTTGCAGTAGGAGCGGGTCGCCACATCGAGCGCCTGCCGGTAGAGCGGGTCGAACTGCCGCGAACCGGCGACTTCGGACTTGGCGGCCTCGAGTTGCGCCGGGCATTCGCCGGACTGCAGCACCGGCCATTGCCGGGCGATCTCGCCGACCATCCGCTTGTTCAATTCGTCGATCTGCGATCGCGACGCCGAGAGATCGGGGGCTGAGGCGGGGGCCGCCGCAGGATCGAACTTCCACCAGGAGAACCGGTTGTACTGGATGGCCTCGGTGGCGTTGATCTGGTCGGTGAACGCGGTCGTGACGTAGTCGGCCGGCACACCGGCCGACTCGGCCTCGGCGGCCACGGCCGTCAGCACCTGCTGTACCCGGGCCGGATCGGTGATCGGCCCGCCGGTGAGCCACTTGCTGGCCGCCACCGGGTCGGCGGTCTGCAGTCGTTGCGCCGCGGCGTCGACAAGTGGGATCAGCGGGTCCGATGCCGATTCGCCAAGGGCTGAATCGGCAAGGGCCGCAACCGGATTTGTGAGCGCCGCGGCGAGAGGCGCGGCCCAGAAGATCGCGGACCAGGCGCGGAGGCGGATCAGCCGACCGGCCCCTTCGCCAGGACCAGAGGCGCGCTGTGCGGATTGCCCGCCCGGTCGATCCAGCTCAGCACGATGGTGTCACCGGGCCGGCGGGTGTCCATCACGTTGGACAGGTCGGCCGCCGAGTTGATCGGAGTGGTGTCGACGGCGGTGATCAGATCGCCGCTGAAGATCCCGATCTGCCGGGCCGGGGTGTCGGGGATGACCTGCCGCACCACCGCGCCGCCTCGGCCCATCGGGGTGTCGGCGATGCCCACGCCGATGAACGCGTTGTCGCCGAGGTGGATGGAACGCGACGCGGCGCCGGACCGGATCTGATTGACGATGCCCATTGCGCGGTCGATCGGGATGGCGAAGCCTTCGCCGCCGGTGACCCCGCCCATCCGGTAGGTCAGTGTCGCGGCGACGGTGACGCCGACCACCTGACCGGAACTGTTCACCAGCGGGCCGCCGGAATCGCCCGGGCGGATGTCGGCGGCCACCCGGATCAGGTCGTAGAGCTCACGGGCGCCGCCGCCGGACTCGTCGGTCGCACGCACCGAGGCGCCGAGTTGGGTCACGTCGCCCGGTGCGTAGCTCGGCACGCCGTTGCTGCCATTGGAGTTGCCGATCGCAGCGATCGGATCACCGACCGCCAGCGACGACGACGTGCCGATCACTGCCGTCGGCAGCGGCGGGGCGCCACGCAACTGGACCAGGGCGATGTCGTTGTCGCGGTCGAATCCGATCACGTCGACGGGATAGGTCTGGCTGTTGGCCAGGCTGGTCGCGGTGATGCCGGTGGCGCCTTCGATGACGTGGTTGTTGGTCAGGACCAGACCGGCCGGGTCGAGCACGATGCCGGTGCCGGCCCCGATCGCACCCTGGTAGCTGAGGTTGGTGTTGATGTCGACCAGTCCCGGTACCACCTGGCTCAGCAGGGCGGACTGATCAAGCGGCGCATGCGGGGCGATCGGGGCGGCGGGGGCCGCCGTCGCCGGGGCGGCCAGGAGCCCGGCCAGCAGCAGGAGTGCGGTCAGCACACCCTGGATTCGGCCCAATCGGCCGCGCTCAACCGTTGGATGCGTTGCGTGCATGCCATCAACTTTGCCTGAAAACCGTCGAAAACCCCACTTCGACGCTTTTTCGCGGCGTTGCTGGGATCGGTCTGTTAGGGATCTGCCTGCGGCCGGCGCCGTCTCGGTAGCCTTCGTCACGGCCTCTGGCCTGGCATTTTCGCAGTGCGGTGTAGTAAGGCTATATGGCCAGCGCGGTCCTCCGCTCCCGCCCCGTCCAGCTGCTGATCGCAGGAACGCTGATGGTCAGCCTGGTATTCGGCGCCGCCTTCATCGTCCTGCACCGCACCAAGGACCTGCGCGGCCCGGCGGTCGAGAGACCGGCTCACCCGCTCACCGACGAGCAGAGCCGGGAGCAGGTGCTTCACACCGCCCGGCAATTCGTCGCGGCGGGCCGCCTGCGGGCAGTCAGCGGGAGCTATCTGCTGATGCCCTGCCGCGAGGGGGAAGAACCGATCTACCAGGGCTCGCTCTACCTCAACTTCGATCTCCCGACGATCCGGGAGACGCCGGCCTACTTCCGCGAGATCGCGCGCAACCTCTACCGCGGCGGCTGGCGGGAGGGAGTTCCACCCGGGCATCACCCGGGTGGGAAGACGCTGAGCAACGACGGAGTCGCGGCGGTGTACTACCGCCATCCCGACGTTCCGGGCCGCGGGGTGCTGCAGATCTACGGGGAGTGCCGCGACGTCGCCGACCACCGGATGGACCACATCGGGTTCGTCGATGTCAGCCGCGAGTTGACGTCCGGACGCCCCTGATTCTGCCGAAATTAGGGACTTTGGTCCCCATTGCGGTCATGTCTGATACGGGGCGTAACAGATAAGATGGCTCTCATGACATACGTGATCACCAGCGCCTGCGTCGACGTCAAGCACAAGGCCTGCGCCGCGGAATGCCCGATGGACTGCATCTACGAGGGCGACCGGACCATGTACATCAACGCCGAGGAGTGCGTCGACTGCGGAGCCTGCCGGTTGCTGTGCGAGGTGGACGCGATCTTCTACGAGGACGACCTGCCCGAGTCGGAGCGCAAGTTCCTCGCCGACAACGCCGCCTTCTTCAACGAGGTGCTGCCCGGGCGCGACGCGCCGCTGGGAGCCCCGGGCGGTTCGGCCGGTCTCGGCGCGGTTGGTGTCGACACCCCGATGGTCGCCGGCCTGCCGCACAACGCAGGCTGAGCCCCCGCGAGGGGATGGGGCCGGGGCCGTTAGGCTCCGGCGCCCTCGTCGGCGAACTCGCAGAACGCCTCGTAGGCACGCGCTCCGTACACGGTGGCAGGACCGCCGTGCATCATGATCGCCACGCCGATCGCCTCAGCGGCCTGTTGTTTCGACGCGCCGGCCTTGGCGGCCCCGCGGCCGTGTGAGGCGATGCATCCGTCGCAGCCGTGGACGACGCCGATGGCCATCGCCATCAGTTCCTTGACGGCCGTGGTCAACTCGCCCTCGGCCATCGCGGCGGCGCCCATCTCGTTGAACGCCTTGTAGACGCCGGGGATCGCCTGGCGCAGCGCGCGGTGCTGGGGACGCAGGGTGTCGAGGATCGCGTGATTGTGGCCTTGCTCAGTCATGGCTGTGACTCTAGGACCGGGTTTCGCTGAGGCGCGCCGGTGGGTACTGAGTGCACTGCGGGACTACGAGAACATCTACACTGTCGGTTTGCTGACCCGACGCGGGAGGACAGGACACAGATGGCAGGAGCGTTTCGCCGGGTACTGGCTGCCGCGGGGTTAGCGGTTCTCGCCGCGACGGCGTCGGCCCCGGCCAGCCCGGCCGCGGTGGCACCGTCGATGGCCTCGGCGGTGGTGGCCTCGGTCCAACCGGTCAACGGCCAGACCGTCGGCGTCGCCCATCCGATCATCGTGACCTTCACCAACCCGGTCCGGGACCGGGCCGCCGCGCAGGCATCCATCGTCGTGACGTCCCCAGGTGCGCCGAGCGGCCGGTTCGAGTGGCTCAGCAACGATGTCGTTCAGTTCGTCCCGGACCATTTCTGGCCGGCGCACTCCGAGATCACCCTGCTGGCCGGGGGAGTGCCGCGCAGTTTCGGGACCGGTTCCACCGTGCTGGGCGTCGGGAGCATCTCGGCGCACACCTTCACCGTCAGCATCGACGGCCAGATCATGCGCCAGATGCCGGCCTCGATGGGAAAGCCGAAGTTCCCTACGCCGATCGGTCAATTCAGCGTGTTGGGCAAGGAGAAGACGGTGGTGATGGATTCCCGGACCATCGGGATTCCGCTGAACGATCCTGACGGCTACAAGCTGACCGTCAACGATGCCGTCCGGATCACCTGGGGTGGCGTGTACATCCACTCGGCGCCGTGGTCGGTCGGGTCGCAGGGCTACGCCAACGTCAGTCACGGCTGCATCAACCTCAGCCCGGACAACGCGGCCTGGTACTTCAACCAGGTCGGCGTCGGCGACCCGGTCATCATCAACGGCTGAGCGGCCCTACGGGCTACTTGGCGTGGGTAGCGCTGAACGCGATCGTGACCTGGTCGGCCACCTTCACCGCACCCATCAGCAGCGAGTAGGGCTTCACGCCGAAATCGGTCTGGGTGATCGTGGTCTGTGCCGACATCGCCCAGGACTCACCGCGATCCTCCACCTTGAGGTCGACCACCTGCGGCCGTGACTTGCCGTGGATCTCCACCGTTCCGGAGAGTCGGTAGCCGTCGGCGCTCGCGGTGATGTCGGTGGCGGTGAATCGGATCTGCGGAAACTTCTTGGCGTCAAGGGATTTCAGCGCATTGGAGCGGGCGATGCCCTTCTCCGGTCCGGCCAGTGGCGTGACACCGCCCTCGCCCTTGACCACCTCGAGGGACTCGACCGCGACGGTCAGATCGACTCCGGTCGGGCTCTTGCCGCGCCAGTCCACCGTCGCCTGCCAGGACTGCATCGCGATGGTCAACCGGTGTCCTGTTTTCGCGGCCGGCCCCGCCACACCGGTGAGGATGAGGAGTTCGCCGGCGGATGCGTTCAACGACCAGGTTGCGCTCATACTCCGATGCTATCGGCGCGCTCAGCCCGCCGGTCTGGGCGCCATGGTCACGGTGGTGGTGCTGACCGTCGGGCTCGTCGCCGGCGCTGCTGAGGAAGTCGGCGCCGAAGATGTCGGCGCCGTGGAAGTCGGTGCCGTGGAAGCCGGCGCCGTGGAAGTCGGTGTCGCCCCGCCGGAGAACCGCGACTGGTGGAAGTCGGTCCAGGTATCGCGGTAGATGACGGTATCGCCCTCCGACA
>NZ_JAFMJZ010000111.1 GCF_017853185.1 Mycolicibacterium sp.
GCGGCCGATGCCGCGCGTTGAGCGGGCATGAACGAGCTGATCGAGAAGTACCTCGACGTGCGTGGGATCCGCTATTACCGCGGCTACCGCGATGACGTGTACTTCTTCATGGTCGACATCGGCGACCATGCGCGCCTGCACGTCCACCTCGAGGTGAGCGGTGCGGACCGCGATGGTGTCCAGATCAGCATCACACCCGACCGGTATTACCCGGCTGCCTACAGCGACCGGATCCTTCAGGCGCTGGCGCGCTGGAACTCGGACTGCCGCGCGATCGGCGCGCTGCTGCAGGAGTCCAGTGACCCGAATCTGGTCGGCGTCGCCGCCGGCAGTGTCTACCGCGGAGTCGACCCAGCGGAGTTCGGCGCCTTCGTCGACGGCTGCCTCGCCGCCGCCGTTGAACTCTTCAGGTCGCTCGGCGCTTTGGTGCCGCCGGTCGCCGCGCAACTGCGCGACGCCGGCTGAATCACCTTCTGCGCGAAGCTAATTCAGGTCGCGCGCGCTGAAGGTGTCGCACTTGTTGGGGTCACCGGTCTGGTATCCGACGGTGAACCACTTCTGCCGCTGCTCCGAGGACCCGTGCGTCCAGCGCTCCGGGTTCACCCGGCCGGTGGTCTCCTTCTGGATCCGGTCATCGCCCACCGACGAGGCGGCCGACAGCGCGTCGGCGATGTCCTTGTCGGTCAACGGTTGCAGGTAGGTGACGTCGGTGCCCTGCTGCTTGGTGGTCGACGCGTAGTGCGCCCACACCCCGGCGTAGCAGTCGGCCTGCAGTTCCGAACGGACTCCGCCGCCCTGCGCGCCTTGCGCGCCCTTCTGCGCCCGTTCCAGATCGCCGAGCAGGTTCTGGACGTGATGGCCGTACTCGTGGGCCACCACGTACTCCTGGGCCAGCGGACCGCCGCTGGAACCGAACTGGGTCTTGAGCACCTGGAAGAAGTCGGTGTCGAAGTAGGCGGTCTGGTCGGCCGGGCAGTAGAACGGCCCCACATCACTGGTCGCCGCTCCGCACCCGGTCTGGATCTGGCCCTTGAACAGCTTCATCTGCGGCCGGCGGTAGCCGCGCAGAAGTTGCTGCCACACGCCGTCCACCGAGTTGCCGGTGGCCACCACCCGGCACTCGACGTGCGCGTTGGCGTCGGCTCCGGTGCGGCACTTGGTCAGGTCATAGGTCGGGCCGGACGACTGGGCCGGCCCCGTCGGCATCTGGTTGATCACCGGGCCGGGGTCGACCCCGAGGAACAGGGCGAGCAGCACGATCGCCAGACCGCCGATACCGCCGCCGAGCGCGATGCCGCGACCGCCGCCGCCACCGCCGGTGCTGGTGGTGCTGGTGTCGATCCGCATGCCTTCGTTGAAGGTCATCCGTGCTCCTCGATCTTTTGCTGCCGCCCCTGGTGAGCCGCCGCGACAAGCTTGCCATAACCGCACCTCGAGGTGTCGGTGGTCGCGGCGACCCGCGGACTCCATAGACTTCACCCGGCGGATCACCCGCCCGAACCCGTGGGTTCTTAAGTTCCTAGGAGTGACATTGCTGCGCAGTCATGGCGCCGGTTCGTTGCGGTCAACCGATGCCGGCCAGACGGTCACGCTGGCCGGCTGGGTCGCGCGACGCCGTGACCACGGCGGGGTGATCTTCATCGACCTGCGCGACGCCACCGGGGTGGCCCAGGTGGTCTTCCGCGACGCCGACGTCCTGGCCCAGGCGCACCGGTTGCGCGCGGAGTTCTGCGTCGCGGTCACCGGCGTCGTCGAGGTCCGCCCCGAGGGCAACGCCAACGCCGAGATCGCCACCGGCGACATCGAGGTCAACGCGACCTCGCTGACCGTGCTGGGGGAGAGCGCCCCGCTGCCCTTCCAGCTCGACGAGCAGGCCGGCGAGGAAGCCCGGCTGAAGTACCGCTACCTCGATCTGCGCCGCGAGGGCGGGCCGGGTGACGCGATCCGGTTGCGCTCCAAGGTCAACGCCGCGGCCCGCGGTGTGCTGGCCGGCCACGACTTCGTCGAGATCGAGACCCCGACGCTGACCCGGTCCACCCCGGAGGGGGCGCGCGACTTCCTGGTGCCGGCCCGGCTGCAGCCCGGCTCGTTCTACGCCCTGCCGCAGAGCCCGCAGCTGTTCAAGCAGCTGCTCATGGTGGCCGGCATCGACCGCTACTACCAGATCGCCCGCTGCTACCGGGACGAGGATTTCCGCGCCGACCGGCAGCCCGAGTTCACCCAGCTCGACCTGGAGATGAGCTTCGTCGACGCCGACGAGGTGATGGCCGTCGCCGAGGAGATCCTGACCGCGCTGTGGGCGCTGATCGGCTACCAGGTGTCCCGGCCGATCCCGCGGATGACCTACGCCGATGCGATGAGCAGGTTCGGGTCTGACAAGCCCGATCTGCGCTTCGGCCTGGAACTCGTCGAGTGCACCGACTACTTCAAGGACACCCCGTTCCGGGTGTTCCAGGCGCCGTACGTCGGCGCGGTGGTCATGCCCGGCGGCGCCGCGCAGCCGCGTCGCGCGCTGGACGGCTGGCAGGAATGGGCCAAGCAGCGCGGGGCGAAGGGTCTGGCCTACGTGCTCATCGGCGAGGACGGCGAACTCGGCGGCCCGGTGGCCAAGAACCTCTCCGACGCCGAACGCGAGGGCCTGGCGGCCCACGTCGGCGCGAAACCCGGTGACTGCGTGTTCTTCGCAGCCGGCCCGGTCAAGCCGTCCCGCTCACTGCTCGGTGCGGCCCGCGGCGAGATCGCCCGCAAGCTGGACATGATCGACCCGAACTCGTGGGCGTTCGTCTGGATAGTCGACCCGCCGCTGTTCGAACCGGCCGGTGACGCCACCGCCGCGGGCGACGTCGCGGTGGGCTCGGGTGCCTGGACCGCGGTGCACCACGCCTTCACCTCGCCGAAGCCCGGGCACGCCGAGCGCATCGACACCGATCCGGGTTCGGTGCTCGCCGACGCCTACGACATCGTCTGCAACGGCCACGAGATCGGTGGCGGCTCGGTCCGCATCCACCGCCGCGACATCCAGGAGCGGGTGTTCTCGGTGATGGGCATCGACTCGGGCGAAGCCAACGAGAAGTTCGGATTCCTGTTGGAGGCCTTCACCTTCGGCGCCCCGCCGCACGGTGGACTCGCCTTCGGCTGGGACCGGATCACCGCCCTGCTGTTCGGGGCGGACTCCATCCGCGACGTCATCGCTTTCCCCAAGTCCGGCGGTGGAATCGACCCGCTCACCGATGCGCCCGCGCCGATCACCGCGCAGCAGCGCAAGGAGAGTGGGATGGACCACAAGCCAGAAGCGCCCAAGAACCCCGCCTGACAGACAGCGCACTGAAACAGACTGGCTATGGACAACACGCTCGACTACATCGATCAGGCGTCCTTCCTCGGTCTGCGCGCACTCGGCCACGGGCCGGTGATCCAGTTCAGCTGGATCTACGGCCACGACGTCGACCTCGATGCGCTGCGACGGTTCCACCACAACCTGGGCCGGGGTCTGCTCGGCCGGCGCATCCAACGCTCTCCGCTTCCGTTCGGCCGGCACCGCTGGATCGCCTGGCCCGGCCCGGCCGACATCGCCGTCGAAGCGGCGGCACTGCCCCGCAGTGAGGTGCTCGCCTGGTTCGACGGGCAGGCCGCGTTGCCCATCGACCCCGAGTACGGACCCTCGTTCAGGCTGGCAGTGCAACCGATCGCCGGAGGTGGCGCCGCGGTGACCCTGGTGCTCTCACACACCGTCGCAGACGGAGTCGGAGCCACCCTGGCCGTTGTGGCGGCAGCCAAGGGGGAGAGCCGGGACCTCGGTTACCCGACGTCCGGAAGCTCGGCGAAACTGCCTGCGCTGCTTGCTGATTCGCGTCGTGCTGTCCGTGAATTCCCGGGCATGGTTCGCGCCGCGATCGCGCTGGCACGGCTGGCCCGCACCCGCAGTGACTCGCTGTCGTCCCCAGCGCGCGAGACCAATGGCAAGGCCCCCGCGCCGGATCAGCGGGTCACGTTGGCCGCGATCACCGTCTACGCCGACGCCGAGACGTGGGATGCCCGAGCGGCCGAACTCGGCGGCACCCCGACAGCACTGTTCATCGGGTTGACGGGCCGCCTCGGCGGCCGGCTGGGCTGGACCAACGGCGAAGGCCGGGTGGACGTCACTGTGCCGGTCAACGAACGCACTGAGGGCGACACCCGTGGCAACGCCTTGACCCAGGTGTCGATGACGGTGGACCCCGATCAGGTGTGCGCCGACCTGACCTCTGTTCGCGCCGGCCTCAAGGCCGCGCTGTCGGGCCTGAGCGAAGCGCGGCATGAACTGCTGGCCCCACTGCCGCTGGTTCCGGTGGTGCCCAAGGCGCTGGCCCGGCGGCTTGAAGGGATGGTCATCAGCACCGGCGTCATCGGCAGCTCGAACCTCGGCCAGTTCGACCCCGCGGTGAATCGCCCTGACGGCACCGACGCCGATTTCTTCTCGGTGAGGATGGCCGAGAACCTCACCGGCGCCGACATCCGCCGAACCGGTGGATCCTTCTTCCCGGTGGTCACCGGCAGGGTCAACGGGAGGATCTTCATCAGCATCGGCTACACCAACGCCGAGGCGAGCACCACCAGGGCCGAACTCGCACAGTCGGTCCGCGAAACCCTCGCCGACTTTTGTCTGTCCGGAACGGTCGAATAGGTCCTCTCTACGATGACCGGCGTGGATAACACGATCGACTACATGGATCAGGCGTCCTTCCTGGGCCTGCGGGCGCGCGGGCGGGATCCACTGATCCAGTGGTGCTGGGTCTACAGCCACGACGTCGATCTGGCAGCGCTGCGCCGGTTCCATCACAACCTCGGACTGGGACTGCTCGGCCGTCGCATCGAGCGCTCGCCGCTGCCGTTCGGCCGGCACCGATGGGTCTCCTGGCCCGGGTTGCCCGATATCGAGATCGCACCGGCGGCCCGGCCGCGAGCCGAACTTCGGGAGTGGGCTGTCGAGCAGGCTCGTGTGCCGATCGACCCTGAGCACGGCCCGTCGTGGAGATTGGCGGTGCTGCCACTGACCGACGGCGGCGCGGCGGTGACGCTGATCGTCTCGCACACCATCGCTGACGGTGTCGGCGCAGTCGTGGCCGTCACCGATGCCGCCAAAGGCATCACCCACGACCTGGGCTATCCGCCGCCCGGTTCACGACCCCGGTATCAAGCGCTGAAGGCGGATGCGCGGACCCTGATTCGGGGGTTGCCGGAGGTCTTCACGTCGGTCGTGGCCGCGGCCCGCCTCGCCCGCAAGGAGGGCGCCTCGACGGTGCGGCGGAAAGCCCCCGAAATCCCGGCCGGGGAGGCCGGTCTGGACCGGGAGGTGGTTGTTCCCTCGGTCACGGTTCACGTCGACGCCGAGCACTGGGACAAACGGGCCGGTGAACTCGGCGGCACCGGGCCGACCCTGCTGCTGGGCTTCGGCGCCCGGTGCGGAAAGGCTCTCGACTGGCTGGCCGAGGACGGGATGGTGAACATGTCCGTCCCGATCAGCGAGCGCACGCCCGGAGACGAGCGGGCGAACGCGTTGACGAGCGTGGCGTTCACGGTCGATCCCGACGTCGTGACCACCGACCTGTCCGGCGTGCGGGCACAGTTCAAGGACGCACTCGCCGGCCTCGGGGAGTCCGGCAATGACCTGCTCGGCCCACTGCCGTTGGTGCCGTTCGTGCCGCAACGGGTGGTGCGCAGGCTCGAGGGCCTGGTGCTCAAGAGCAAGGAGGTCGGTTGCTCTTACCTCGGAGAACTCGATCCCGCGACCAACCGGCCCGATGGCACCGATGCCGATGCCGCATTCTTCCTGCCGTTCGAGCAGGGCATCACATTCCGGGACCTGCGCCGCAGCGACGGGATCTTCCATCCGGTGATTTCAGGGCGTGTCAACGGGCGGGTGTGGATCTCGATCGGCCAGTCCAACGCGCACGGCACGACCACCCGGGAGCAGTTGAGGGAGGCGGCGCAGACGGCACTCGCCGATCTGCACCTTTCCGGCGCCATCGAGTGAGTGCATGACGCCGGTCACATCCGGTTCGCGCGGCAATACTGTTAGTTCTACTATGTAGCGGTGTCGGTCGTGGTCGTAGCGTGGGGGTGCCGGGGATGACGGTGGAGAGCCCAGCCGGCACGACCGCAGGCCAGGTGACCGATCCGGTGCCTGCTTCTGAGCAGCCTCAATCCCGCAGGGACGCCCGTAGCGCACGCCGGGCCGCAAAGGCGGAGGCCAAGGCCGGAAAGCGCCCGCGGCGCAGCATCGGGTACTGGGCGATGCGGGGATTCCGCAAGGCCTGGATGGTGGTGGTCATCCTGGCCGTGGTCGCAGTGGCCATCTTCGCCGTGGACCGGCTGCGCGGGGTGTTCGGCAAGACCGAACTCACCCGGGAGGGCAGCGGTCTGGTCAACGATCCCAAGCCGTTCAACCCCAAGGTCGTCGTCTACGAGATCATGGGCCCACCGGGCGCGGTGGCCACCGTGAACTACCTCAACCTCGACGCCGAGCCGCAGATCGCCCGGGACGTCCCGTTGCCGTGGACGCTCACATTGACCACCACCGCGCCGGCCGCGGCCGCGAACATCGTCGCCCAGGGTGACGCCGACACCATCGGCTGCCGGATCACCGTCGACGGCGTCCTCAAGGATGAGCGCTGGTCCAGCGGGGTCAGCGCGCAGACGTTCTGCATCGTCAAGTCCGGATGACGGCCGGCCACAGCCAGCGCACGGCGCGGCCGCACATCGCACACTGGATCCGGCGGCTCTCGGTGCCGATCATCCTGGCCTGGCTCGCCCTGACGGTGTTGACCAACACCGCGGTGCCCCAGATCGAGGAGGTCGGCAAGGAACAGTCGGTTCCGATGTCGGCTCAGGATGCGCCGTCGACCATCGCGATGAACCGGATCGGCGAGGTGTTCGACGAGTTCCACTCCAACACCTCGGTGATGATCGTGCTTGAGGGCGACCAGCCACTCGGTGCCGACTCGCACGCGTACTACGACCAGGTCGTCAGCAAGCTGAAGGCTGACACCAAACACGTCGAGCATGTGCAGGACTTCTGGAGCGATCCGCTCACCGCGGCAGGTTCGCAGAGTTCCGACGGCAAGGCTGCCTACGTCCAGGTCTATCTGGCCGGCAACATGGGTGAGGGCCTGGCCAACGAATCGGTGGACGCGGCCAAGAACGTCGTCGCAAGCGTTGCCGCCCCGCCCGGCGTCAAGGCCTACGTCACCGGCCCGTCGGCGCTGATCGCCGACACCCATATCGCCGGTGACCGCAGCCTGCAACTGGTCACGATTCTGTCTTTCGGCGTGATCATGGTGATGCTGCTCTTCGTCTACCGGTCCATCGTCACCGTGCTGCTGGCGTTGTTCATGGTCTTCGCCGAACTCGCTGCTGCGCGTGGGGTGGTGGCGTTCCTCGGCCATTTCCGCCTGATCGAGTTGTCGACGTTCGCGGTGAACCTGCTGACCATGGTGGCGATCGCGGCCGGCACCGACTACGTGATCTTCCTGTTCGGCCGCTACCAGGAGGCCAGGGGTAAGGGTAAGGACAAGGAGTCCGCCTACTACGAGATGTTCCACGGCACCACCCACGTCATCCTCGGTTCGGGCCTGACCATCGCCGGTGCGCTGTTCTGCCTGCACTTCACCCGCAGCCCGATGTTCCATTCCATGGGTGTGCCACTGGCCATCGGCATGGTCGTGATGGTGGCGGCGGCCGTCACGATGGGCCCGGCCGTGGTGACGGTGGCCAGCCACCTGGGTGCGCTGGAACCGAAACGTGCTCTGCGCGAACGGTTCTGGCGCCGGGTTGGCGCGGCCGTGGTCCGCTGGCCCGGTCCGATCCTGACGGCTACCATCGCGCTCGCGCTGGTGGGCCTGCTGGCCCTGCCGGGCTACCGCACCGACTACAACGACCGGCATTATCTGCCGCCGGACATCCCGGCCTCCGAAGGTTTCGCAGCGGCCGAACGGCACTTCCCGGCCGCGCGCCTCAGCCCGGAGATGCTCATGCTCGAGAGCGACCACGACATGCGCAACTCGGCGGATTTCCTGGTCATCGACCGGGTCGCCAAGGCGATGTTCCACCAGCCCGGCATCGGACGGGTCACGACCATCACGCGTCCGCTGGGGACCCCCGTCGCGCACAGTTCCATTCCGTTCATGATCGGCATGCAGGGCACCCTGCAGACGATGAACCAGTCGTACCTGCAGGACCGCATGAAAGACATGCTCAAAATGGGCGACGACATGCAGATCAACATCGACAGCATGACCAAGATGTACGACATGATGGGCGCGCTCAACGCCGTCACGCACGACATGGTCGGCAAGATGGACATCACCTACGACGACATCAACGAGTTGCGCGACAACATCTCCAACTTCGACGACTTCTTCCGGCCGATCCGCAACTACCTCTACTGGGAACCGCACTGCTTCGACATCCCGATGTGCTGGGCGACCCGGTCGATCTTCGACACCATCGACGGCATCGACACGATGACCGACGACTTCAAGAGCCTGCTGCCCAGCCTGCACCAGTTGGACACGCTCACCGCCGAGATGCGCACGATCATGCCGCCGATGATCGACACCATGGTGTCGATGCAGAAGATGCAGCTGACCATGCAGAGCACCCAGTCCGGCATGTACGACCAGATGGAGGCGATGCAGGACAACCAGGCCGCGATGGGCAAGGCCTTCGACGACGCGAAGAACGACGATTCGTTCTACCTGCCTCCGGAGGTCTTCGAGAACGCCGACTTCAAACGCGGCATGAAGATGTTCCTGTCCCCGGACGGAAAAGCGGTGCGGTTCATCATCGCCCACGAAGGTGACCCGATGTCCCCGGAAGGGCTCAAGGTCGTCGACACCATCAAGAACGCGGCGTTCGAGGCGATCAAGGGCACCCCTCTGGAGGGGTCGAAGCTCTTCCTGGCCGGCACCTCGACCGCCTACAAGGACATGCAGGAGAGCGCCAACTACGACCTGATGATCGCCGGCATCTCCGCGCTGTGCCTGATCTTCATCATCATGCTGATCATCACCCGCAGCGTTGTCGCCGCAGCCGTCATCGTCGGCACCGTGGTGCTGTCGCTGGGCACGTCGTTCGGACTCTCGGTGCTGATCTGGCAGGACCTGTTGGGCCGCCCTCTGCACTGGATGGTGCTGGTGATGTCGGTCATCATCCTGTTGGCGGTGGGATCGGACTACAACCTTCTTCTCGTCGCGCGGTTCAAGGAGGAGATCCACGCCGGCCTCAATACCGGCATCATCCGCGCGATGGGTGGCAGTGGCTCGGTGGTGACCTCGGCCGGTCTGGTCTTCGCGGTGACGATGGCGGCGATGGGCTTCAGCGAACTGAAGATCCTGGCGCAGGTGGGCACCACCATCGGGCTCGGTCTGCTGTTCGACACCCTGGTGATCCGGTCGTTCATGACTCCGTCGATCGCGGCCTTGATGGGCCGCTGGTTCTGGTGGCCGCAACGGGTGCGGCAGCGTCCGGTTCCCGAGCCCTGGCCGACTCCGGCCGAAGCAGCGAAGGAAGAGACCGAGCTGGCGGTTCCGACCGCTTAGTTTCGAAAACTCAACAGCCACAAACGAATTCGGCGCGGGCGACCAGTTGGTCACCCGCGCCGAATTCATTCTGCAGCTGCCTTACTTGGCGGCCTTGCCCTTCATGACCGCGCCCACGATGGCGGTCAGGATGGCGCCGGTGACGCCGCCGCCACCGAGTTGTCCGACGATGTGGGCGACGTCGCCGCCGCCGATCAGGTTGCCGATCGCGTTGCCGCCCAGTCCGCCGCCGAGCAGGCCGCCGAGTGCGCCGGCGATGCTGTTGGGACCTGCGCCGAGGCCGTTCTTGACGCCGGCCGCGTTACCGCCGATGAGGCCGCCGACTGCACCGAGTAGCCATTCCATGTGTTTTCTCCTTGTTGGTATGTCTGAAGGTCAGACGGGTTATTGGTTCAGAGCTGTCGTGAGTCGGGAACCGTGTCGCTCTTGTCGGCACGGCTTTCCTGGTTGTCGCCGACCGCGTTGTTCTCGTAGGTCACCTGGATGCTGGTGGCCGCCGGCGCCGAGGACTCGTACTTGATCACCGTGGCGGTGTCGTCGGTGGCAGCGGCCTCGGTGTGGATCGTCGCCTTGGGCGGCTCCGACAGCAGCGGGCGGATGGCCACGGTCTCCGGTGCCGGATCCGGCTTGGGGGCCGGGGGAGCCGGGGGAGCCGGGGGCGGAGTCTTGACCAGAGGAACCACTTTGGCCGGGGCCGGGGGCGCCGGCGGTGCAGGGGGCGCCGGAGGTGCCGGGGGGGCCGGTGGTCGCAGGGTCGGGGCCGGGCCGACCGGGCGAACGGGCGGTGGCGGCGGAGCCACCGGCGCCGGCTTCTTGACCTCGGTCGCACGTGGCGCCGTGACCTCGGCAGCACGTTGTGCCGCGACCTCAGCGGCACGGTGCGCGGTCACATCGGGCGCACGCTGCGCCGCGACCCTGACCGGTTCGGGCGCCTTGGGCTTGCGGGTCATCAGCCGCAGCAACCCGATGAGCAGGGCGAGTGCGGCCAGCCCGACCGGAATCCACCACCACTTACTGCTCTTGCCTGAGGTCGAACCCTTGGCGGGAGCGGTGGTCGTAGTGGGCGCCAGGCTGGGCTTGGTCACGGACGTGGTCCCTTCTACCGTCGGCGCGGTGGCGCTGAAACCGGGGATCGTAGCCGCGAGCGCCGCGGGGATGGTGACCAGTCCGGTCGCCTCCGACCACTGGATCTCGGTTCCGTCCGGGCCGACGAACTTGCCGGTCTGCACCCCGTCGAGGATCGACGTGTCGGCGCTGGGGT
>NZ_JAFMJZ010000112.1 GCF_017853185.1 Mycolicibacterium sp.
GACACCCCGCACTAGGCGGCGGTGGCTCCTCGCCTCGCAACCCCTTGGCGCGCCTTGCCGATGTGTGTGGTGGCCGAGGCCCCGGACGCGGTCTTCGCCAACCGTTGGCGGGCGACCGGTGGCGCGGGCGAAGGGGCCGGCGCAGAGGCGCCGATGTCCCGGGCCGCATCCCGGATGCCCTCGCCGATCGCGTTGACGAGATCGACAGTCACGGTGATCGGATTGACCCTCGGGATGAGCTGAAAAGGCGCCGGCGTGCTGTAGGGAAGGGACCTGTCGTAACCGGTTTCGATGAGCACACGGAGGGCCGGCTGGATCAGGTCGATCAGCGGAGTGACGATGAACTCGGTTCCGGTGAACGCTGCGAATTCCCGAAGTGGCTGCAGCAGCGGCAGATTCGGCGTGGGAATCAGCACGTAGGTCGTGTCACTGCCGGCGATGTGCTGCTGGTTGGCCGGATCAGCGATCGCCGCCGCCAGTTCGGTCGGAGTGAGGCCGTTCGGGGCCTGCCCCAGATAGCTGCCGTGGGTGTACCAGAAGCCGCCGATCGCGTTGAGGTCGGCAAGCAGGTTGATCGGGTATCGCGGGAAGTCCACAACGCCGTCGTACTGGAACGCGATGTCGACGGTCGACATGGCGGTGTCGGTCGGGGTGGGCAGGCCGAACGTGGCGTCCAGGATCGGAACCGTGCCGAACATCGCGAGCCGTTCGAAGAGTCCGCCGTTGGGCCGGTTGGGGTTGCCGATGAGGACGAAGTCGATGTTCGCCTGATCCTGCACCGACAGTTCGGTCAGGATCGACTTCTCCCGGGTGGCGACCGTCGCTCCCTGGGAGTAACCGAACACGACGGCCGGAGTGCCGGAAGTCGGGTGATAGGTGCCGACCAGGTCGCTGTTGAGTTGGTTGAGACCGCTGGCCACCGACACGTCGAACTTAGCGCCGGTCAACCCGCCCCAGCCCTCCCAGGGGAACGGCCAGAACTGGGCGATGTACGGCACCGGTTCCGGGACACAGTCGACTGCGCAGGATTGTGTGGTCGGCGCGATGTAGTAGTCGACGGCGTTCTGCATGTACCCGGGCACCACGGCGGGATCGGGCGTCGCCGTCCCGGGCACGATCAGCGCAGTTGCCGTGAGTGTGACCGCGGCGGTGACCGAGCCGGCGGCCGCCGACAGCGAACCGAGCACCCCGAACGCCGCCGTGACCGCGGAACCGATGAGCTTCATAGCCACTCCAATACCCGCCGCCGGTGGAACGTGGGATCACCCCAGGCCGAACGTAATGCCTGCACACGCAACAGCCACTGTGACAGATCGTGTTCGGCGGTGTAGCCGATGGCGCCGTGGGTCTGCAGCGCCGCGCGCGCCGCCAGCAGGGCCGCGTCGGATGCGGCGGCCTTGGCGGCGCTGACGTCGCGGATGTCGAGTGTCAGCGCCGCACCGTAGAGCAGCGGCCGGGCCAGCTCGAGCGCGATGTGAACATCGGCCAGTTTGTGTTTGATCGCCTGATAGCTGCCGATCAGCCGGCCGAACTGACTGCGCTGCTTGGCATATTCCACCGTCATGTCGAGCATGGCCTGCCCGGCCCCGACGAGTTGGGCCGCGGTGGCCAGCGCGCCGAATTCGAAGGCGCGGCCGACCGCGGCGGCCTGTGTCGGTCCGGCGGCGGTGATGCTGAAGAGCCGGCGGGACGGGTCGACGGACTCGCGCACATCCCCGGCAACGGCATCGACGACCACGCCTTCGGCGGCCAGCAGGATCAGGCCCGCGGCGTCGGCGTCCACCGCCCACGGCACCACCGGCGGGACCGCCACCGTGGCGATCAGGTCACCGGAGGCCAGCGCGGCCGAGCGCTCGTCATCGGCGAGCAGAATCGGTGCCACCGCAATGGATTCGGTGACCGGACCGGGCACACACCAGCGTCCCAACCGTTCACAGGCCACCACGAGATCGACCGGGTGGGCGCCGATGCCGTCGTACTTCTCCGGCACCGCCAGGGCGGTCACGCCTAGTTCGGACAGCCTCTCCCACACTCTGCGGCCCGGCGCGGTGTCACCGGCGGCCCAGGACCGCACGGCCGCGGGCACGTCCGCCGCACCGAGGGCGGCGTCGATGCTGGCGGCGAAGTCACGCTGTTCGGCGTCGAGTGCGAACTTCATGCTTTCGCCTCCTTCGGCAGACCGAGGATGCGTTCGGCGATGATGTTGCGCTGAATCTCGTTGGTGCCGGCGTAGATCGGTCCACCGAGGGCGAACAGCAGTCCGTCGGTCCAGCCGTCGGCGATCTCACCGGCCGGGCCACGCAGGTCGAGCGCGGTCTGGTGGATCGCCACGTCGAGGTCCGACCAGAACACCTTGGTGACCGAGGATTCCGCGCCCAACTCCCCGCCCTCGGCGATGCGGGTGACGGTGCCGAAGGTGTGCAGCCGGTAGGCCTGGGCTTTGATCCAGGCGTCGGCCACGGCATCGGCGAAGCGCGGGTCCGAACCGTCATCGCGCCAGGCCTGCACCAGGCGTTCGGCCGGGGCGAGGAAGCGGGCCGGACTGCGCAACGACATCCCGCGCTCGTTGCTGGTGGTGCTCATCGCCGCGCGCCAGCCGTCGTGCACGCCACCGATCACGTCGTGATCGGGGACGAAGACATCGTCGAGGAAGACCTCCCCGAAACCGGTGGCACCGCCGAGTTGCGCGATGGGTCGCACCGTCACGCCCTCGGCGTGCAGGTCGAACATCAGGTACGTCAGACCGCGGTGGCGTTCGGCGGCGGGGTCGGAGCGGAACAGCCCGAAGCCGCGTTCGCCGAACACCGCGCGGCTGCTCCAGATCTTCTGGCCGTTGAGCAGCCAGCCGCCGTCGGTGCGGGTGGCCGTCGAGCGCAGTGAGGCGAGGTCGCTGCCGGACTCCGGTTCCGACCAGGCCTGCGCCCAGATCTCCTCTCCGCTGGCCATTTTCGGCAGGATGCGATCCAACTGCTCCTCGGTGCCGTGCCCGAACAGGGTGGGCGCCAGCATCGAGATGCCGTTGGCGCTGGCGCGCCCCGGGGCACCGGCCCGGAAGTACTCCTCCTCGAACACCACCCACTGCAGCAGCGAGGCGTCGCGGCCGCCGTATTTCTCCGGCCAGGTGATCACCGACAGTCCGGCGTCGAAGAGCACCCGGTCCCAGCGACGGTGCTGGGCGAATCCCTCGGCGGTGTCGTAGGACTTCGTCGGGAACTCGTGGCGATTCGCACCCAGGAACGCGCGCACCTCGTCGCGGAAGGCACAGGTGGCGTCGTCGTAGTCGATATCCATCAGGCCATCTCCCGCAGTGTGGGTTTGACGACTTTCCCGCCGGCGTTGCGCGGCAGCGCGTCGACGAAGATCACCGAACGCGGAATCTTGAAGTTGGCCAAGTGCTTTCGGGTGTAGGAGATCACGGCCTCCTCGTCGATGTCGGCCCGTTGCCTTGGCACGACGAATGCGCAGCCGACCTCGCCGAGGCGTTCGTCGGGAACGCCGATCACCGCGACGTCGGCCACCCCGTCCAGTCGCATCAACGTCTGCTCCACTTCGGCGGGGTACACGTTGAAACCGCCGCAGATGTACATGTCCTTGAGACGGTCGGTGATGCGCAGATTGCCCGCCGCGTCGACGGTGCCTACATCGCCGGTGTGCAACCACCCGTCGGCGTCGATCGCCGCCGCGGTGGCCGCCGGGTCGTCGAGATAGCCGAGCATCACGTTGGGTCCGCGCAACAGCACCTCGCCGGCGCCGTCCTCGGAGTCGATGCGCAGTTCGAATCCGGCGATCGGCCGCCCGCAGGTGGTGGCGACGGTCACCGGATCGTCGTCGGGCCGGCACATGGTGCCGAACCCACTGGCCTCGGTGAGCCCGTAGGCGGTCAGCACGATCTCGATATCGAGTTCACTCTGCATCCGTTCGATGAGCACCACCGGCACGATGGCCGCCCCGGTGACGGCGAACCGCAGCGAACTGAGGTCAAAGTCCTTGCGGGACGGGTGATCCAGCAGGGACTGGTAGATGGTCGGCGGTCCGGGCAGCACGGTGATCTGCTGCTCCTGCACGGTGCGCATCGCCTGCTCGGGGTCGAACGTCAACTGCGGGATGAGCGTCGCGCCGGTCTGAAGGCAGGCCAGGATGCCGGCCTTGTAGCCGAAGTTGTGGAAGAACGGGTTGATGCACAGGTAGCGGTCGGCGCTGGTGAGTTCGCCGCACTTCGCCCACGCCGCCGGCGCCGACAGCGATTGGCGGTGCGCGCACAGCACGCCCTTGCTGCGCCCGGTGGTGCCGGAGGTGAACAGGATGTCGGAGACGTCGTCGGGTGAGACCGCCCGCGCGCGGGCGTCGACCTCATGGAGGGGCACCTGCGGTCCGGCCAGGAACTCTTCCCAACTCCCTTTCTGCTCCGTGCCGTCGGCGTCCTCGACCGGAATCCGGACGATGTGCCGCAGTGCCGGCAGGGACGCCCGGTCGAGTTCGGACGCGCGGTCGGCGCCGAGGAAGCGGCCCATCGCGAACAGCAGGGGGGCCTCGGTGCGGGCCAGGATGTCGGCGGCCTCGCCGGCGGTGTAGCGGGTGTTGAGCGGAACCAGCACCGCGCCGGCGTAGTGCGTCGCCAGGCAGGCCACCACCCAGTGCCAGGTGTTCGGCGACCACAGCGCCACCCGGTCGCCGGGGTGCACGCCGAGTCCGGCGATGGCGCCCGCGGTGCGGCGGACCTCGTCGCGCAGTTCGGCGAAGGTGAAGCGGCGATCGGGGGTGACCAGCGCTTCGTGGTCGGCATAGTCGAACGCCATCCGGTCGAGGACCGCCGGCGTGGTGAGCGGATGGCCGGTAGCGGCCGTCATCGCTGCTCCCTCCGGACCGCTAACAAAGCAAGTGCTTGGTAGGTTACCCTACAAGGGTGCGTGTCGAGGAGTTCCGGGCTGAGGTCCGCGACTGGCTGGCCGCCAACCTCGTCGGTGAATATGCCGCGCTCAAGGGCCTCGGCGGCCCCGGCCGCGAGCATGAGGCCTTCGAGGAACGGCGGGCCTGGAACCGGCATCTGGCCGCCGCCGGGCTGACCTGCCTGGGCTGGCCGGTCGAGCACGGCGGGCGCGGACTGTCGGTGGCGCACCGGGTCGCCTTCTACGAGGAGTACGCGCGCGCGGACGCCCCCGACAAGGTCAACCACCTCGGTGAGGAACTCGTCGGCCCGACGCTGATCGCCTTCGGCACCGCAGAGCAGCAGCGGCGCTTCCTGCCGGCCATCCGCGACGTCACCGAACTGTGGTGCCAGGGCTACTCCGAACCCGGTGCCGGCAGCGACCTCGCCAATGTGTCGACGACGGCGAACCTCGACGGGGACAGCTGGATCATCAACGGGCAGAAGGTCTGGACGTCGCTGGCGCACTGGGCGCAGTGGTGCTTCGTCATCGCGCGATCCGAGAAGGGCTCCAAAGGGCACAAGGGTCTGTCGTATCTGCTTGTGCCGCTTGACCAGCCGGGTGTCCAGATCCGCCCGATCGTCCAGCTGACCGGTGACTCGGAGTTCAACGAGGTGTTCTTCACCGACGCCCGCACCGACGCCGAACTGGTGGTCGGGGAACCCGGCGACGGCTGGGGTGTGGCGATGGGAACCCTGCAGTTCGAACGCGGCGTGTCCACGCTGGGCCAGCAGATCCGTTACGCCCGTGAGCTTTCCGCTCTGGTGCAGCTGGCCAAGGATACCGGCGCGGTCAACGATCCGCTGATCCGAGAGCGGCTCACCAGGGCCTGGGCCGAACTGCAGACCATGCGGTCCTTCGCGCTGGCCACCATGGACGACGAGCTTCCCGGCCAGGATTCCGTCTCCAAACTGCTGTGGGCCAACTGGCACCGGGATCTCGGCGAACTTGCCATGGCGATCAGAGGCAAGGCTTCAATGGTGCTGGACGGCAACGAGTTCGACGAATGGCAGCGGCTGTTCCTGTTCTCCCGCGCCGACACCATCTACGGCGGTTCCAACGAGATCCAGCGCAACATCATCGCCGAACGGGTGCTCGGCCTACCGCGGGAAGCGAGGGGTTAATGACCACCCGGAAGAATCCACTGAGCACGCCGCCACCGGAGATCGAGGGCCATGGACTGCTGACCGGCAAGGTGGTGGTGATCACCGCCGCGGCCGGCACCGGGATCGGCGCCGCGGTCGCACGCCGCGCCCTACTCGAGGGCGCCGACGTGATGATCTCCGACCACCATGAGAGACGACTCGGTGAGACCCGGGATGCGTTGTCCGCGTTAGGCCTGGGCCGGGTGGAGAGCGTGGTGTGCGACGTCACATCCACCGCGCAGATCGATGCCCTGGTCGACTCCACCACCGCCCGGCTGGGCCGACTCGACGTCCTGGTCAACAACGCCGGCCTGGGCGGGCAGACCCCGGTGATCGACATGACCGACGAGGAGTGGGACCGCGTCCTGTCCGTCACGCTCACCTCGGTGATGCGGGCCACCCGCGCCGCACTGGGCTACTTCCGCGACGCCGGCCACGGCGGGACGATCGTCAACAACGCCAGCGTGCTGGGCTGGCGGGCGCAGCACTCCCAGTCGCACTACGCCGCGGCGAAGGCCGGGGTGATGGCGCTGACCCGTTGCAGCGCAATCGAAGCCGCCGAGTACGGGGTGCGGATCAACGCCGTCTCGCCGAGCATCGCGCGACACAAGTTCCTGGAGAAGACCAGTTCCACCGAACTGCTCGACCGGCTCTCCGAGCAGGAGGCCTTCGGCCGGGCCGCCGAACCGTGGGAGGTTGCCGCCACCATCGCGTTCCTGGCCAGTGACTACTCCAGTTATCTGACCGGAGAAGTGATCTCAGTGTCGAGCCAGCACCCGTGACGGCATCCACTCCGGCCACCCGGCGTGACGAGTTGCTCGAACTCGCCGCGGCGATGTTCGCCGAACGCGGCCTGCGCGCCACCACCGTCCGCGACATCGCCGACGCCGCCGGCATCCTCTCCGGCAGCCTCTATCACCACTTCAAGTCCAAGGAGGAGATGGTCGACGAGGTGCTGCGCACCTTCCTCGACTGGCTCTTCGCGCGGTATCAGCACATCATCGACACCGAGCCCAATCCCCTTGCCCGGCTGAAGGGTTTGTTCATGGCGTCCTTCGACGCCATCGAGGACCACCACGCCGAGGTGGTCATCTACCAGGACGAGGCCAAGCGGCTATCCGGCCAACCGCGGTTCGCCTACATCGACGAACTCAACCGGCGTCAGCGCAAGATGTGGGTCGACCTGCTCAACCAGGGCATCGAGCAGGGCTACTTCGACAAGGACATCAACGTCGACCTGGTGTACCGCTTCATCCGCGACACCACCTGGGTGTCGGTGCGGTGGTATCAGCCCGGCGGACCGCTGACCGCCGAACAGGTCGGGCGGCAGTACCTGTCGATCGTTCTGGACGGCATCGCTACGGAGAAGGAGACCAACGGTGGCTAGTTTGTCCACGGCATATGTGATCGACGCGGTGCGCACCCCCGTCGGCAAGCGCAACGGCTCGCTGGCCGGCGTCCATCCGATCGACCTCGGCGTGCATGCGTTCCGCGGCATCTTCGACCGCAACGACGTGGACCCGGCGGCCGTCGACGACGCGATCGTCGGTTGCGTCGACGCGATCGGCGGGCAGGCCGGCAACATCGGCCGGCTGACCTGGCTGGCCGCCGGCTATCCCGAAGAGGTGCCAGGGGTGACCGTCGACCGCCAATGCGGGTCGAGTCAGCAGGCGATTTCCTTTGGCGCGCAGGCGATCATGGCCGGTATGGCCGATCTGATCCTGGCCGGCGGCATGCAGAACATGAGCCAGATCCCGATCTCCTCGGCGATGATCGTCGGCAAGGAGTTCGGGTTCACCTCCCCCACCAACGAGTCGCAGTTCTGGCTGCAGCGCTACGGCGATCAGGAGATCTCTCAGTTCCGCGGGGCCGAGATGATCGCCGACAAGTGGGACATCACCCGCGAGGACATGGAGCGCTTCGCCCTGGCCAGTAACCAGCGGGCGTTCGCCGCCATCCGCGGCGGGCACTTCGACAACGAGATCATCGCCGTTGACGGATTCGCGGTCGACGAGACCCCGCGGGAGACCACGCTGGAGAAGATGGCCGCACTGCCGGTGCTCAGCGAAGGCGGCCGGATGACGGCCGCCGTGGCCAGCCAGATCTGCGACGGCGCCAGCGCCGTGCTGCTGGCCTCCGAGCAGGCGGTCAAGGATCACGGTCTGAAGCCCCGGGCTCGCATCCACCACATCAGTTGCCGCGGAGCCGATCCCGTCTTCATGCTGACCGGCCCGATCCCGGCGACCCGCTACGCGCTGGACAAGACCGGCCTGTCGATCGACGACATCGACGTCGTGGAGATCAACGAGGCGTTCGCGCCCGTCGTGCTGGCCTGGATCAAGGAGACCGGCGCCGATCCGGCGAAGGTCAACCCCAACGGCGGCGGCATCGCCCTGGGCCACCCACTCGGGGCGACCGGCGCCAAGCTGTTCGCCACCATGCTCAACGAACTCGAGCGCACCGGCGGGCGTTACGGACTGCAGACCATGTGCGAGGGCGGTGGCACCGCCAACGTCACCATCATCGAGCGGCTATGACCAGCAGCGAGGAACGCGCCCTGCTGCGCCAGACCGTTGCGGCTCTGGTCGACAAGCACGCCGCCCCGGACGCGGTGCGCCGGGCGATGGAGTCCGAGCGCGGGTACGACGAATCGCTGTGGTCGCTGCTGTGCGAGCAGGTCGGGGCGGCCGCCCTGGTGGTGCCCGAGGACCTCGGCGGTGCGGGCGGTGAATTGGCTGATGCCGCAGCGGTTCTCGAGGAACTCGGCAAGGCACTGGTGCCCACTCCCCTGCTCGGCACCACGCTCGCCGAACTCGCACTGCTCGCCACGGACGACCCCGACGCCGATGCGCTGGAGGCACTGGCCGCCGGACAGCGCGTCGGGACGGTGGTCTTCGACCGCGACTACGCGCTCAACGGCGAGGCCGACGTGGTGCTGGCCGTCGGGGACGGCCACATCCAGCGGTGGTCCGACGTGCGCACCGAAGCGCTGACGCCGCTCGATCCGACCCGGCGGCTGGCCCGGCTCACCCCCGGATCGACGGAGACCATCGGCGCCGATCCCGGACTGGCCGACACCGCCGCGATCCTGCTGGCCGCCGAACAGATCGGCGCCGCATCGCGTTGCCTGGACCTGACCGTCGACTACACCAAACAGCGGGTGCAGTTCGGCCGGCCGATCGGCAGCTTCCAGGCCCTCAAGCACCGGATGGCCGATCTCTACGTTGCGGTGCAGTCGGCCCGGGCGGTCGTCGGTGATGCCGTCGCCGATCCGAATCCGGTGTCGGCGGCGCTGGCCCGGCTCGCCGCCAGCGAGACGTTCACCACGGTGGCCGGTGAGGCGATCCAGTTGCACGGCGGCATCGCGATCACCTGGGAACACGACATGCACCTGTACTTCAAGCGGGCGTACTCCAGCGCCGAACTGCTGGGCTCCCCTGCGGAACAGCTGCGCAGGCTGGAATCCGAACTGCTCTAACCTCAACTCCCGTGACCGATCACGTCTCGCTGCGCGCCGGTATCCCACCGTTCTATGTGATGGACGTGTGGCTGGCTGCGGCCGAACGGCAGCGCACCCACGGCGATCTGATCAACCTGTCGGCCGGCCAGCCCAGCGTCGGCGCACCCGAACCGGTGCGCGCAGCCGCGGCCCGCACCCTGGACGCCAACAACCTCGGCTACACCGTCGCGCTGGGCATCCCGGAACTTCGCGAGGAGATCGCCCACTCCTATGCCGACCGGTACGGCATCGAGGTCGGCGTCGACGACGTGGTGATCACCACCGGATCCTCCGGCGGCTTCCTGCTGACCTTCCTGTCCTGTTTCGACGTCGGCGACCGGGTGGCGATGGCGAGCCCGGGCTATCCCTGTTACCGCAACATCCTCTCCGCGCTGGGCTGTGAGGTGGTGGAGATCGTGTGCGGACCGGAGACCCGGTTCCAGCCGACCACGGCGATGCTCGCCGCACTCGATCCGCCGGTGCAGGGCGTGATCGTGGCGAGCCCGGCGAACCCGACCGGGACGATCATCGAACCGTCCGAGTTGGCGGCCATCGCGCGGTGGTGCGACGAGTCCGGGGTTCGGCTGATCAGTGACGAGGTGTACCACGGACTGGTTTACCCGGGATCGCCGGCGACCTCATGCGCCTGGGAGACCTCGCGCAATGCCGTTGTGCTGAACAGTTTTTCGAAGTACTTCGCGATGACCGGCTGGCGACTGGGCTGGATGCTGGTGCCGCAGGACCTGCGCCGGGCGGTGGACTGCCTGACCGGCAACTTCACCATCTGCCCGCCGGCGCTGCCTCAGTACGCCGCGGTGGCCGCGTTCACCCCGGAGTCGATCGCGGAGTCCGAAGGTCACCTGGCGCACTACGCCCGCAACCGCGAGACGCTGATCTCCGGGCTGAACCAGATGGGCCTGACTCGGCTGGCGCCGGCCGACGGGGCGTTCTACGTCTACGCCGACGTCTCCGACTTCACCAGCGACTCCCTGGCCTTCTGCGAACAACTGCTCGCCGACACCGGACTGGCGATCGCACCGGGTGTGGACTTCGACACCGTGCGCGGGCCCCACCATGTGCGGTTGTCCTTCGCCGGGCCGGCGTCGGACATCGACGAGGCGGTCCGGCGCCTGGGGGCCTGGCTGAAGCGCTGAGTCACAGGGTGGCGCGTCCTCATCTGCCGCGGACCCGCCCACCGAAGTGCCCTCCTCTGCGCGACAACGAGGGCTGCCCCTG
>NZ_JAFMJZ010000113.1 GCF_017853185.1 Mycolicibacterium sp.
CCCTTGTTGTTGAAGAACAGCTTGGCCCAGTTCGGCCAGGCGAAGGCCAGCTGCTCGTAGTAGATGTCGGTGGCGATGTTCTCCGAGTACTGCCGCCGGCCGGCGTAATCCATCGAGAAGAACCAGTGGATCCGGTCGCGGGCCGCCTGCTGCACGTCGGCGCCCTTGTTGTTGTAGTCGATCATGTAGCGCTCGAAGTAGACCGGCGTGACGTCACGCGCGGCGGCCATGATCTGCTCGGCCGTGCACGAGGTGCGCAGCATCCGGTTCGGGATCGGGTAGTCCTCGGTCGCGTCGGCGGCGGCCGGCGCGGGGAACAGCGTGGCGATCAGGGCGATACCCAGGGCGGGCAGGCCCGCGCGGGTGAGGCGGTTGCGCATACGGCTCATGATGGTCCTCCCGGATTCGTGCTCACAAGTTGACGGTCGGCGGATGGGTCGGGGCCGGCGTCGGGGTCCGGCCAGGGTTGCGGCACCGGGCGGGGACGCACCCGTTGCGGCCACCAGAACCAGCGGCCGAGCAGGGCCGCGATCGACGGGGTCATGAACGAGCGCACCACCAGGGTGTCGAACAGCAGGCCGAGGGCGATCGTGCTGCCCACCTGCCCGGCCACCATCAGGTCGCTGACGAGCATCGAGGCCATGGTGAAGGCGAACACCAGACCGGCCGAGGTCACCACCGCGCCGGTGCCGGCCATCGATCTGATGATGCCGGTGTTGATCCCGGCGTGGATCTCCTCCTTGAACCGGGACACCAGCAGCAGGTTGTAGTCCGAACCGACCGCCAGCAGGATGATCACCGACATCGCCAGCACCATCCAGTGCAGCGGGATGCTCAGGATGTGCTGCCAGATCAGAACCGAGAGCCCGAACGAGGTGCCCAGAGACAGTGCGACGGTTCCGACGATCACGGCCGCTGCCACCACACTGCGAGTCAGCACCAGCATGATGATGAAGATCAGGCACAGCGACGCCAGGCCGGCGATCATCAGGTCGTAGTTAGCGCCGTGCTGCATGTCCTTGTAGGCCGACGCGGTGCCGCCGAGATAGACCTTCGAGCCTTCCAGCGGGGTGCCCTTGATGGACTCGAAGGCGACCTTCTTGATCTTGTCGATCAGAGCCAAACCCTGCGGGGTGGTCGGGTCGTTCTCGTGGGAGATGATGAACCGCACCGCTTTTCCGTCCGGTGAGACGAACATCTTCAGCCCGCGCTTGAACTCCTCGTTCTCGAACACCTCCGGCGGCAGGTAGAACGAGTCGTCGTTCTTGGAGGCGTCGAAGGCCTTGCCCATCGCGTTGGCGTTGTTCTGCATCGCGTCCATCTGGTCCTGCATGCCGTTCATGGTCGACTGCATGGTCAGCATGGTGGTCTTCATGATCTTCATGTTCTCGATCATCGGCGGCATGACCGTCAGCATCTGCGGCATCAACTGGTCCATCTTTTCCATGTCGACGACGGTGGCCTGCAGATCGTCGGTGAGCGCGTCGACCTTGTCGAGACTGTCGAAGACCGACTTCATCGCATTGCACAGCGGGATGTCGTAGCAGTGCGGTTCCCAGTAGAGGTAGTTGCGAATGGGGCGGAATTGATCGTCGAAATCGGCGAGCTTGTCCCGGATCTCGTTGGTGTCGGCGACCATCTGCTTGGTCTTGATGACCATGTCGTGGGTGACGCCGACGAGCCGTTGCATGATCTCGTACTGCTTCTCCATGCTGTCGACGCTGACCTGGATGTCGTCGCCCATCTTGAGCATGTCCTTCATGCGGTCTTTGAGATAGGACATGTTCAACCGCTGGGTCGCACCGGACATGCTGATGATGAACGGGATCGAGGTGTGCTCTATCGGGGTGCCCTGCGGTCGGGTGATGGCCTGGACCCGGCCCACACCCGGGATGTGGAAGATGTTCTTGGCCACCTTGTCGACGACGAGCATGTCGGCCGGATTGCGGACATCATGATCGGTCTCGATGAGCAGGAGTTCCGGTTGCATCCGGGCCTGCGGGAAGTGCCGGTCGGCCGCCGCATATCCCACGTTTGCCGGAATATCGGCCGGCAGATAGTTGCGGTCGTTGTAGCTCGTCGTATACGACGGCAGGGCCAATAGGCCGACCAAAGCCAGTGCGGTGGAACCGATCAGGATGGGACCGGGCCAGCGCACCACGGCGGTGCCCACTTTGCGCCAGCCACTGGTCTTCATCTTGCGCTTCGGATCGAACAGGCCGAAGTGGCTGCCGATGGTCAGGATTGCCGGGGCCATCGTGAGAGCGGCCACCACCGCGATCAGCATGCCGATGGCAAGTGGGATGCCCAGGCTCTTGAAGTAGGGGAGTCGGGTGAAGTGCAGACAGAACGTGGCGCCGGCGATCGTCAGACCCGAGCCCAGGATGACGTGCGCGGTGCCGTGATACATGGTGTAGAAGGCGGTTTCGCGATCCTCGCCGGCTTCGCGCGCCTCGTGATAACGGCCCAGTAGGAAGATCACGTAGTCGGTGGCCGCCGCGATGGCCATGGTCGTCAGCAGGTTCACGGCGAACGTCGAGAGCCCGATGATGTTGTGGTAGCCCAGGAACGCGACGATGCCCCGCGCTGCGGCCAGCTGGATGAAGACCATCATCAGCACCATCACCGTGGTGACGATCGACCGGTAGACCAGCATGAGCATCACGAAGATGACGATCAGGGTGACCGTGGTGATCTTCTGCACGCCTTTGTCGCCGGCGTGATGCTGGTCGTAGAGCATGGCGCCGGGGCCGGTGACGTAGACCTTGAGCCCTTGTGGCGGTGGGTTTTTCGCGACGGTGTCGCGGACCGCCTGGATCGACTCGTTGCCCAGGGTCTCGCCCTGATTGCCGGCCAGATAGAGCTGGACGTAGGCGGCCTTGCCGTCGGCGCTCTGTGCACCGGTTTCGGTCAGCGGGTCGCCCCAGAAATCCTGGATGTGCTGAACGTGGCGGGTGTCGGCGTTGAGCTTGCCGATCAGGGTGTCGTAGTACTCGTGGGCCTGTTCACCCAGTGGCGCATCGCCTTCCAGCAGCACCATCGCCGAGCTGTTGGAGTCGAACTCCTGGAAGACCTGTCCGACCCGCTTCATCGCCTGCAGCGACGGAGCGTCATCGGGTGCCAGTGACACCGAGTGCTCCTGGCCGACGACCTCCAGTTGCGGGACGGCCACGTTGAGCAGCACCACCAGAGCGATCCAGAACAACAGGATGGGCACCGAGAACAGCCGGATGAATCTGGGGATGGCCGGATGCGCTCCGACGTGGCGGTTGGCTGCGGTGTTCTCGCCGACAGGGATCGCCACAGCGCTGGGGGCGACCTTGCGCCTCAACCGCTTGACCATTGAAAACCCCGTGACTGTGGACCGGATACGGACCAAAGATTAGCTTATGTAACTGTTCGGCATAGAATCCGGATATGACCACTTCGAGGCGCATCCTGGCCGCCGCCGTCTCGGCCGTGGCGGCCGTCACACTAGCCGCACCGGCCCAGGCCGATCCGGACATCGACTTCGCCAACCAGCTGCACGGCTACGGCATCTACGGGCAGCGGGATTACAACGCCTGGCTGGCCAAGATCGCCTGTAAGCGGTTGGCCACCGGTGTCGACGGCGACGCCTACGCGTCGGAGACGTTCGTCTCGCGCAATCTGGCCCGCACCACGACGCAGTCGCAGGCATGGCAGTTCCTCGGCGCCGCGATCAGCATCTACTGCCCGGAACAGACGGTCGTGCTGCAGGCCGCTGCGCGGTAGCTGCCCGCCGGTTTAGCCGGCAAGTTTTTCCCCGCCGGTTTAGCCGGCAAGTTTCCCGTTGTCGATCTCGTAGACCGCACCGTGCACGGCGGCGGCATCGTCGCTGGCGAGAAAAGCGATGACCGACGCCACATCGGCCGGCTCCATCAGCCCACGCGGGGCGGCGATCCGCATGATCAGTTTGTAGTCGGCGTTGTCCGGCGCGCTGAACTCGGTGACCTGAGGGGTCAGCATGCCGCCGGGGCAGACGACGTTGACCCGCAACCGTTCCCGGGTGTACTCGACCGCCAGCGCGCGGGTCAGACCGACCAGTCCGTGCTTGGCCGAGCAGTAACCGGCCGAATAGACCTCGCCCTCCACCCCGGCCACCGAGGCGACGTTGACGATGTTGCCGCCGTCCAGCAGATGCGGCAACGCCGCACGGCAGAGGTAGAACGGCGCGCTCAGGTTGACGGCGAGGTCATAGGCCCACTGCTCATCGGTGACCTCGGTGGTGTGGCGCATCTGGTGATAGCCGGCGGCGTTGACGAGCACGTCGAGGCGGCCGAATCGCCGCACGCACTGTTCGACCGCGTCCCGGCAGGCCTGCGGATCGGTGATGTCGACACTGGCGTACTGGCCACCCGGCACCTCGTCGAACACCGCGGCCATCCGCCCGGCGTCCCGCGCGATGCCGAACACGGTGGCCCCGCGCCGGGCGAAAAGCGTGGCCACCGCCGCGCCGAGCCCTGAGGACGCGCCGGTGATCAGGGCGACCTTCCCGTCCAGTTGCCCCATCACCGGGTCCTTCCGCTAGAGGTGCACCCTCGGTTACAGGTGAACATCGCGCAGTCCCACCGCATTGCGCAATCCTGAGCAGTTGTAGCACCCGACGCAGCCGACGCAGTCCTGGCAGCGGGCGCAGGCCAGGCAGCCCACGCAGCGCCGGCAGGCCGCGCACAGCACGCATCCCACGCACTGGTGCAGCAGGATCGACAACGCCGTCAGCAGGCTGCCGGCGACCGCCGCGCTGCCCGCGGTGGCGATGGATCCGGCGACGGCGGCACTGCCGGTGGTGGCGATGGATCCGGCAACGGCGCTGCTGCCGGTGGTGGCGATGGATCCGGCGACGGCGGCACTGCCGGTGGTGGCACGGGATCCGGCGACGGCCACGGAGGTGTTCATCACCCGATCATGGCCTGACGAGCGCATTGAGGGGCGAGAAATTACACGACAGTGACCATGTGCCGCCCCGGCAGGCGCGTCGGCGGGGCATCGTCTTGAATAGAAGGGCACGCCGTCGAGGGGAGGGAGAGGCTGTTGCGGGTAATCGCTGAAAAGCAGCCGACTTCACCTGCGTCGATTTCGCCTGCGTCAATTGCGCCTGCGTTCGAGACCTGGCGCGACACCGTCCGCACCGCCGCGCTGGACCACGTCGCCGAGTTCGTCGCCACCCAGTGTGTGCCGCAACTGCACCGCACCGGCATCGACGTCGCTCCCGAGATCCTGACCGGGTTGCTCGACGGCGGGAAGTGTCTGCGCTCGACCTTCATGTACGTCGGCTGGCTGTGCGGCGCGGGCCCGGATGACGCCGCCCTTCGCGCTTCGGCGGGCCTGGAACTGCTGCAAGCCTTCGCCTTGCTGCAGGACGACGTGATGGACGACTCACCGCTGCGTCGCGGCCGCCCGGCGGCTCATGTCCAGTTCGGCGACTGGCACCGCCGCCGTGGGTTGTCCGGTTCCGGTGAGAGATTCGGCGCCGCACTGGCCATCCTGCTGTCCGATCTGTGTCTGGTCTGGGCCGAGCAGATGATGCGGGAGAGCGGTGTGGCCCAGACCGCCTTGGAACGGGCCTGGCCGCACTACGACGCGATGCGGGTGGAGTTGGCCGTCGGGCAGTTCGCCGACGTGGCCAACGACGCCGGGGCGGAGCCCACCCTCGAGTCCGTGCTCGACGTGGCCCGGCGCAAATCCGGCAACTACACCGTGCGTCGCCCGCTGGAGATCGGCGCGGCGATGGCCGGCCGGGAGGACCTGCTGGGTGCGCTGGGGGCCTACGGCGAAGCGGTGGGTGAGGCCTTCCAACTGCGCGACGATCTGCTCGGAGTTTTCGGATCGCCGGACCTGACCGGTAAGCCTGCCGGCGGGGACCTCGCCGAGCGCAAGGCGACCAGCGTCGTGGTCGTCGCCCAGCAGATGGCCGAGCCGGCGATCGGCCGGCAGTTCGTCGAACTGATGAACGCCGACGCCCTCGGAGAGGCCGACATCGCGCACTGGCGCAACCTGATCGCGGCCACCGGAGCACCGGACTGGATCGAAGAAATGATCGCCGAACGGGTGAACGCCGCCGACGAACACCTCGCCGGTATCCCGATCGACGACTCGGTGCGACATGCACTGGCCCAGATGGCCGCGGCGTGCACTTCGAGGGTCACCTGAGGTGAGGAGCCGATGATGCGAACTGTTCCAGGACCGACCGACCGCGTCGTGGTGGTGGGCGCAGGGTTGTCCGGGCTGTCGGCGGCGATGCAACTCGCCGGCCAGGGCCGTACGGTCACCGTCGTTGAGCGCCAAGGGTTCCCGGGTGGCCGGGTGGGCCAGGCCGACATCCGCGGCTACCGCATCGACACCGGCGCGACGGTGCTCACCATGCCCGACATCATCGAGGAGGCGTTCGACGCCGTCGGCGCCTCGATGGGCGACCACCTCGAACTGCTGCCGCTCGACCCGGCCTACCGCGCCTCGTTCGCCGACGGTACGTCGCTGGATGTGCACACCGACGGCGCGGCGATGACCGCCGCCATCGAGCAGTTCGCGGGGCCCGACCAGGCCGCCGGCTATCAGCGGCTGCGGCAGTGGCTCACCGACCTCTACAAGCTGGAGATCGAAGGGTTCATCGGCGCGAATTTCGAGTCCCCGCTCTCGCTGCTGACCCCGCAGCTGGCCCGGCTGGCCGCCATCGGCGGATTCCGCGGCTGGGAGAAGATGGTCAGCAAGTTCATCACCGATGAACGCGTGCAACGGATCTTCACCTTCCAGGCCCTCTACGCCGGCGTCCCGCCGCAGCATGCGCTGGCCGCGTACGCGGTGATCGCCTACATGGACACCGTCGCCGGCGTGTACTTCCCGCGCGGCGGTATGCGCGCGGTACCCGAGGCGCTGGCCGCCGCGGCCCAGAAGGCCGGTGTGCAGTTCCGGTACTCGACCAGCGTGACCGCCCTGGAGCAGTCCGGGTCTCGGGTCACCGCGGTGCGCACCGATGCCGGTGACCGAATCGCCTGTGACGCAGTGGTTCTCACCACCGAACTGCCGCTGACCTACCAGCTGCTGGGGCGCACGCCGCGCCGCCCGATCAAGATGCGGCTGGCCCCATCGGCGGTGGTGATGCATGTCGGCGTGCCGTCAGTGGGCGACAAGCTGGAGCATCACAACATCAGCTTCGGCGGCAAGTGGTCGGAGACCTTCGACGAGATCATCAACGACGGCACCCTGATGAGCGATCCCTCGCTGCTGATCACCAGGCCCACCGCCGGTGACCCGACGCTGGCCCCGCCCGGGCGCGATCTTCTCTACGTGCTGGCGCCCTGCCCGAATCTCGAAGCCGGACAGATCAATTGGGCCGCCCGGGGCGACGCCTACGCCCACGAGATGCTCTCCACCGCGGCCGAGCGGTTGCTGCCCGGACTGGACCGTGACGCCGACATCCTCGATGTCGTCACCCCGGCTGACTGGGCCCGTCAGGGCATGACGGCGGGAACCCCGTTCGCGCTGGCGCACACCTTCTCCCAGACCGGACCGTTCCGGCCGGCCAACCTCGTTCGCGGCATCGACAACGCGGTCTTGGCCGGCGGGTCGACGGTGCCGGGCGTGGGTGTGCCGACCGCACTGCTGTCCGGCCGCCTTGCGGCCCAGCGCATCACCGGTCCTGCTCAAGATCGTTCGCGGACCACTATCGCCGGGGTGAAGGGATGATCCGCACCGAGTTGCAGGCCGCCGGGATCGACGACGAACGGCTGCGGGAGTCCTACCGGTACTGCCGCAGTCTCAACGCCGAACACGGCCGCACCTACTTCCTGGCCACCCGACTGCTGGCGCCCTCGCAGCGGCCGGCGGTGCACGCTCTCTACGGCTTCGCCCGCTACGCCGACGACATCCTCGACGACCTGACCTCCGAGGCCACGGTCGCCGAACGAGAGGCACGCCTGGAGCGACTGGCTGCGAAGTTCTTCAACGGCGCCGAGGACGAACCGGTGCTGCCGGCCGTGCTGGACACCGCCCGCAGGTACAACATCCCGTTGAGCCTGTTCGACGAATTCCTGACGTCGATGCGGATGGACCTGACCGTCACCGACTATCCCGATCGCGCGGCGCTGAATCACTACATGCGCGGTTCGGCTGAGGTGATCGGGTTGCAGATGCTGCCCATCCTGGGCACCGTCGGGCCGGTGTCCGACGCCGAACCGTACGCCGAGGCGCTCGGTCAGGCCTTCCAGCTGACCAACTTCCTGCGGGACATCAACGAGGATCTCGAGCGCAACCGGGTCTACCTGCCTGCTGACGAACTGGCCGCCTTCGGCGTCGACCGCGAACTGCTGATGTGGTGCCACGCCAACCGCCGCACCGATCCCCGGGTCCGGCAGGCACTGGAGGCCCAGCACGTCGTGACCCGCGAGATCTACCAGGAGGCCAGGAAGGGCGTCGCCCTGCTGGCGCCGCAGTCGCGGCCCTGCGTGCAGACCGCCCTGACCCTGTATTCCGACATCCTGAACCGGATCGAGGAGATCGACTTCGAGGTCTTCCGCGAGCGCGCCTCGGTGGGCAAGTTCCGTCGCTTCACAGTGTTCGCCGGGGGGCTGGTCCGGGCCAAACGGGCCCGGGGCGTGCATTGAACGAGCGTTGGCAGTACCTGCTTCTACTGGGCGGGTGCATTCTCATCACGCTGCCCCTGGAGATCTTCGGTAAGGGGGTCTACCGCCAGCCCGTGCGTCTGCTGCGGGCACTGCTGCCGGTGGCGCTGGTCTTTCTGGTGTGGGACGCGATCGCGATAGCGCTGCACATCTGGCACTACAACCCCCGCTACGTCAGCGGGATCGACGTGCCGTTCATGCCGCTGGAGGAATTCCTGTTCTTCCTGGTGATCCCGCTGTGCGGTCTGCTGACGTATTCGGCGGTCAGCGCCATCCTCGGCATGCTGCGCCGGCCACGCTCCGAACGCCCCGGAGCCGGGCGGTGATCGGCCTGGGCTACACGCTGCCCGCCATCGTCGCCGTCGTGGTGGTGTGTGTGCTGGAATTGGCGGTGTTGCGCACCGGCCTATTCCGCAAGCCGGCCTATTGGATATCAATGGTGATCGTGGTGGGGTTCCAGATCCTGACGGACGGGTGGCTGACCAAGCTGTCCGCTCCGATCGTCATCTACAACGAGGATCACACCTCGGGCCTGCGATTCCCGTGGGACATCCCGGTGGAGGACTTCCTGTTCGGGTGGGCACTGGTCACCGCCGTCCTGCTGCTCTGGGTCAAGCAGGGGCAGAAGCAGTGACCGCAGACCGCGCTGACATGCTCAGAACGGGCCTGCCCAAGGCCCAGGTCCCGGGCGCCTTCGACGTCGGCGCGCGCGCCTATGACCGCCTCGTCGGCGCCAATCCCGGGTATCACAACCATCTCCGGATCTCGGCACGCCGGATGCGGATCCCCAACGGCGGCCGGGGACTTCGGCTGCTCGACGCCGGTTGCGGCACGGGCGCCTCGACCGCCGCACTGCTGGAGGCTGCGCCGCACGCCGAGATCGTCGCCGTGGACGCCTCGGCCGGAATGCTCGAACAGGCCACCGCCAAGACCTGGCCGGACTCGGTACGGTTCGTGCACACCCCCATCGAGGCACTGGCCGAGGCGGGGGTGACGGGTGCGTTCGACGGGATCCTCGCGGCCTACCTGTTGCGCAACCTGGCTGATCCGGACGCCCAGTTGCGGCGGTTCCGCGAACTGCTGCGCCCGGGCGCACCACTGGCCGTACATGAGTACTCGGTGGCCGACTCCAAAGCCGCACAGGCGATCTGGAGCGCGGTGTGCTGGGGCATCATCATCCCGGCGGGCCGGTTGCAGACCGGCGATAGCACCCTCTACCGGCATCTGTGGCGCAGCGTGAACTCCTTCGACGGGGCCGCGGACTTCCAGCGCCGTCTGGTGTCGGCCGGTTTCGCCGGCGTGCACAGCGAAACCATGCCCGGCTGGCAGCGCAACATCGTGCACACATTCATGGGGGACGCACCGTGAAAGACCCACGCCGAGTTGCCCATCCGGCAGCGCCCGGACTGCCGACCGCCGGCTCGCTGGAGACCACACCGCACGTCGTGGTGATCGGCGCCGGAATCGCCGGCCTCGCCGCCGCCACCGGACTGATCGAGCGGGGCGTCTCGGTGGACGTCCTGGAGCGCGAGTCGAACCTCGGCGGGCGGGTCGCCGGCTGGAACGACACGATCGACGACGGACCGCTGGCCGGGACGGAAATCGCCAACAACCGTGGGTTCCACGCTTTCTTCCGGCAGTACTACAACCTGCGGGCACTGTTGCGACGCAGTGACCCGGGACTGGAGCGGCTCAAGGCGGTCGAGGACTACCCACTCGTCGATGCCCACGGCCGCCGCGACACCTTCCAGGGCCTGCCGCAGACGCCGCCGTGGAATGGTCTGTGGTTCGCGCTGCGCAGTCCGACCTTCCGCTTCCGGGACCTGGTGCGGCTCAACTCAAAAGCCGCCGCGCCGTTGGCCTGTGTCACGGTCCCGGGCATCTACGAGAAGCTCGACCACCAGGACGCCGAGTCGTTCCTGCGCGACATCAACTTCCCGATCGCTGCCCGGCACCTGGCCTTCGAGGTGTTCGCGCGCAGCTTCTTCGCCCGGCCCGAGCGGCTGTCGGCGGCGGA
>NZ_JAFMJZ010000114.1 GCF_017853185.1 Mycolicibacterium sp.
CCGACGGCGCCACCACCCGCGTCGTGCTCGACGACGGCGTGGCCGAGTACACCGACTAGTTAGGCGACCACTCCGCCGACCAGGTGGCCGATGGCGAAGGTGATCGCCATCGCCAGTGCGCCGCCGACCGTGACGCGCATGATCGCCCGGCGCGGATCGGCCCCGCCCAGACGGGCGCTGGCCCAGCCGGTGATGACCAGCGCCAGCATCACGGATACGAACGTGATCCAGATCCGACTCGCGGGCGGCGGCAACAGGATTGCCAATAGCGGGAGCAGTGCGCCGACGGTGAAGGCGATCGCCGATGAGAACGCGGCCTGCCAGGGATTGGTGAGAGCGTCCGGGTCGATGCCGAGTTCGGCGTCGATGTGGGCGGCGAACGCGTCGTGCTCGGTGAGTTCTTTGGCCACCGTCTCGGCCGTCTCCGTCGAGAGGCCCTTGGCTTTGTAGAGCCCGACGAGTTCGGCGAACTCGGTCTCGGGCTCCTCGACGAGTTCCCGACGCTCCTTGGCCAGCAGCGCCCTCTCGGTATCGCGCTGGGTGCTCACCGACACGTACTCACCGACCGCCATCGACAGCGCGCCGGCGGCCAAGCCGGCAATCCCGGCGGTGAAGATCGGCCCACGATCGAGAGTGGCGGCGGCGACACCGACAACGATGCCGGCCGTCGAGACGATGCCGTCATTGGCGCCGAGCACCCCGGCGCGTAGCCAGTTCAGCTTGCCGCCGATCCCGGCGACGTGGGGTTCGGCGGGGTGGGTGTCTGCGTTTGATGCCATCCGGTCAGCCTAAGCCTCTGGTTGCTAGAACATATGTTCGATAATATGCCCGGGTGGGATGGAATGACGGTCCGCCGACCTGGTCGGAGATGGAACGGGTGCTCAACAGCCGCCCACCGTTGGCCCAACCGCCCACAGATCGGGATGACCCTCCGGTCCGGACCGGCCGCCGTTCGGCCGTGGCTTACGCCGAGTTGCACACCCATTCGGCCTACAGCTTCCTCGACGGGGCCAGCACCCCCGAGGAACTCGTCGAGGAGGCCGCCCGGCTGGACCTGCGCGCGATCGCGCTGACCGACCACGACGGCCTCTACGGGGTGGTGCGCTTCGCCGAGGCGGCCGCCGACCTCGGCATGGCGACCGTCTTCGGCGCCGAGTTGTCGCTTTCCAATACGCCCCGGACCGAAGACCCCGATCCGCCCGGCCCACACCTGCTCGTGCTGGCTCACGGGCCGGAGGGTTATCGGCGGCTGTCCCGCCAGCTCGGCGCCGCGCACCTGGCCGGCGGGGAGAAAGGCAGGCCGCGCTATGACTTGGACGCGCTCACCGAAGCCGCCGGCGGACACTGGCACATCCTGACCGGATGCCGCAAAGGGCATGTGCGCCAAGCACTCTCGTCAGGTGGACCGGACGCCGCAGCTCGCGCGCTGGCCGATCTGGTGGACCGGTTCGGCCCGGACCGGGTCAGCGTCGAGCTGACCCATCACGGTCATCCGCTCGATGACGAACGCAACGCCGCGCTGGCGGATCTGGCACCCAGGTTCGGCGTCGGCGTCATCGCCAGCACCGCCGCCCACTTCGCCACACCCCAGCGCGGCCGGCTGGCGGCGGCCATGGCATCCATCCGGGCCCGGCAGTCCCTGGACTCCGCGGCCGGCTGGCTGGCGCCGCTGGGCGGCTCGCATCTTCGCTCCGGAGAGGAGATGGCACGGTTGTTCGCCCAGCGTCCGGAGGTCGTCACCGCGGCCGCCGATCTCGGTGAGCAGTGCGCCTTCGAGCTGGCGCTGATCGCCCCGAAGCTGCCGCCCTTCGACACCCCCGACGGCCACACCGAGGACAGCTGGTTGCGTGAGCTGGTGATGGCCGGGGCGGCCCGCCGGTACGGACCGCGGGCCGGCGCCGCGGCGGCCTACGCGCAGATCGAGCGGGAACTCGCGGTGATCGCCCAGCTGAATTTCCCGGGCTATTTCCTGGTGGTGCACGACATCACCCAGTTCTGCCGACGCAACGACATCCTCTGCCAGGGCAGGGGATCGGCGGCCAACTCCGCGGTCTGTTACGCCCTCGGGGTCACCGCCGTCGACCCGGTGGCCAACGGCTTGCTGTTCGAACGGTTCCTCTCCCCGGCGCGTGACGGGCCGCCCGATATCGACATCGACATCGAGTCGGATCTGCGCGAGCAGGTCATCCAGTACGTCTACGGCCGGTACGGCCGCGATTACGCCGCACAGGTGGCCAACGTGATCACCTACCGCGGCCGCAGTGCAGTGCGTGACATGGCCCGTGCGCTGGGCTTCTCGCAGGGACAGCAGGACGCTTGGAGCAAGTGTCCCGACGATGCCCCCGAGTCGGTGCTCGATCTGGCCGCACAGATCAAACACCTGCCCCGCCATATGGGCATCCATTCCGGCGGCATGGTGATCTGCGACCGTCCGATCGCCGACGTCTGCCCGGTGGAGTGGGCCCGGATGCCGGGCCGCAGCGTGCTGCAGTGGGACAAAGATGACTGTGCCGCAATCGGTTTGGTGAAGTTCGATCTGCTCGGCCTGGGCATGCTCTCGGCCCTGCACTACGCGATCGACCTGGTCGCCGAACACAAGGGCATCGAGGTGGACCTCGCCCATCTGGATCTTTCCGACGACTCGGTCTACGAGATGTTGCGGCGCGCCGACTCGGTCGGGGTGTTCCAGGTGGAGTCGCGCGCCCAGATGGCAACTTTGCCCAGGCTCAAGCCCCGGGTTTTCTACGACCTCGTGGTCGAGGTCGCGCTGATCCGCCCCGGACCCATCCAGGGCGGATCGGTGCACCCCTACATCAAGCGCCGCAACGGTCTTGAACCCGTCGTCTACGACCATCCGTCGATGGAACCGGCATTGCGAAAGACGTTGGGCGTACCGCTGTTCCAGGAACAGCTCATGCAGGTCGCGGTGGACGTCGCCGGGTTCTCACCGGCCGAGGCCGACCAGTTGCGCCGTGCGATGGGATCCAAACGTTCCACCGAGAAGATGCGCCGGCTGCGGGACAGGTTCTATGCCGGGATGGCGCAACTGCACGGCATCACCGGTGAGGTCGCCGACCGGATCTACGAGAAACTGGAGGCGTTCGCCAATTTCGGCTTCCCGGAAAGCCATTCGCTGTCCTTCGCTTCGCTGGTCTACTACTCGTCCTGGTTCAAGCTGTACCACCCGGCGGCGTTCTGCGCGGCGTTGCTGCGGGCCCAGCCGATGGGCTTCTACTCGCCGCAGTCCCTGGTCGCCGATGCCCGCCGGCACGGCGTGATGGTGCACGGGCCGGACGTGAATGCCAGCCTGGCGCACGCCACCTTGGAGAACGACGGTCTCGACGTCCGGTTGGGGCTGGGGGCGATCCGTCACATCGGCGACGATCTGGCCCGGCGCATCGTCGCCGAACGTAGTGCGGGAGGACCGTACGACTCACTGCTCGATCTCACCGGCCGGGTGCGGCTGTCGGTGCCGCAGATCGAATCGCTGGCCACCGCCGGGGCGCTGGGCTGCTTCGCCGTCAGCCGCCGGGAGGCGCTGTGGGCCGCCGGGGCTGCCGCCGCCGAACGGCCCGACCGGCTGCCCGGAGTGGGGTCCTGCTCGACGGTCCCGGCGCTGCCCGGCATGACCGAGGTGGAGTTGGCCGCCGCCGACGTGTGGGCCACCGGGATATCCCCGGACAGTTTCCCGACCCAGTTCCTGCGGGCGGACCTCGACGCACTGGGGGTCGTCCCGGCCGAACGGCTGCTGGGAGTCCCCGACGGCAGCCGGGTCCTGATCGCCGGCGCGGTGACCCATCGGCAGCGGCCGGCCACCGCCCGGGGGGTGACGTTCATGAACATCGAGGACGAGACCGGGATGGTCAATGTGCTGTGCACCCCGGGGGTGTGGACCCGACACCGCAAACTGGCGCAGACCGCCACAGCACTGCTCATCCGCGGTCAGGTGCAGAACGCCACCGGGGCGGTGACGGTGGTGGCCGAACGGATCGGGCCGATCAGCTTGAGCGTCGGTTCCCGTTCCCGCGACTTCCGCTGAGCGAAACTGATATTCGACTGAGAATTGGCACAATTAATCCCATCAATGTGCGACCCGGGCCCGAATGACTGGCACTAACCCGCTGTGAGGACTTACTTTCGGCTCACTGGTTAACACCACCACCAAAATGGGAGTCCGACATGATGACTGAGGCTGAAGTCCAACTGGTCACCTACGTCGAGGCAGTCATGCGTCAGCGTGGCTATCCCGACCTGGCCAACATGCTCAACGGTGTCGTCGACAACCAGCTCGAGCGGCGGGCCAGCATCGGCCTGCGCCCCGCTGTCTGAAGCGCGCTGTAGCCGGGCCCGCGCGGGCCGTCGTAGTCTCCTGGCATGACTTTGAACCTCACTGCCGATGAAGTCCTGACCACCACCCGTTCGGTTCGCAAGCGTCTCGACTTCGACAAGCCGGTACCGCACGAAATCCTGATGGAATGCCTCGACATCGCACTGCAGGCCCCCACCGGATCCAACGCCCAGGGCTGGCAGTGGATGTTCGTCGAGGATCCCGCCAAGAAGAAGGCCCTGGCCGAGATCTACCGTGCGATGGGCACGCCCTATCTGGATATGGCCCCGCCGGTGCGCGGCGACATCCGGGACCAGCAGGTAGGCGCCGTCGTGGACTCGGCGAAGTACCTGAACCTGAACATGGAGAAGGCTCCGGTCATGCTGATCCCCCTCTTGGAGGGGCGTCCGGAGGGTGTCGACGCCGGGATGCAGGCCTCGTTCTGGGGGTCGATCCTGCCGGCGGTGTGGAGTTTCATGCTGGCCCTGCGCGAGCGCGGTATCGGTACGGCGTGGACCACGCTGCACCTGATCGGCGACGGTGAGAAGAAGGCCGCCGACCTGCTCGGCATTCCCTACGAGCAGTACACCCAGGCCGGGCTGTTCCCGATCGCCTACACCAAGGGCACCGATTTCAAGCTGGCCAAGCGGCTGCCCGCCGAGCAGCTTACCCATTGGGACACTTGGTAATTCAGGTGGCTCAGACGGCGCCGTCGAAGCCGTGCTGGCGCCAGGCCTCGTAGGCGGCCACCGCCGCGGCGTTGGACAGGTTCAGTGACCGGCGGCCGGACAGCATCGGGATGCGCACCTGCCCGGTGATGTGCGGATCGGCCAGAGTGGCCTCGTCCAGGCCGGTGGGTTCCGGACCGAACATCAGGACGTCGCCGGGCTGGTACTCGATGCGGGTGAATGGCGTCTGCGCGTGGGCAGTGAAGGCGTACACCCGCGCCGGACCCAGTGCGGCCCAGGCGTCGTCGAGAGACTGATGCACCGTCACCGACGCGAGGTCGTGGTAGTCCAAGCCGGCCCGGCGCAGCTTGGGTTCGGACAGGTCGAATCCCAACGGTTCAACCAGATGCAGTTCGCACCCGGTGGCGGCCACCATCCGGATCGCATTGCCGGTGTTCGGCGCGATGCGGGGGGAGAAGAACAGGATCCGGAACACGGGCCAGTTCTACTTGCCGCCCTTGAGCCGGATCTTGAAGCGCACCAGGGTCAGATACGCCACGCTCAGCCCGGCCAGCATCGCCATGTCGAACCACCAGACCGGCGCGCGGTGCTCCCACCAGTGGTCCTTGGGTGTCAGCGGCCCGGGAACGAGATTGATCAGATCGACTGTCGACGCCGAGGCGGCGAAGCCCCATCGGGCCGGGGTCAGCCAGGAGAGCTGGTCGAGGACCAGCCGGTTGGTCACCGGGATCATCCCGCCGGAGAACACCAACTGGCTCATGATCGCCACCACCAGCAGTGGCATGATCTGCTCGTTGGACTTCGCCAGCGCCGAGAGCAGCAGTCCGAGGTTGGCCGAGGCCACACAGGCGGCGGCGATGTCGACGAACAGTTCCAGCCCGGGCTTCCCGAGGGCAACAGCGCCCTGGGTCGGTCCGCCCTTGCCCCACAACACGATTGCCGTCACGATCGCCGACTGCGCCACCGCGAACGTGGTGTAGACGCACACCTTGGCCAGCAGGTAGGCCGTCGTCGACAAACCGACCGCCTGTTCGCGGCGGAAGATCGGCCGCTCACCGATCAGATCGCGGATGGTCAGTGCGGTGCCCATGAAGATCGCGCCGACGTTGAGCAGAACCAGGATCTGCCCCGGCTCGTTGGGGGCGTCACCCATCGGATCGGGGATGCCGAAACCCGAGGTTCCGGGCACGGCCAGTGACAGCACGCCCATGATGAACGGCAACAGCGCCAGGAAGATGAAGTAGCCGCGGTCGGAGATGATCAGCCGGGTCTGGCGGCGCACGATCGTGGAGAACTGCCGCCGCAGACTCGTGTGCACCGGCTCGCCGATATCCGATGGCGCCTCCATCGGCGGCGCCGGCGGTTGCGGTCCTGTGAGCGCGAGATAGCGGTCGTTGGCGCCCTGCGGGTCACCGGCGACGGTGCTGAAGATGTCGGCCCAGTTGGTGGTGCCCATTGCCGCCCCGATCTGGGCGGGCGGGCCGTAGAACGCCGTCTTGCCGCCCGGCGCCAGCAGCAGCACCTGGTCGCACACGTCGAGGTAGGTCAGCGAGTGGGTGACCACCAGCACCACGCGGCCGGCGTCGGCGAGGTCGCGCAGCATGGTCATCACCTGCCGGTCCAGCGCCGGGTCAAGGCCCGAGGTGGGTTCGTCGAGGATCAGCAGCGACGGCCCGGTCAGCAGTTCCAGGGCCACCGAGGCGCGCTTGCGCTGGCCGCCGGAGAGCTTGTCGACCCGGGTGTTGGCGTGCTGGGTCATCTCCAACTCCGACAGCACCTGCTCGACGACGGCCTGCCGGTCCTCCTTGGTGGTGTCCGGCGGCAGTCGCAGTTCGGCGGCGTACATCAGCGCCTGGTTCACGGTCAGCTGGCCGTGCACCACGTCGTCCTGCGGCACCATGCCGATCCGGGAACGCAGCGAGGCGTAGTCGGCGTGGACGTTGTGGCCCTCGAAGCTCACCGTGCCACTGGTCGGATGGGTGTAGCCGGCGATCAGCTTGGCCAGGGTGGACTTGCCCGCCCCCGACGGTCCGATGATCGCGGTCAGGGTGCCCGGCCGTGCGGTGAACGAGATGTTGTCCAGCAGCGTCTTGTTGTTCTCGATGGTCCAGGTGATGCTGCGGACATCCAGCCCACCGGTGCCGGTCGCAGCCTCGGTCTCGTTGCGGCGCAACAGGTTTCCGCCGCTGAAAACAAGATCGACGTTGCCGATCGTGACAACGTCGCCCTCGTTGAGCAGCGCGGTGCTGACCCGGTCGCCGTTGACGAAGGTGCCGTTGATGCTGCGGTTGTCGGCGATCTCCATCCCGCCGGGAGTGGGGATCAACGTGGCGTGGTGGCGCCCGGCCAGCACGTCGGGGATGACGATGTCGTTATCGGTGGCGCGGCCGATCGTCAGCGCGCCGGGCGGCGCCTCCGGCGCCGCGCCGGGCCGCAGGATCTTCAGCATCGACGTCGCGAGGTTCGAGGTCCCCGCCGAGCGGGCCGGGGCGGGGCCCATCTGGGTGGGGGCGGCATCGGACGGCGAAGCCGGCCGGACCGGCTGCGTGGACGGCGGGAATTGCGGTGGATGGGGCTGTGCGTACGGCTGGGGCCGAGACACCGGCGGTGCGGGCGGCGGCAGGGTTGGCGGCTGGGTCGGCGCGTATGTCTGCCCCTGGGGCTGCTGGATCAACACCGTCGAGGCCTGTGGCGGCCGGCCCGCCGTGCCCTGGTGCCGGCCCACCTCGAAGGCCAGCGCCGGCCCCTCGGGACTGCCCAGGTTCAGTACGGTGCCGTCGATGATGTCGACGCCCGGCGCGCGGCGGCCGTGGAAGTAGATGCCGTTGAGCGACCCGTTGTCGATGGCGACCCATCTGCCCTGGCCCTGATCGAAGCGCAGCAACACGTGGGCGCGCGAGATCAGCGGATGGGCGATGCGGATGTCGGCCCGCAGATCGCGTCCGACGACGACGTCGTTGCCGGGGGCGAAGGTGCGCGACGTTCCGTCACTGCGGACGGTCAGGGCTGGCGCGTTCACGGCGCAACTCTAAGCGAACCTAGGCGGGACCCCCGGTCACCACGCAGTGGGTACGGGTGTAGATCGTCGGCATGCACTTGTTGCAGTGGTCACACACCGAGCGCACCCCGCCGTCGGCCTGGATCCGGTTGATCAGATCCGGCTCGGCCAGCAAAGTCCGTCCCAGTGCGACGAAGTCGAAGCCATCGGCCATCGCGAGGTCCATGGTCTCGCGGTTGGTGATCCCGCCCAGCAGGATCAGCGGCATCGTCAGTTCCTTGCGGAACACCAGCGCGTCCTTCAGCAGGAAGGCGTCCTGGTAGGGGTACCGGCGCAGGAACTTAGTGCCGGTCATCCGCATGCCCCAGCTCAGCGGGGGTTTGAAGGAGGCGGCGAACTCCTTGATCGGCACATCGCCGCGGAACAGGTACATCGGGTTGACCAGGGAACTGCCCGCGGTGAGTTCGATCGCGTCCAGCCCGCCGTCGTCCTGCAGCCAGCGCGCGGTCTGCAGCGACTCCTCGATGTCGATCCCGCCGCGGACCCCGTCGGCCATGTTGAGCTTGGCGATCACCGCGATCGGTGCCGCGCCGTCGCGCTCCACCTCGCGGCGTACCGCCGTCACGATCGCCCGGGCCACCTTGGCCCGGTTGGCCAGCGACCCGCCGAACTCGTCGGAGCGCTTGTTGACCAGCGGCGACAGGAATGAGCTGGCCAGGTAGTTGTGGCCGAGATGGATCTCGACGGCGTCGAACCCGGCGTCGATCGCGTAGCGCACCGCGCGGGCGTGCTGGGCCACCACCTCGTCGATGTCCTCGCGCGTCGCGTGCTTGGCGAACCGCATCGACAGCGGGTTGAAGAACCGCACCGGGGCCAGCGCCTGCGCCTTGTTGGACTTGGCGTTGGCCACCGGCCCGGCGTGGCCGATCTGCGCGCTGATCGCCGCACCCTCGGCGTGTACGGCGTCGGCCAGACGGCTCAGTCCGGGGACCGCCTCGGGTCGCATCCACAACGCGCTGTCGTCGGTGCGCCCGCCGGGGGAGACCGCGCAGTAGGCCATCGTGGTCATGCCCACCCCGCCCGCGGCGATCGCGCGGTGGAAGGCGATCAGGTCGTCGCTCACCAGCGCGCCGGGTGTGCGGGCCTCGAAGGTGGCCGCCTTGATGGTCCGGTTGCGCAGGGTGATCGGACCGAGCTTGGCCGGGCTGAACACATCGGGGACAGCGCTCATATGCAGAATGTAGCCGTGCCTGCTGAGAGCCTGGACGGAAAGCTGACCCGCGACGAGATCTTCGTCGACCTCACCGCGCGGGTGGCGAGGCTGACCGCCGCGGGCCGCACCCCCGGCCTGGGCACCGTGCTGGTCGGCGACGACCCGGGTTCGCACGCCTACGTCCGTGGCAAGCACTCCGACTGCGCCAAGGTCGGCATCACCTCGATCCGGCGTGACCTGCCCGCCGACGTGAGCCAGGCCGAGCTCAACGCCACCATCGACGAGCTCAACGCCAACCCGGAGTGCACCGGCTACATCGTGCAGCTGCCACTGCCGCGGCACCTCGACGAGAACGCCGCACTGGAACGCATCGACCCGGCCAAGGACGCCGACGGTCTGCACCCCACCAACCTCGGACGTCTGGTGCTCAACGAGCCGGCTCCGCTGCCGTGCACCCCGCGCGGCATCGTGCACCTGCTGCGCCGCTTCGGTGTGGAGATCAACGGCGCACATGTGGTGGTGATCGGCCGCGGTGTCACCGTCGGCCGGCCGCTCGGACTGCTGCTGACGCGGCGCACCGAGAATGCGACGGTCACGTTGTGCCACACCGGAACTCGTGATCTTCCGGTGCTCACCCGCCAGGCCGACGTGATCGTCGCCGCGGTCGGCGTGCCGCACATGCTGACCGCTGACATGGTCTCTCCCGGTGCCGCCGTCGTCGACGTCGGAGTCAGCAGGGTCGACGGCAAGCTCACCGGCGACGTTGCGCCGGACGTGTGGGACGTCGCGGGCAAGGTGTCGCCCAATCCGGGTGGCGTCGGTCCGCTCACCCGGGCCTTCCTGCTCACCAACGTCGTGGAACGAGCGGAACTGGAGTTGGCGCAAGCGCTATGAAGGCGTACTGGAGGGCGGTCTTCCGTCGCCAGTGGCCGGTCCTGACTGTCGCGGGCATCGGCCTGGTCGCCGCGGTCCTGGTGGCTGCGGGATTCTGGCGGCGCGGTGCGCTGCTGATCGGGATCGGCGTCGGAGTGGCCGCCGGGTTGCGCCTGTTGCTGCCGGAAGACCGGGTCGGCGTGCTGGCCGTGCGGTCGAGGCGACTCGACGTCGCCACCATGGTGACGGTCTGCGCGACGGTGGTCTACATCGCCTGGACCATCGACCCGCTGGGGACGTCCTAACCGAGGGTGGCCCGGATGCAGACGGTCACGTAGGGCATCGCGATCCCGGCGGAGTTGGCCAGCGCGGGGTGGGTTGCCAGGAGTTCGCGGACCTGCTCGAGGGTGCGATCCCGCACATCGGCCGGTGAGGTGATGCAGTAGCTGCGGGAGGCGACGTAGTCGATCAGCGCCTGCGGCGTCAGGTAGTTG
>NZ_JAFMJZ010000115.1 GCF_017853185.1 Mycolicibacterium sp.
GAGACCCTGGTCACCACCGGCCAGGTGCACGTCGTGGGCGAGGTCACCACCTCGGCCAAGGAGGCGTTCGCCGACATCACCGACACCGTTCGCCAGCGCATCCTGGAGATCGGCTACGACTCCTCGGAGAAGGGCTTCGACGGCGCCTCCTGCGGCGTGAACGTCGGTATCGGCCGGCAGTCCCCGGATATCGCCGACGGTGTCGACAAGGCCTACGAGGTTCGTGTCGAGGGGGAGAAGGATCCGCTCGATCTCCAGGGGGCCGGCGACCAGGGCCTGATGTTCGGGTACGCCATCCGCGACACTCCCGAACTCATGCCTCTGCCGATCGCGCTGGCCCACCGGTTGGCCCGCCGGCTGTCCGAGGTCCGCAAGAACGGCACGATGGGCTACCTGCGTCCGGACGGAAAGACCCAGGTCACCATCCAGTACGAGGGCACCACGCCCATCCGGCTGGACACCGTCGTGCTGTCCACCCAGCACGCCGAAGGCATCAACCTGGTCGACCAGCTGGCCCCTGAAATCCGTAAGAACGTCGTCGACGCGGTCATCAAGGACCTCGCCCACGAGAGCCTGGATACCTCCGACTTCCGGCTGCTGGTCAACCCGACCGGCAATTTCGTCGTCGGCGGCCCGATGGGCGACGCCGGACTGACCGGCCGCAAGATCATCGTCGACACCTACGGCGGCTGGGCCCGGCACGGCGGCGGCGCCTTCTCCGGCAAGGATCCGTCGAAGGTCGACCGCTCGGCGGCCTACGCCATGCGCTGGGTGGCCAAGAACGTGGTCGCGGCCGGCCTGGCCGAGCGGGTCGAGGTACAGGTCGCCTACGCCATCGGCAAGGCTGCCCCGGTCGGCCTGTTCGTGGAGACCTTCGGCACCGAGACCGTCGACACCCACCGCATCGAGAAGGCCATCAGCGCGGTGTTCGACCTGCGCCCCGGCGCGATCGTCCGTGACCTGGACCTGCTGCACACCAAGTACGCGCCGACCGCCGCCTACGGGCACTTCGGCCGAACTGACGTCGACCTGCCGTGGGAGCGGCTGGACAAGGTCGAGGAACTGCAGAACTCGGTTTAGCGGTCCGAACGACGATGCGGGGGCGAGCCCCCCTGACGAGTCGGACTAAAAGGAATCACGCTCACGACACAGGAAAAGCGGCCCACGTCCAATCGGACGCGGGCCGCTTTTCCTGATCGGGTGATCTAGCCGACGAACTGGTCGAACGCCCACTGGAACTGCGCCGGAACCACCGACACGCCGCACTGGCGCTGCAGGTTGCCCAGCGGAGCCAAGATCGACTTGAAGTCGGCGTACTCCTGCGGGTTTGTCTTGGCGTAGGCGGCGATGGTGGCCGCCGCCTGCGGCCGCGGCTGCAGGGCCGCGGTCATCAGCATCTGGTTGCCGGACGGGTGCGAATCCATGTAGGACTGCGCCTGCGTGGTGACGCTGGCCTTGGTGGCCTCGACTGAAGCGTCGCTGCAGTCGGGGGCCGCCGAGGCCACCGGGGCCATCAGGCCGGCCACGGCGATGCCGCCGACCAGGCTGCCGACGCAGAAACGGGCGAAACGCCGGGTGTCAGCGGATGTCATGAACTTAAGCCTCCAGGTTTGGGAACACTTCCTTCATTGTTCCTTGTCGCTGCAGGTCCTTCAAACGTTACTGGTCAGAGCCGCAGGTCAGCGGTGCAGCGCGGCCCGAAGCGCCGCCAGACCGCGATCGGTGGCCTCGGTAGCGGCCGGGACCACCCCGGCATAGCCCAGGTAGCCGTGCACCAGGGAGTGTGCAAAGTCCAGGTCAACGGGCACGCCCGCGGCGGCGAGCAGTTCCGCGTACTTCGCGCCGTCGTCGCGCAGCGGATCATGCCCGGCCACGGCCACATAGGCCGGTGCCAGCCCGGACAGGTCGTCGGCCCGGCCCGGGGCCAGGCCGGCCGGCGGGTTGTCCAGGTCCAGGTGGCCGGCATACCAGCGGGTGAACGCTGCGATCGCGGTGTTGTCGAGCACCGGGGCCTCGGCGTTCTCGGTGAAGGACGGCAGGGAGGTGTCCCACATCACCGACGGATACCACAGCAGCTGGAACACCACGTTTGGGCCGTCCTGCCCGGCCCGGGCGCCGTCGCGGGCCAACTGGGCGACGACCGCCGACAACGTCCCGCCGGCGGAGTCACCGGCCACCGCGAGCCGGGATCCGTCGGCCCCGAAACGTCCGGCGTTGTCGGCCACCCAGCAGGTGGCGGCCCAGACGTCCTCCACCGCGGCCGGGTAGGGATGCTCGGGCGCCAGCCGGTAGTCGACCGAGACCACCACCGAGTCGGCGCCGACGGCGTGCTGGCGGGCGGTGACGTCATGGGTGTCCAGGTCGCCGAGGGCGAACCCGCCGCCGTGGAAGAACAGCGTGACGGGATGAGGTCCTCCGGACTCCGGCCAGTAGACCCGCACCGGGATCGGTCCGGCCGGCCCGTCGATGTGATGGTCCTCCACCCGGAGGTCCGGATGCAGTGGCCGGCGCGGCAGATCCCGCAGCCGTTGTCGGGCCTCGGCGATACCGTCCTCGACGGACAACTGGAACGGAACCGCGTCCAGTACCTTCTGCAGGATGGCGTCGATGGGTGGTCTAGCTGGGGGTGTGGCCATGGGCACACCGTACGTCGGCACGCCGCGTGCGGTTCGGACCTGGTGGACGGCCGCTGTCGTCGCCGCCGTCGGATACGGAATCGTGCTGGCCGTCATCGCACTGCGCGTTCCGGCCGGAGCCGACCTCACCGGGCGATTCACCGGTCAGCCGGTCGCCAAGGCGCTGATGGCGGTGCTGCTGGCCGTCGCCGCGTCATTCCATCCGATCGTGCGTGAGCGGCGCTGGCTGGTGGCGGCGACGCTGCTGTCGGCAGCCGGCGACTTCTTCCTCGCCATCCCGTGGTGGAAGCCGTCGTTCGTGGGCGGGCTGGGATCATTCCTCGTGGCGCACCTGTGTTTCCTGGGTGCGCTGATTCCATTGCGGGGCAACTACTCTCGCGTTCGTCTGGCCACCGTTGCGGTGGTCGTCGTCGCATTCCTGTCGATGCTGGTGCGCTTCTGGCCCACGCTCGTCGCCGAGGGACTCACCGTTCCGGTGACCGTGTACATGACCGTGCTCGGCGCCATGGTCACCGCGGCACTGCTGGCCCGGATGCCCACCGTGTGGACGGCGCTCGGCGCGGTGTTCTTCGCGATGTCCGACGGCATGATCGGCATCGGAAAATTCCTCCTGGAGTCCCAGGCACTGGAACTGCCGATCTGGTGGGCCTACGCGGCGTCCATGGTGCTCATCACGGCGGGCTTCTTCTTCGGCCGTTCGCCGCGAAACTCATTGCCGGGGAACTGATTGCGTTGTGAGCACTTCCGAACTTCGAGCCGCCGAGCACGAACCGATCGCGCGGGTGCTGCCGATGCTGTCGGTTCCGCATCTGGACCGGGAGTTCGATTATCTGGTCAGTCCCGAACAGTCCGACGACGCCCAACCTGGGGTGCGGGTCCGGGTGCGGTTCCACGGCCGGCTGGTCGACGCGTTCGTGCTGGAACGGCGCTCCGACACCGACCACGCCGGCAAACTGGGCTGGCTGGACCGGGTGATCTCCGCCGAGCCGGTGCTGACCCCGGAGGTGCGCCGCCTCGTCGACGCCGTCGCCGCCCGCTATGCCGGCACCCGGCCTGACGTGCTGCGGCTGGCGGTCCCGCCGCGGCACGCCGGGGCGGAGAAGGACACCGGCACCCCGCCGTTGCTGCCGGTCGTGGAACCGGTGGATCGGTCCGGCTGGGCCCGTTACGCCGGCGGGGAGAAATACCTGGAGGCGCTGAGCGAAGGGCGGGCCGCCCGCGCGGTGTGGCAGGCGCTGCCGGGGGAGAACTGGTGCGACCGGCTGGCGGAGGCGGCCGCAACGGCGGTCAGCGGCGGCCACGGCGTTCTGATCGTGGTGCCCGATCAGCGTGACATCGACGCGCTCTGGCGCGCCGCGATCGCCCGCATCGACGAATCGGCGGTGGTCGCGCTGGCCGCCGGACTCGGCCCGTCGGCCCGCTACCGGCGCTGGCTGTCAGTGCTGCGCGGCCGCGCCCGCCTGGTGATCGGCACCCGCAGCGCGGTGTTCGCCCCGGTGGACCGGCTGGGCCTGGTGGTGGTCTGGGACGACGGCGACGACAACCTGTCCGAACCTCGGGCGCCGTACCCGCACGCCCGGGAGGTGGCGATGCTGCGCGCGCACCAATTGCGTTGTGCCGCAGTGATCGGCGGCTACGCGCGCACCGCGGAGGCGCAGGCCTTGGTGGCCGGTGGCTGGGCGCACAACCTGGTGGCCACCCGCCCGGTGGTGCGCAGTTGTGCCCCCCGGGTCGAGGCGATCGACGACGAGGGTTTCGCCGACGAACGCGATGCGGCCGCACGCACCGCCCGGCTGCCCTCGATGGCGCTGCGTGCCGCACGCGCCGCACTCGAGCGCGGAACCCCGGTTCTCATCCAGGTGCCGCGCCGCGGCTACCTGCCCTCGGTGGCCTGCGCCCGCTGCCGCACGGTGGCCCGCTGCCGGCACTGCATGGGCCCGCTGTCGTTGTCGGACCGCAATGCCGAGGGGGCGACCTGCCGGTGGTGCGGCAAGGTCGACGCCGCACTGCGCTGCCGCAAGTGCGGTTCCGACGCGATCCGCGCGGTCGTGGTGGGCGCCCGCCGCACCGCGGAGGAACTCGGCCGGGCGTTCCCGGGAATCCCGGTGGTCACGTCGGCCGGCGATTCCGTGCACGCCGAGATCGGCTCCGGGCCGGCGCTGGTGGTGGCCACCCCGGGCGCCGAACCGCATGCCCCGGACGGTTACGGGGCCGCGCTGCTGCTGGACAGTTGGGCACTGCTGGGCCGTCAGGATCTGCGCGCCGCCGAGGACACGCTCCGGCGCTGGATGGCGGTGGCCGCGCAGGTGCACAGCCGGGCCGACGGCGGCACGGTGGCGGTGGTCGCCGAGTCGGCGATCCCGGCCGTGCAGGCGCTGATCAAGTGGGATCCGGTCGGGCACGCCGAAGCCGAACTGGCCGCCCGCACCGCGGTCGCCTTCCCGCCCGCGGTGCACATCGCCGCCATCGACGGCCCAGGCGGTTCGGTCAACGCGCTGATCGAACAGGCGGTCCTGCCGGCCGATGCCGAACTGCTCGGTCCGGTGGACCTCCCGCCGGGGGTGCGTCGACCGCCGGCGATGAAGGACGGCGAAGCGGCGATCCGGATGCTGATCCGGGTCCGGCGCGACGAGGGCCTGGAACTGGCCGGCGCACTGCGGTCCGCGGTGGTGGTGCACAGCGCACGCCATGAGCACGACGCGGTGCGGGTGCAGATCGACCCGCTGCACATCGGGTGACGTCGCGCGAGATCGACACCACGGTTGTGGATGCAGTGCGGATCGCAGCCCTGGTGTCGATCTCGGCGCTGGGCAATCAGCGCACGGCGTCGAGAACCGCTTCCACCATCTCGATCGTGGTCGACGGGTGCAGCAGCGCGAATCGTCCGACGACCTCTCCCTCCCACACCGTCGGCGTGGCGAAGGCGACCTGGTCGGCGAGCAACTGGTCCTGCAGGCGCAGATAGTCGTCCTTGCCCCAGCCGGGGCGTCGCCACAGCACGATCGACAGGCCCGGCTCGCGGATCAGTTCGACGTGAGGTGTGGCCTCCACGAGGTCGGCGACCTGCTGGGTCAGATCCAGAACATGTTGCACCGCAGCGCGATACGCGTTCACCCCGTGCACGGCCAGCGAGAACCACAGCGGCAGTCCGCGGGCACGACGGGTCAGATGATGCGCCAGATCGGTCGGGTTCCAGAACTCCGGATGGTCGGACTGGTGCAGCGGGTCGAGGTAGGACGCGTGCTGGGTGTGCACCGACGCCGCCTGGTCGGGATCCCGGTAGATCAGCGCCGCGCAGTCGAAGGGCGCGAACCACCACTTGTGCGGGTCGGTGATGAACGAATCAGCGTGTTCGAGTCCGGCGAACCGCCACTTCTGGTCCGACAGCAGGGCGGCGCCGCCGTAGGCGCCGTCGACGTGCATCCACAGATTGCGTTCGCGGCATACCGCCGAGATGCCCTCGAGGTCGTCGACGATGCCGGCGTTGGTGGTGCCCGAGGTCGCCACCACCGCGACGACGGGGGGTCCGTCGTGGCGGTCGAGTGCGGCCCGCAGCGCTGTTCCGGTGAACCGGTGGTCCTCGGTCGGCACGACGAACGGTTCGACGTCGAGGATCCGGCAGGCGTTGGCCACCGACGAGTGCGCCTCGTCGCTGCAGGCGATCCGCACCTCGCGCTGTCCGACCCGTTGCCGGCCGATCTCCCGGGCGACCGCCAACGCGGAGAGGTTGGCGGCCGATCCGCCGGAGACGAAGGTGCCGCCCGCCGATTCCGGCATGCCGGCCAGATCGGCGATCCAGCGCAGCACCTGGTTCTCCGCCACGATGGCTCCGGAGGCCTCCAGCCAGGAGCAGCCCTGCAGCGAGGCGATCGAGACCACGGTGTCGAACAGCAGGGCGGCCTTTGTCGGCGCCGACGGGATGAAACCGAAGAACCGGGGACTGTCGGTGGAGAGCACGTTGGAGGCGATGTGGTCGACGTAGGCGTCGAGCACCTCGCGCGGGTCACGTCCGTAGTCGTCGATGAATCCCTCGAGAGCCGCCATGATCGGTTCCGGCGGGTCCGGGTGGTCCAGCGGGGTGTCGGTGAAGGTCAGCCGGGTGCGCACGTATTCGAAGACCAGTCCCGCCAGATGCGGGTCGTAGCGGTGCATCCGGTCGGCCGGCCGGGTCTCCCGAACCACGTGGTGGGCGAGATACGGATCGTCGTCGGCCATGGGGTGTCACGGTAGAGCCAGCGGGGGGAGATTGTCGATAAATGCCTGGGCTGTGCCGAACCCGGCCCAGCACCTAGGCTGATGGTCGGAATTCAGGGAGGCCCGATGAGGTCGGTCGGCCGCAAGGTCGCGTGGTTGCTACCGGTGCTGCTCACCGTGATCGGCTTGCTGTGGCCGGTGCTTGTCAGCGCCATCCCACAGGGCGGCGGCCCGGTATCGGACCCGGTCGTGTTCACCACGATGCGCTCGGAGTACGTCGTCGACCGCGACGGTCTGATGCAGGCGACCGAGACCATCACGGCCGAATTCCCTTCGGGGCGGCACGGCATCTTCCAGTTCTGGGACATCGGCAACCCCAATGACTCCCACGCCCGTCAGGTTCCCGAGGTCACCGAGATCAGCCTCGACGACCGGCCGGTGAACTACGAGCTGTCCTGGAAGAACAGCGAGCGGTTCCTGGTCGCCAAGATCGGCGACCCGAATTACTACCTCGGCACCGGCACCCACGTCTTCCGGATCCGGTACAGCGTCGCCGGTGTGCTCGACCCCGGCAGCACCGGCGCCCGCAAGGAGTTCGCCTCGTCCATCGGCGAGACCTCCGCCGCGCCGTCGGCGTTCTTCTGGAACGTCATCGCGCCGGGCTGGGACAACCGGATCGAGCATGCCGAGATCACCGTCAGCCTGCCCGGACCGGTGCCCGGCGCGCAGTGCTCGGTCGGCACCGGGGTCGGCCGGCCCTGTGCGGGGCTGACGGTCAACGGCCAGACCGTCGAGGTCACCGCTGACAACCTGGCTCCGCGCACCCCGGTGACGCTGCGTGCCGGCGTCGACGTCCCGACACCGCCGCGCGCCGGGGTGCCGTGGCCGGTGACCTGGGACGGGGTGTTGGGGCGCTCGATCGAACTGGTGACCTGGCTGCTCGGACTCACCGCGGCGACCGGACTGGGCGCCTTCCTGTGGTGGCGGACCACCGTCGAACCGGATCCGGGTTTCCCGGTGATGTTCGCGCCGCCGCCGGGCCTGGGTCCGGTGCAGTGCGAATACATCCGCACCGAGAAGGCGCCCGAGGAGGGCATCACCGCGACGCTGTTCTACCTCGCCGACCGCGGCCTGCTCTCGCTGAACCAGGAGGGCAAGAAGAAGTGGGTGGTGCACACCGTCGGTGAGAACGCCGCCTGGGCCGATATGGATCCGGTCAGCGTCGCGGTCGGATCCGCCCTGGGGCTGACCAGCTACGGCGGCACCTTCAACGCCAACGGCGGTGTCTCCGCGGGACGCCGGCTGACGGCGGCCAAGGAGGTGATGGAGTCGGCGGTCAAAGAGTGGGCGGTCGACAGCAAATTGGTGGCCAGGCACCCCCTCGAGTTGCTGCTGCGGTTCGTCAACATCCTCGCGCTGGTGCTGGCGGTGTGTGGTTTCGCCCGCTGGTTCTTCCCGATCACGTTGTGGGGCTTGCCTTTCGCCGTCTTCTTCCTGCTGTCGCTACCGGCCTGGCGCCCCGGACTCGGCTTGCGGCGCACGGCCAGTGGACGTCAGCTGTGGTCGGAGGTCGGGGGATTTCACCGCATGCTGGCCACCGACTCGGCGGAGTCGCGCTTCGACTTCTCGGCCCGTAAGGATCTCTACACCTCGTACATCCCGTTCGCTGTGGCCGGCGGCGCAGCAGCAGCATGGGCGGCCAAGTACCAGGCCGCCACCGGTCAGCCGGCCCCGCAGCCGGGCTGGTACCACTCCTCGTCGACCTCCGGATGGACGTCGTCCTCGTCCGGGGGTGCTAACTTCGACAGCTTCGAGTCGGCATTGTCGTCATCCATCGGCGCCTACACCGCTTCACAGTCCGCTTCCTCCAGCAGTGGCGGTGGGGGCGGAGGCGGCGGTGGCGGCGGCGGTGGAGGCGGCGGTGGAGGAGGAGGTGGTTCATGGTGACCCCGGTTCTGGTGATCTCGCTCATCGTCGCGGTGGCGGTGCTGATCGCATTCGTGTTGGGCTACAACAAACTTCGGTCGGCCGATGTGCGAGCCGATGAGGCACTCGGCGGCATCGACGTCCAGCTTTCCCGGCGGGCATCGCTGATTCCCGGTCTCGTCAGCGCCGTGCAGAGCTTTGCCGGCCACGAGAAGGAAGTCCTGGGGCATGTCGCCGACGCCCAGGTCGCGCTGACCACCGCGCTGGCCGGAAAGTCGGTGGCGCAACGATCTTCGGCTGAGCACCAGTTCGACGGCGCCGTCGGTCAGGTGCTGGCACTCGGCCAGAACTACCCGCAGCTGACCTCGTCGAACAACTTTCTCAACCTGCAGCAGAACCTCGCCGACACTGAGGACAAGCTCGCGTTCGCGCGGCAGTACTACAACGACGCCGCGGCCACGGTGAACAAGCTGGGTTCCACCATCCCCTGGATGTTCTTCGCGAAGATGGCCGGAGTGGGTCAGCGCGAGTTCTATCAGGTGCCGCAATGAGCGCTCGCGCGACGACAAGTTTCGCGCGGTAGCTCTATGCGAATCGTTTTCGCCGGCACACCCGCGCCGGCGCTGCCGTCGTTGCAGCGACTGATCGACTCGCCGCGCCACGAGGTGATCGCGGTCCTGACCCGTCCCGACGCCGCCGCGGGACGCCGCGGAAAGCCGGCACCATCGCGGGTCGCCCAGCTTGCTCTCGATGCGGGCATCCCGGTTCTGCGGCCGTCGCGGCCCAATTCGGCGGAGTTCGTCGAGGAACTGCGCGCCCTGGCGCCGGAGTGCTGCGCGGTGGTCGCCTACGGCGCCCTGCTCAGCCGCGAATTGCTCGCGGTCCCCGAACACGGCTGGGTGAACCTGCACTTCTCTCTGCTGCCGGCCTGGCGGGGTGCGGCCCCGGTGCAGGCGGCTATCGCCGCCGGGGACGCCGTCACCGGAGCGACGACCTTCCAGATCGAGCCCGCGTTGGACTCCGGGCCGGTGTACGGGGTGCTCACCGAGGTCATCCGGCCGACCGACACCGCCGGGGATCTGCTCGACCGGCTGGCCGACGCCGGTGCGGCCCTGCTGGAGGCCACCATGGACGGTATCGCCGACGGAGCGTTGGACGCCGTCGCACAACCCGCCGAGGGGATCAGCCTGGCGCCGAAGATCACCGTCGAGGGCGCGCGGGTGCGCTGGGAGTTGCCGGCCCAGGTCGTCGAGCGGCGGATCCGGGCGGTCACCCCCGGACCCGGGGCCTGGACGATGATCGGAGACATGCGAGTGAAACTGGGTCCGGTAACCGTCGACGACGAGGGTGAGTCCCTGCCACCCGGCGTCCTGCAGGCCGGGCGTTCGTCGGTGCGGGTGGGCACCGGTTCCGAGCCGGTGCTGCTCGGCCTGGTGCAGCCCCCGGGCAAGAAGCCGATGGCGGCCGCGGACTGGGCTCGCGGTGCACGACTCGAGGATGGGGTGCAGGCATCGTGAGTGCGGA
>NZ_JAFMJZ010000116.1 GCF_017853185.1 Mycolicibacterium sp.
CCAAGTTCGGCATCTCCGAGGCGAAGTGGAGCCTGTACCCGATGGGCGGATCGGCGGTCCGGTTGGTGCGCCAGATCCCGTACACGATCGCCTGCGATCTGCTGCTCACCGGTCGGCACATCACCGCGCGCGAGGCGTTGGAGTACGGGCTGATCGGGCATGTGGTGCCCGACGGCCAGGCGCTGGATCGTGCGCTGGAGATCGCCGAGGTGATCGCCGGCAACGGTCCGCTGGCGGTGCAGGCCATCCTGCGCTCGATCCGCGAGACCGAGGGCATGCACGAGAACGAGGCGTTCAAGATCGACACCAAGATCGGCATCGAGGTGTTCCTCAGCGAGGACGCCAAGGAGGGCCCGCTGGCCTTCAAGGAGAAGCGCGCGCCGCAGTTCAAGATGCGCTAGGTCCCACCCCCGCCCGCACCGTTTGTGAAGCTATTTTCACCGTCGGCGCCGAGTGTGAAACTAGCTTCACGCTTGGCGCGGGAAAAGGGTGGCAGCGGAGGGACGCTAGGCCAGCACCCGCTCCGTCGGGGTGAACACCACCGGCATCGCTTCCAGCCCGCTGACGAAGTTGGCCGGGCGCAACGGCAGCGCCGAGTCGTCGGCCAGGCGCAGATCCGGCAACCGCGCAAGCAGCTTGCGCAGCATCGTGTTGAGCTCAAGACGCGCCAGCTGGTTGCCCAGACAGAAGTGCGTGCCGAACCCGAATGCCATGTGGTTGTTGGGATTCCGGTCGATACGGAAATTGTCCGGATCGCCGAACACCTTCTCGTCGAAGTTCGCCGACTCGAACAGCAGCACCATCTTCTCGCCCGCCTTGAGTTCGGTGCCGTGGAACTCGGTGTCGGCCATCAGCGTGCGGGCCATGTTCTTCACCGGCGAGGTCCAGCGCAGCATCTCCTCGATCGCCCCGGGCACCGTTTGAGCGTCCGCGACGAGGCTGTCCCACTGATCGGGGTGGCGTAACAACTGCTCGGTCCCGCCGGACAGAGTGTGCCGGGTGGTCTCGTCGCCACCGATCAGGATCAGCAGGGTCTCGAAGAGGATCTCCTCGTCGGCCATCACCTCACCCTCGACCTCGGAGTTGACCAGGATCGAGAACAGGTCGTCGGTCGGCTCGGCCCGCCGCTTGGCGATGGTCTCCATCGCGAACGCGGAGTAGCCGCCGAACGCCTCCATCACCGCCGCCAGGGCGGCTTCGTCGGCGCTCGAGTTCAGTCCGCACACCAGATCGTCGGACCACTTGAGCAGCGTCGCCCGATCGGACGGCAGCACGCCGAGCATGTCGCCGATTACCGCCATCGGCAGCGGCGCGGCGATATCGCGGACGAAGTCGCACTCGCCGCGCTCGCAGACGTCGTCGATCAGGCTGTCGCACAACGTGTCGATGCTCGCGGCCTTGTCCATCACCCGCTTGCGGGTGAAGCCGGCGTTGACGAGCTTTCGCCGCAACAGATGCTGCGGATCGTCCATGTCGATCATGTACGGCATCGCCGCCTGGTCCGGCCGGATGCCGCCGGTGTTGGAGAACAGCTCCGGGGTGCGTTCGGCCTCGAGCACCGCCTGATAGGTCGACGCCGCCGCCAGACCGTTGCGGTCCCGGAACACCGGTTCCTCTCTCCGCATCCACCGGTAGGCCGCGCGGGCGCCCCCGTCGGCGTAGAAGGTCCCGTCGGTCAGATCCACATCCGGCTTCATCAACTGCCCTCCACATCGGTTCGGTACCGGCCTACAGTTGCCCCATGGTCCAGCACACGATCGCCGGGACCGTGCTGACCATGCCGGTGCGGATCCGCAAGGCAGACGTCCACACGGCCATGTTCTCGGTCCCCGCCGGGGCCGCCCAGCAGCTGATCGACTACAGCGGGCTGCGGGTATGCGAGTTCCGGCCCGGCCGCGCGGTGGTGACGCTGATGCTGGCCCGCTACCTCGACGGTGACCTCGGGCGCTACAACGAGTTCGGCACCTGTGTGATGGTGAACCCGCCGGGCTCTGATGCCAAGGGACTCAAAGCCCTGGGCGACGCGGCCGCCTTCATCCACCACCTGCCGGTCGACCAGTCGTTCACCCTGGAGGCCGGCCGGACCATCTGGGGCTTCCCGAAGATCATGGCGGACTTCACGATTCGCGACGCCAACACGTTCGGCTTCGAGGTGTCCGAGGGCGGGAGGCTGATCGCGGCCATGCAGTTCCGTCGCGGTCTGCCGGTGCCCTCGCTGCGGCCCCGCACCCAGGTGCTCACGACCTACAGTTGCCTCGGCGGCGTCACCCGGGAAGTGCCCTGGGAGATGCGCAACTCCTACGTCCGCTTCCGGCCGGCCGGCGCCCGGCTTCGGTTGGGTGACCATCCGTACGCCAAGGAATTGGCAGCGCTGGGCCTGCCGAAGCGCCCGATGGTGTCGGGTTCGGTCGGCAACGTCGAGATGACGTTCGGCGACGGCCGCATACTGGGCTGACTGAGACTTGGCTGACCAGGTGGTCATCACGCCAATCTAGAACGTGTTCTACAGCAGTGCGGCGAGTTGGCTGATCTGTTCGGGACTGCGCGCGCCGATCACCATCATCGTGACGCCGGCAGCCTCCCACACCTTGATCTGCTCACGGACGTAGCCGACGTCGCCGACGATCGCGGCGTCGTCGACCAGTTCGTCGGGGATGACCTTGGCGGCCTCGTCCTTGCGGCCCGACCGGAACAGCCTGGTGACGTCGTCGACCACCTCGGCGTACCCCATCCGCCGGTACACCTCGGCGTGGAAGTTGGTGTCCTCCGAACCCATGCCGCCCATGTAGAGCGCGACGAACGGCTTCATCATCTCCATGGTGGCGGCCCGATCGTCGGTGACGACGACCTGTGCGGTGGCGCAGATCTCGAAGTCCTCGCGGCTGCGCCGGGCGCCCGGCCTGGCGAAGCCCTCGTCGAGCCACTCGTTGTACATGTTCGCGATCCGCGGCGAGTAGAAGATCGGCAGCCAGCCGTCACAGATCTCGGCGGCCAGCGCCACGTTCTTCGGACCCTCCGCGCCCAGCATGATCGGGATGTCGGCGCGCAACGGGTGCACGATCGGCTTGAGCGACTTGCCCAGTCCGGTGGTGCCCTCGCCGGTCAGCGGCAGCGGATAGTGCGGCCCGGCACTGGTGACCGGAGCCTCGCGCGCCCACACCTGACGGACGATGTCGACGTACTCCCGGGTGCGGGCCAACGGCTTGGGGAAGCGCTGGCCGTACCAGCCCTCCACGACCTGCGGCCCGGACACGCCCAGCCCGAGGATGTGCCGGCCACCGGAGAGGTGGTCCAGGGTCAGCGACGCCATCGCGCAGGCGGTCGGCGTGCGGGCGGACAGTTGGACGACGGAGGTGCCCAACCGCATCTTGACCGTCTGGCGGCCCCACCACGCCAAGGGAGTGAAGGCGTCCGAACCCCACGCCTCGGCGGTGAACACCGTGTCGAAGGCGGCCTCTTCGGCGGCGGCGACCAGTTCGGCGTGATTGGTGGGCGGTTGCGCGCTCCAATATCCGAGTTGCAGTCCGAGCTTCATCCGGCGTGGCCCTTCCATCCTTGCGAGCGTAACTAGAACCTGTTCTACTCGATGCTGTGAGCGTCAGTCCAAGCATCGCGGCCTTGATAGATTCCCACGAACCCCCGCTTTCCGCGCCACTGACTCTGTCGTTCGACTACACCCGTTCAGTCGGGCCGACGCTGGGCGCGTTCTTCACCGCACTGCGCAGCCGGCGCATCGTCGGCATCCGCGGATCGGACGGACGGGTGCATGTCCCCGTCGTCGAGTACGACCCCGTCACCGGCGAACCGCTGACCGAGATCGTGCCGGTCGCCAGCGTCGGCACGGTGCTGTCCTGGACCTGGCAGGCCGAGCCGCTGGAGGGCCAGCCGCTGGACCGGCCGTTCGCCTGGGCGCTGATCAAGCTCGACGGCGCGGACACCGCCCTGCTGCACGCGGTGGACGGGAGGGTGGTCACCGGTGACCGGGTGCACGCCCACTGGGTCGACGAGCCGGTCGGTGCGATCACCGACATCGCCTACTTCGTGGCGGGCGACACCGCCGAGGAGGTGCCCGATGCCGACGGGGAACTGGACCCGATCACGATGATCGTGGTGCCGACGACGATCTCGATCCGGCACAGCGCCTCGGCGCCGGAGAGCATCTACCTGCGCGGCCTGCAGCAGGGCAAGTTACTCGGCGCCCGCACCGGGGATACCGGCAAGGTGTATTTCCCTCCGCGCGAGGCGGATCCGGCTACCGGGCGCGAACTGGACCAGTTCGTCGAACTCCCGGACACCGGCACGGTGACAACGTTCGCGATCATCAACATCCCGTTCGCCGGGCAGAAGATCAAACCGCCCTATGTGGCGGCCTACATCCTCCTCGACGGCGCCGATATCCCGTTCCTGCACCTGGTCACCGATATCGACGCCGCCGACGTCCGGATGGGCATGCGGGTGAAGGCCGTATGGAAGCCGCAGGAGGAATGGGGTCTGGGCATCGACAACATCGAGCACTTCCGGCCGACCGGCGAACCGGACGCCGAATACGACACCTACAAGCATCACCTGTAGGAGGGACGCGCATGAGTAGAGAAGTGGCCGTCGTCGGCTTTGCCCACTCCCCGCACGTCCGCCGGACCGAGGGAACCACCAACGGCGTCGAGATGCTGATGCCGTGCTTCACGGAGGTCTATGCCGACCTCGGCATCAACCAGCGCGACATCGGCTTCTGGTGCTCCGGTTCCTCGGATTACCTTGCCGGCCGGGCATTCTCGTTCATCTCGGCTATCGACTCGATCGGAGCGGTGCCGCCGATCAACGAATCGCACGTCGAGATGGACGCCGCGTGGGCACTGTATGAGGCCTACATCAAGGTGCTGACCGGCGAGGTGGACACCGCACTGGTCTACGGGTTCGGCAAGTCCAGTGCCGGCACGCTGCGACGGGTGTTGGCACTGCAGACCGATCCGTACACCGTCGCCCCTCTGGTGCCGGACTCGGTGTCGCTGGCCGGACTGCAGGCCCGACTCGGCCTGGACGCCGGCAAGTGGACGCACGAGCAGATGGCCCAGGTCGCCCTGGACAGCTTCGCCGCGGCCGGCCGGACGGATTCGGAGAAGCCTGCAGCGAGCGTGGAGGAACTGCTGGCCCGGCCGTTCTTCGCCGACCCGCTACGCCGTCACGACATCGCACCGATCGCCGACGGCGCGTCGGTCGTCGTGCTGGCCGCCGACGACCGCGCCCGTGAACTTCGCGAAAGACCGGCGTGGATAACGGGATTCGAGCATCGCATCGAGACGCCCGTGATCGGCGCCCGCGATCTGACAACGTCCCCGTCGACGGCGACTTCGGCCGCAGTGGCCACCGGTGGTGATACCGGGTCCATCGACGTCGCCGAGATATACGCCCCGTTCACTCATCAGCAATTGCTCCTCTCCGAGGCGATCGGCCTCACACCGTCGACGAAGATCAACCCGTCCGGTGGTGTGCTGGCCGCCAACCCGATGTTCTCCGCCGGACTTGAGCGGATCGGCTTTGCCGCGCGGCACATCTTCGACGGATCGGCGGGTCGCGTGCTGGCGCACTCCACCAGTGGTCCTGTGCTGCAACAGAATCTGGTCGCCGTGCTGGAAGGGAAGAGCTGATGGCCGGCAAGCATCTCGCCGCGGTGCTCGGCACCGGGCAGACGAAGTACGTGGCCAAGCGAACCGACGTCTCGATGAACGGCCTGGTGCGGGAGGCCATCGACAAGGCCCTGACCGACAGCGGATCCACATTCGACGACATCGACGCCGTCGTCGTCGGCAAGGCGCCGGACTTCTTCGAGGGCGTGATGATGCCGGAGTTGTTCATGGCCGACGCCATTGGCGCCACCGACAAGCCGCTGATCCGGGTGCACACCGCCGGTTCGGTCGGCGGGTCGACAGCGATCGTCGCCGCCAGCCTGGTGCAGTCCGGCAAGTACCGGCGGGTGCTGGCGGTCGCGTGGGAGAAGCAGTCCGAGTCGAATGCCATGTGGGCGTTGTCGATTCCGGTGCCGTTCACCAAGCCGGTCGGCGCCGGGGCCGGCGGCTATTTCGCCCCGCACATCCGGGCGTACATGCGCCGCTCGGGCGCACCGTCGCATATCGGGGCGATGGTGGCGGTCAAGGACAGGCTCAATGGGGCGAAGAATCCACTGGCACATCTGCATCAGCCCGACATCACGCTGGAGAAGGTGCTGGCCTCCCAGATGCTCTGGGATCCGATCCGATTCGACGAGACCTGCCCGTCATCCGACGGTGCGGCGGCCATGGTGATCGGCGACGAGGCGATCGCTGACCACCGGGTGGCGGCCGGTCATCCGGTCGCCTGGGTGCACGCCACCGCACTGCGGACCGAACCGCTGGCCTACTCGGGCCGGGATCAGGTCAACCCGCAGGCCGGCCGCGACGCCGCCGCGGCGCTCTGGAAGGCCGCAGGAATCACCAGCCCGATCGACGAGATCGACGTCGCCGAGATCTATGTGCCGTTCTCCTGGTTCGAACCGATGTGGCTGGAGAACCTCGGCTTCGCGGCCGAGGGGTCAGGGTGGAAACTCACCGAGGCCGGCGAGACCGCGATCGGCGGGCGGCTGCCGGTGAACCCGTCCGGCGGCGTGCTGTCGTCCAACCCGATCGGCGCCTCCGGCATGATCCGCTTCGCCGAGTCGGCCATCCAGGTGATGGGCAAGGCCGGCGAGCATCAGGTCGCGGGCGCGCGCAAAGCCCTGGGTCATGCCTACGGCGGCGGTTCGCAGTACTACTCGATGTGGGTCGTCGGTTCAGACAAGCCGGCCACTGACAAACCTGCCAAGTAGCGCTGCGCCAATTCCCGGTAGGCGATTGAGTTGCCATTGACCCACAATTCCGAGCCCGTTCCGACGATGGAACGCTTCACACTCGCCGGCGCGCCGGTGACCAATACCTCAGCCGGGATCTGAACGGCGCTGAGCACCAGCGAGTGCGCCGCGACCAGGGCGCGGGCCCCGATCACCGCGCCGTCGAGCACCGTGCAGTTGTTGGCGATCAGGGCTCCGGCGCCGATGTTGGCCCCGTGGATCACGCAGTTGTGGCCGATCATCGCGCCGGGACCGATGTCGACTGGAATCCCGGGCGGGGCATGCAGCACCGCGCCGTCCTGCACGTTGGCGCCCTCACGGACCACCACCGGCGCATAGTCCGCCCGCAGCACCGCGTTGAACCACACCGACGCGCCGGCCTCCACCGTGACATCGCCGACCAGAACCGCGGTCGGGGCGATGAACGCCGTCGGATCGACCTTGGGCGAGCGGCCTTCGAAGGCATAGAGCGGCATCGCTCAGATATACCGCAGTCCCACCCGGGCTATTGCACGACCCAGCCGAAAAACTGTAACGTGTTCTAGTTAGAGAGCTGATTCGGAGGCGCGAAATGACCGAGATTCGCGAGATCGACACAGGGGCGCTGCCGGATCGGTACGCCCGCGGCTGGCACTGCCTGGGGCCGGTCGCCAAGTTCACCGACGGGCAACCGCACTCGATTCACGCGTTCGGCGTCAAACTGGTGGTCTTCGCCGACAGCAACGACGAGCTGCACGTGCTGGACGCGTACTGCCGGCACATGGGCGGCGATCTGTCCCAGGGCACGCTCAAGGGCGACGAGGTGGCCTGCCCGTTCCACGACTGGCGCTGGGGCGGCGACGGCCGGTGCAAGCTGGTTCCGTATGCCAAGCGCACCCCGAAGCTGGCCAAGACCCGGTCCTGGCACACCGACGTGCGCGGCGGTCTGCTGTTCGTCTGGCACGACCACGAGGGCAATCCGCCGCAGCCGGAGGTGCGCATTCCGGAGATCCCGGAGTGGTCCGGTGGCGAGTGGACCGACTGGCAGTGGAACACCATGCTGATCGAGGGCTCCAACTGCCGGGAGATCATCGACAACGTCACCGATATGGCGCACTTCTACTACATCCACTTCGGCCTGCCGACCTACTTCAAGAACGTTTTCGAGGGCCACATCGCCTCGCAGTATCTGCACAACGTCGGCCGGCCCGATGTGGGCGGCATGGGCACGGCTTACGGTGAGTCGCACCTGGATTCGGAGGCGAGCTACTTCGGCCCGTCGTTCATGATCAACTGGCTGCACAACACCTACGGCGATTTCAAGGCCGAGTCGATCCTGATCAACTGTCACTACCCGGTCGACCAGAACAACTTCATCCTGCAGTGGGGCGTGATCGTTCAGAAGCCCAAGGGCCTCGACGAGAAGACCACCAACCACCTCGCGAAGGCGTTCACCGAGGGTGTCACCAAGGGCTTCCTGCAGGACGTGGAGATCTGGAAGCACAAGACCCGCATCGAGAATCCGTTGCTGGTCGAGGAGGACGGTGCGGTCTACCAGATGCGCCGCTGGTATCAGCAGTTCTACGTCGACGTCGCCGATGTCACCCCGGAGATGACCGACCGCTTCGAGATGGAGGTCGACACCACAAAGGCCAACGAGAAGTGGCATGTTGAGGTCGAGGAGAACCTGCGGCGGCAAGAACAGGAAAAGGCCTCTCGGTGAGCGAGACCCCTCCGGACGTCGACGACCTGGCCCGTTCGATGCTGCTGTTGCACGGGTTGCACGACGAGGTGCGTCATCCGGGCACCGACGCCGGCGATATCGACGACGCCGTGTCCTGGGCCAAGGCTCCGGACTTCGCCAACGATCCCGCGCGTGCCGCCTCGGTGCATGAGGCCACCCGGCGTGATCGCGAGCGCTATCTGACGTCCGGACTGGCCGAGATCGACTGCCGGTTCTGTCACGCGGCGGTCCAGGTGAAGAAACTCGGGCCTCCGCACACCAGCGTTCAGTGGAACACCGAGGCAGCGCGGAAGTGCGCCTTCTTCAACGAGATCCGCGCCGAGGGCGGCAGCAGCGCGCGCGCCCGGTCCTGCCCGCGTCTGGCCGACAGCATCCGGCATGCCGTCGCCGAGGGGTGTCTGGAGGAGTACTCCAGCGCGCCCGCGCCGGGCGACGGCTAGCGTTGTTATAGACCTTTGAACGCTTCCTTGACCTGGTCCTCGGTCAGGCCGTAGTCGGACAGCGCATAGGTGTGTTTGGGCGCCCGCGGCCCCTGCTTGCTCTCCTCGTCGGTTCGCGCGATCGCGGCCCGCGCTTCGTCGGTGAGCGCAATCCCGAAGTGGGAGTAGATGTTCGCCACGGTTCCGAGCGGATCGCGGATCAGGTCGAAGTAGTCGCAGTCGTAGAACTGTGCCGGGTTCTTGGTGGCACGCACCGCATTGAACCGCTCCAGTCCACGTGACCAGGTCTCCAGCGCGTCAGCACCGATGGTTGCGCCGGTGAAACTGTTCGACCACCCCTGCGTGGTGTGCTGCGCCAGTGAGCACATCGACGCCAGGATCGTCTCGGCCGGCCGGTGGCACTGGATCACCAGGGCGTCGGGATAGGTGTCGAACAACGCATCGAGGGCGAACAGGTGGCTCGGGTTCTTGAGCACCCAGCGCTTCTCCGGCTCGTTGAGCCCGATCAGTTGCAGGTTCTTGCGGTGCCGCCGGTAGGGCTTGATCCAGTCCTGCCGGGCCAGCCACTGCGAGTACGTCGGGACGTGGGCCAGCGTCTCGTAGGACACCGAGTGCACCGACTGACGCAGCAGTTGCCAGCATTCCTCGACCTCGTCGGCGGTCATGTAGTGCAGTCCGGTGTAGTCCGGATTCTCGTCGTGCGCCTTCTTGAACCGTTTGTCGAGTTCGGCGAAAACCGGGTTCTGCGGCCAGGTTTCGCGGGGCGGGCGCGGTTGCGGGAACTCCGCGAGCCACAGTTCCAGACCCTGGTGGCGGGGATCCCCGCACAGCAACCGGTGCAGTGCGGTGGTACCGGTGCGCGGCAGGCCGGTCACGAAGATCGGCGCGGTGACCGGCACGTCGACGTGCTGCGGATACTGCTTCCAGGAGGCTTCGCTGAGCAGTCGCGCCACCAGGGCGTTGCGCAGGAAGAAGCGGGACATCTTGCTGCCGAGTTCGGTGAAGTCGGCGTCCGTGCGGTACGAGTCCAAGAGAACCGACAGCGCTTCGATGTACTTGTCGTCGTCGGTGCCGAAGTCGTCGAGGCCCACTGCCTTGACCGCCGAGGACTTCAGGTCCTCGACGGTGCCGACGTCGGTACGTGCGGCGCTCAAGCCTTGTACTCCCCGCAGTTCACGTCCAGCGTCGCCCCGGTGATCCCGCTGGACAGGTCGCTG
>NZ_JAFMJZ010000014.1 GCF_017853185.1 Mycolicibacterium sp.
TCGGCAACCGCTTGGGAGCGGGCATGTCCACGGTCCCGATCGCTTGCGGCGCAGAGGAGTCCGGCACGCCCGCGCACCCCGTCGCCAGCGTGAGCAGGCCGGCCAGCACTCCGGCCAACAGGACGGTGGGCATCCGGCGCCTCATGCGCGCTCCCCCGCCGGCTCGCGGAGGAAGTCACCGGCGACCGGCTTGAGCGGAAGCGGACTGGTGGTCACCTTGTGCCCACGGGTGAGCGGAAGCGTGAGCCGGAAACAGGCCCCCTTGCCCGGCTCGCCCCATGCTTCCAGCCGGCCCTGGTGCAGCCGGGCGTCCTCGATGCTGATCGCCAGACCCAGGCCGGTGCCCCCGGAGCGACGGACCCGGGACGGATCCGAACGCCAGAACCGGCTGAACACCAGCTTCTCCTCGCCCGGCCGCAGTCCGACGCCGTAGTCGCGGACGGTGACCGCGACGGTGTCCTCGTCGTCGGCCATCTTGATCCGCACCGGTTTGTGCTCGGCATGGTCGATGGCGTTGGCGATCAGGTTGCGCAGGATGCGCTCGACGCGGCGCGGGTCCACCTCGGCGATGACCTCATGGTCGGGCATCTCCACCAGAAGTTCGATCCCGGCCTCGTCGGCGAGGTGGCCGACCTTGATGAGCGCGTTACGGACGGTGGACCGCAGATCGACCGCCTCGACGGACAATTCGGCCACACCGGCGTCGTGCCGGGAGATCTCCAGCAGGTCGTTGAGCAGACCCTCGAACCGGTCCAGTTCGCTGACCAGAAGTTCGGTGGAGCGGCGCAGCGCCGGATCGAGGTCTTCGCCATGGTCGTAGATCAGGTCGGCCGCCATCCGGACGGTGGTCAGCGGGGTGCGCAGCTCGTGGCTGACGTCCGAGGTGAACCGGCGCTGCAGGTTGCCGAACTCCTCGAGGTTGTTGATCTGGCGCTGCAGGCTCTCGGCCATGTCGTTGAACGACACCGCGAGCCGGGCCATATCGTCCTCGCCGCGCACCGGCATCCGCTCGGAGAGATGGCCCTCGGCGAACCGTTCGGCGATCCGGGAGGCCGACCGCACCGGCAGCACCACCTGCCGGGAGACCAGCAGGGCGATGCCGGCCAGCAGCACCAGCAGCACCAGGCCGCCGGTGGCCATCGTGCCGCGCACCAGCGTGATGGTGTTCTCCTCGCTGGTGAGCGGGAAGATCAGGTACAGCTCGAGATTGGTGACCCGGGACGGCGCCGGGGTACCGATCAGCAGGGCCGGGCCGGAGAATGTCTCGGTGCGCACCGTCTCGTACTGATAGCTGACCTGGCCGGCCTTGACGAAGTCGCGCAGTGAGTTCGGGATCTGGTCCGCCGGACCCACCGAGGTGGCGTCGCGGGGACCGTCGCCGGGGACGATCAGCACCGCGTCGAAGGTCCCGGCCAGCCCGGAGGTGCTGGAGTTCTGGCCGGTCTTGGAGATCAGGGTGTTGCGGGCCAACTGAAGGCTGGAGTCCAGCGAACGGGCCTCTTCACCGCTGACGACCCCGCTGACCGTGCCGCGGGCCCGGTTGATCTCCTCGGTGGCCGCGCGCACTTTGACCTCGAGGACGCGGTTGGTGATCTGACTGGTCAGCACGAAGCCCAACACCACGATGACCACGGCCGACAGGCCGAGGGTGAGCACGACGACCCGCAGCTGCAGTGAGCGTCGCCAGATCTGCGCCAGCGAACGGCCCAGCGCATTGGTGCCCCGCAACAGCGGTCCGGAACGACCCCACGGGCCCCGAACGCGGGCCCGGACCGTCATGGCGTCGCCCGGGCCGTCACGGCGGTCCGGCCTTGTATCCCACTCCTCGAACGGTCAGGACCACCTGCGGGTTCTCCGGGTCCTTCTCGACCTTGGCCCGCAGACGCTGGACATGCACATTGACCAAACGGGTGTCCGCCGGGTGCCGGTATCCCCACACCTGTTCCAGGAGCACCTCTCGAGTAAACACCTGGCGCGGTTTGCGTGCCAACGCCACCAGCAGGTCGAACTCCAGCGGGGTCAGCGAGATCTGCTCACCGTCACGGGTGACCTTGTGGGCCGGCACGTCGATCTCGATGTCGGCGATCGAGAGCATCTCGGCCGGCTCATCCTCGTTGCGCCGCAGCCGGGCCCGGACCCGCGCCACGAGTTCCTTGGGCTTGAACGGCTTCATCACGTAGTCGTCGGCGCCGGACTCCAGGCCGAGCACCACGTCGACGGTGTCGGTCTTGGCGGTCAGCATGACGATCGGCACCCCGGAGTCCGCCCGCAGCACGCGGCAGACGTCGATGCCGTTCATGCCCGGAAGCATGAGGTCCAGCAGCACCAGGTCGGGGCGCAGATCGCGCACCGCCGCCAGTGCCTGCGAGCCGTCGGCGATCACCGCGGTGTCGAAACCCTCGTTGCGCAAGACGATGGTGAGCATCTCGGCCAGCGAGGGGTCATCGTCGATGACCAGAATCCTTTGCCTCATGGCGACTATCGTGTCATCGAAACGCGACAATCCCCTGCTAGAACACGCTGGCGAGTTGCGCCTCTAGTCCGAAATATCGGCCGCCAAAGCGGCCGGGGTGACCTCCGGGCCGACAACCGACCAGCGGCCGTGCCAGTTCGCGGCCGCCAGCCCCGCGTACACCTCGCCGGTCCGCTGCTGCAGACCACCGTCACGTTCGTAGACGTCGCGGACCCGGTCGACCTCGATGCTCTCCCGGCTGCGGGCCCGCTGGGCGGCGAGTTCGGTCGGAACGGCGAGCAGCACCTGGTGGTCGGGCTCGGGCAGGCCGAGGCGGCCGTACTCGAGATCGCCGACCCAGCTCACCATCTCGCCGCCGGCGTCCTGGTGCAGGCGGGCGGCGCTGTAGGCGGCGTTGGAGGCGACGTAGCGATCGAGGATGACGACGTCGTAATCGCGACGCAGGGCGCCGAGGTGATCCCTGGCCCCGGCACGGTCGAGGGCGAACAGCACCGCCATCCCGTAGACCGAGTCGGCCAGGTCGCCGTGCGAGCCGTGCAGTGCCTCGGCGGCCAGGTCGGCGGTGACCGACTGCCCGTAGCGCGGGAAGGCCAGCGTCGTCACCGAACGGGCGGCCGCCTCGAACTCGCGGCGCAACCCCTCGGTCAGCGTGCGCTTGCCGGCGCCGTCCAGCCCTTCGATGACGATCAGCACGTCCGGCGGCCGCTAGTCGAAGCCCACGAACGACGCGACAACGTCGTCGGCGGCGCGGCGGGACTGCACATGGTTGGCCACGAATTCCTCGTCGGGGTACCCCATCGCCACACAGGTCATGATCACCTCGTCGTCGGGGATGTTCGCGTTCTCGCGCACCACCGAGGACTGCATGATCCCCTGGCCGTTGATCACAGTGCCGAGGCCTTTGGACCACGCCGCCAGCACCAGGCCGTAGGTCACCGCGCCACAGTCGAAGTGGGCGATGGTGTCATCGGCGAGCGCCTTGTCGACGGTGATGACGACGGAGACCGGGGCGTCGAACTGGCGGAATCCGCGCATCACCCAGTCCTGGCGACGGTCCTTGTCGTCGCGGGCGATACCCATCGCCTCGAAGAGTTGGACCGCGATCTCCACCTGACGTTCGCGATGCGGACCTTCGTACCCGTGGTTGAGCGTGATCTCGCGGTCGACCGGCGACCCCGACACCATCTTCTCGGTGTTGCCCCTGCGAACGCGCTCAAGCGGCTCGCCGGTCAGCACGTGGAAGTGCCACGGTTGGGTGTTCATCGACGACGGCGCGCGCTGGGCGATCCTGATGACGTCCTCGAGCACCTCGCGCGGCACGGACTGCTCGGTGTAGCCGCGAATGCTGCGGCGCTCGAAGACGATCGTCTCCAGGTCGTTGCCGCCGCTGTGAAGCCGTTCGCCCATCACCGAAACCAATGCCGCCGACTCAGTACCTGTAGTGCTCCGGCTTGTACGGGCCTTCGACGTCGACGCCGATGTACTCGGCCTGATCCTTGGTCAGCTTGGTGAGAGCGCCGCCCAGTGCTTCAACGTGGATGCGGGCGACCTTCTCGTCGAGGTGCTTGGGCAGCCGGTAGACCTCGTTGTCGTACTCGTCGTTCTTGGTCCACAGCTCGATCTGCGCGATCACCTGGTTGGAGAAGCTGTTGCTCATCACGAACGACGGGTGGCCGGTGGCGTTGCCGAGGTTCAGCAGCCGGCCCTCGCTCAGCACGATGATGGAGTGGCCGTCGGGGAAGACGAACTCGTCGACCTGGGGCTTGATGTTGATCCGGTGGATCTTCGGATCGCGCTCGAGGCGGGCCATGTCGATCTCGTTGTCGAAGTGGCCGATGTTGCCCAGGATGGCCTTGTCCTTCATCGCCCGCATGTGGTCGAGGGTGATGATGTCCTTGTTGCCGGTGGCGGTGATGACGATGTCGGCCCAGCCGATGGCCTCCTCGACGGTCTTGACCTCGAAGCCGTCCATCATGGCCTGCAGGGCGTTGATCGGGTCGATCTCGGTGACCGCGACGCGGGCGCCTTGGGCCTTGAGCGCCTCGGCGCAGCCCTTGCCGACGTCGCCGTAGCCGCACACCAGGGCGGCCTTGCCGCCGATCAGCACGTCGGTGCCGCGGTTGATGCCGTCGATCAGCGAGTGCCGGGTGCCGTACTTGTTGTCGAACTTGCTCTTGGTGACCGAGTCGTTGACGTTGATCGCCGGGAACACCAACTCGTTGGCGGCGGCGAACTGATAGAGGCGCAGCACGCCGGTGGTGGTCTCCTCGGTGACGCCCTGGATGGAGTCGGCGATGTGGGTCCACTTGTGCGCGTCGGCCTTGAGGCTCTCGCGCAGCAGGGCGAGGAAAATCTTGTACTCACCGGAGTGGTCTTCCTCATCCGGCGGAACCACGCCGGCCTTCTCGAACTGCGCGCCGCGCAGCACCAGCATGGTGGCGTCGCCGCCGTCGTCGAGGATCATGTTCGCATGGGCGCCGGCGCCCCCCGAATCAGGCCACGTGAGCATCTGCTCGGCGGCCCACCAGTACTCCTCCAGCGTCTCGCCCTTCCAGGCGAAGACCGGGACGCCCAGCGGCTTCTCGGGGGTGCCGTTGGGGCCGACGACGGTCGCGGCGGCGGCGTGGTCCTGGGTGGAGAAGATGTTGCAGCTCGCCCAGCGCACCTCGGCGCCGAGCGCCACGAGGGTCTCGATGAGCACCGCGGTCTGCACCGTCATGTGCAGCGAACCGGAGATACGGGCGCCCTTGAGCGGCAGCACGTCCGCGTATTCGCGACGCAGCGACATCAGGCCGGGCATCTCGTGCTCGGCCAGGCGGATCTCCTTGCGACCGAACTCTGCGAGCTCGAGGTCGGCAACCTTGTAGTCGATCCCGTTGCGGGAGTCGGCAGTCATCGTCATGCCGAAGAGGTTATCGGGCGGTCCCCCGACGTGCATAAACGGGGTCGTCAGACGCTGTTTTGCAACGCCAGCCGCTGACCCAGCACCGATTTGCGGTACCCGTAGAACGCGTAGACGGCGATGCCGATCACCATCCAGACGACGAACCGGATCCAGGTCAGCACGGTGAGGTTGACCATCAGCCAGCCGCACGCCGCGATGGACAGGATCGGCAGGGCCGGCACGAACGGGGCCTTGAATCCGCGGGTCAGGTCCGGCCGGGTGCGACGCAGGACGATGACGCCCGCGGAGACCAGGACGAAGGCGAACAACGTCCCGACGTTGACCATCTCCTCCAGCTTGGACATCGGGAAGGCGGTGGCGGCCACCGCGATCAGCACGCCGACCACCACGGTGATGCGCACCGGGGCGTCGCGTTCGTTGGTCATCGCCAGTCCGCGCGGCAGCAGGCCGTCGCGCGACATCGCGAACATCACCCGGGACAGCCCGAGCACCAGCACCATCACCACGGTGGTCAGGCCGGCCAGCGCGCCGATGGAGATGATCTTGGCGGCCCAGTCGATCCCGTTGATCTGGAAGGCGGTGGCCAGATTGGCGTGGCCGTTCCCGCGCTCGCGGAGTTCGGTGTAGCTGACCATCCCGGACAGCACCACCGACACCGCGACGTAGAGCACGGTGACGATGGCCAGCGAGGCGAGGATGCCGCGCGCGACGTCGCGTTGCGGGTTGCGGGTCTCCTCGGCGGTGGTGGCCACCACGTCGAACCCGATGAATGCGAAGAACACGATGGAGGCGCCGGCCAGCACGCCGTACCAGCCGTAGTGGCTGCCGCCGCCTCCGGTCAGCAGGGAGAAGACGGACTGATCGATCCCCGTTCCGGCGGCGCCCTTGCCGGTCTCGGTCGGCGGGATGAACGGGGAGTAGTTCTTCGGCTTGATGTAGAACGAACCGACCGCGATCACCAGCAGCACGACGGCCACCTTGATGGCGGTGATCACCGCGGAGAAGCGCGAGGACACCTTGGTGCCGACCGCCAGCAGTGTGGTGACCACACCGATGATCAGCAGTGCGCCCCAATCGAAGTCGATGAATCCCAGTCGGGTCACTCCGCCGGAGAATCCGAAAACCGTTCCCAGGTAACTCGACCAGCCCTTGGCCACCACCGCCGCGCCGACCGCGAACTCGAGGATCAGGTCCCAGCCGATGATCCAGGCGACGAACTCACCGAAGGTGGCGTAGGAGAAGGTGTACGCGCTGCCGGCCACCGGCAGCGTGGAGGCGAACTCCGCGTAGCACAGCGCGGCGAGCGCACAGGTGATCGCGGCGATGATGAACGACACCGACAGCGCCGGGCCGGTGATGTTGCCGAACGTTGTGGCGGTGACGGTGAAGATGCCGGCGCCGACGACGACGGACACCCCGAAGACGGTGAGGTCCCACCACGTCAGGTCCTTGCGAAGGCGGGTGGACGGCTCGTCGGTGTCGAGGATGGACTGCTCGACCGACTTGGTGCGTGACATGGGCGAGAATCTATCGCGCCGGCGTGCGGTCCAGGTCGGGCTCCAGGTAGATGACCTTCGCGGTCGGCACCGCGGCACGCACCGCCGCCTCGGCCTTGTCGATCGCCGCCGCGACGGTGGACAGGTCGGTGCTGGAGGCCAACGCGATCTTGGCGCCGACCAGCATCTCCTCCGGCCCCAGGTACTGGGTGCGCAGATGGATGACGCGGTCGACGTGCTCGGTGCCCTCCAGTGCGGCCTGGATGGCGCCCAGTTCCTCGCCGGTCGCACCCTCCCCGATCAGCAGGCTTTGCATCTCGATCATCAGGATCACCGCGATGACGCCGAGCAGAGCGCCGATCAGCGCGGTGCCGATGCCGTCCCAGATCGGGTTGCCGGTCAGGACGGTGAGCCCGACGCCGAGCAGGGCGAAGACCAGGCCCAGCAGGGCGCCGGTGTCCTCGAGCAGCACCACCGGCAGTTCCGGATTGCGCGACCGGCGGATGAACTGCCACCAGGTGCCGTTGCCCTTGAGCGGACGGGATTCGACCATCGCGGTGCGAAAGCTGTAGGTCTCCAACCCGATTGCCACCACCAGGATGCCGATGGCGATCCCCGGTGAGGTCAGCGGGTGCGGGTGGACGATCTTGGAATAGCCCTCGTAGAGGGCGAAGACCGCGCCGAGGCTGAACAGGACCAGGGCCACGACGAATGAGTAGAAGAACCGGGCCCGGCCGTAGCCGAACTGGTGCAGTTCGGTGGCCTCCTTACGGGAGCGCCGCTGACCCAACAGCAGCAGCGCCTGGTTGGAGGTGTCGGCGACCGAGTGCACCGCCTCGGCCAGCATCGACGAACTCCGGGTGAGGAGGAACCCGACGAACTTCGCCACCGCGATCCCGGCGTTGGCGGCCAACGCCGCGAGGATCGCCTTGGTGCTGCCTGAACTCGACATGCCCGACCTTCCGTCTAGTCAGGCCACCGTAGCGTCAGGTCGTCGATGCCGGGGAGCCGACCGTGGCGCGGAACACCTGGGCCGGACTGTCCGCTTCCAGCCGGATCGGCCCGTCGTCGGCCGCGACCCAGACCGCCTGACCGCGCTGCATCCGGACCTCGCCGGACTTGGCCCGCACCGTCACCGAACCTTCGGTGCAGATCAGGATCTGCGGACCTTCGTGACTTGCGGGGGCGTCGACCTGATGGCCGAGATGGTCACCATCGAGGGTCAGCACCGATACGGCGAACTCTGGAACCGGTGTCTCGTAGACCAGTTCGATTCCTTCCCGACGGGTCGGGGCGCGGCAATCGGACACCGGATTGAAGTTGAGCACCCGCAGCAGTTCGGGAACATCGACGTGCTTGGGGGTCAGTCCGCCGCGAAGCACGTTGTCGGAGTTGGCCATCACCTCCACACCCGTCCCATGCAGATAACTGTGCAGGTTTCCGGCGGCCAGGAAGGCGCCCTCGCCGGGCTTGAGGCTGATCCGGTTGAGCAGCAGGGCGGCCAGCACGCCGGCGTCGCCGGGGTAACGCTCCCCCAGTTCCAGCATGGTCCGCGCTTCGGCGGCGAATTCCTTTGCACCGGAACGGATGTAGCCGACCGCGCCTTCCAGAACGGCGGGGATCAGCGCGTCCAGGTCGGGCTGCGGCGCGGTGATCCAGGTGGTCAGCAGCGCACGCAGCCCGGAGGCGTCGGAGGTGTCGGCCAGCAGCGCGATGTAGGGCTCGAGTTCGGCGACGGCGAGTGCCCGCATGAACTCCACCGACCGGGCGGCCGGCCGGAAGCCGGCCAGCGCCTCGAAATCGGTGATGGCGACCAGCAATTCGGGCTTGTGGCTGCGGTCGCGGTAGTTGCGGACCGGCGAGTTGATCGGCACGCCGATCCGCTCCTCGCGGTCGAAACCCTCCACCGCCTGTTGCGCACTCGGATGCGCCTGCAACGACAACGGTTCGTCGGCGGCGAGAATCTTGACCAGGAACGGAAGCCGGTCGCCGAACCGCTCACAGACCGCCGCCCCGAGTTCTCCCTCGGGATCGGAGTCGATGACCTCGAGCAGGGAGGTCGACGCCGCGTCGGTGGCGCCGACGAGCCGGGCGGGGTCGCCGGGATGGGCGCCCAGCCACAACTCGGCTTCCGGGTGCGCCGTCGGCGCGGGCCGGCCGGTGAACTCCGCGATCGCGGTTCTCGATCCCCACGCGTAGGTACGGGTCGCCCCCTGCATCAGCTGCACAGCGTTCTCATCCCCCCGCCAGCCGCAGATAAACGGCGGCCATCTCCAGGCGCAGCGCCAGGATCGCCAGTTGGTCCTGCACCCGCCCCGGCCCGGGGGCCGATCCGGAGGTTTCAGCGCCGAGGTCGCCAGGACTGAATTCCTCTGCGCCGACATCTCCCGTGCCGACGTCATCAGCGCCGATCAGTTCGACTCCGTCGATGCCCGAGACCCGGGCGCTCAGGGTCTGCCGCTCGGCGGCCAGTGCCAGCGCCACCACCCGCGGCCGGCCGGGCAGCGGTCCGTCGATCTCCTCGTCGTGGAACAGCGCGTCCACCGAGTCGCCGAACCGGCTGGCGATGCCGGTGCGCAGTGCCGCCAGGGCGTCGCCGAGGCCGGCCGCCGCAACGGGTTCGCCAGCGACCCGCAGCAGCACCGCGGCACCGTGCCGGGCCAGCGCCAGGGTGGCCGCGCAGTCGCCGGCCAGCACCGTCGGGCGCCCGGAGATCCTGTCGGCCAATGCCTTTGCGGGATTGGTGAACACCTCGCGGGCCGCGCTGTTGCGCGCCGCCTCGGCGTCGAGCGAGTCGGCCAGTTCGGCCAGCGGAGCCGGCACGCTCGGATCGACGGCCGAGAACGTGGCCAGCCCGGCGGCCAGATAGCGGGACAGCCCGAATTCGTCGGGCACCCACAACCGGGGCGCGAGCACGGCGGCCCGACCGGCGGTGGCGTCGCGCAACGGACCCTCGTACGGTGCGGCGACCACCACCCGGGCACCCCGGCGCACGGCGATCGCTGCGGCGCCCACCAGTGCCGGATCCCCCGGATCGTCGCCGGCGGCGATCAGGACGTCCAGCGGTCCGATCCATGGCGGGGACTCCGCGACCGTCACGATCGGCGCACCGGTGGTGCCACTCAGTGCGGCGGCCAGCATGGCGCCCGCCGACTCCGCCGGTCCTCGACCGGCGACCCAGACCACGGTGCGGGGCCGCTGATCGCCGGCCACCGACTCCAGCGCGCCCTCCTCGACGGCCGCCGCAGTCGCCCGGACCTGGGCGCCCGCGGTCGCCGCGGCCCGCAGCAGACCGTCGCGATCGGCGTCCAGCAGTCCCTCGGTGTCATCGAGATCGACCGTGGCGTGGGCGGCACTCATGCGCGATCCACCTTCGGCTTCTCGCTGGCGCTCATGCGCGGGCTGTCCTCACGCGCGGCCCTCACCGCGGGCCGCTATCAGATCGGCCACCCGGTTCACGACCGCGTTGACCCCCTCGACGGTGGGTGCCTCGACATTGAGGCGCAGCAACGGCTCAGTGTTCGACGTCCGGAGGTTGAACCATTCGCCGCCGCCGAGGTCGACCGTGACACCATCCAGACGATCCACCGAAACCGTCTGCGGCTCATAGGATTTCACCACCGCGGCCACCAGAGCGGGGGCGTCGTCGACCCGGAAGTTGATCTCACCGGAAGCTGCGTAGCGCTGATAGTCGCCCATCAGATCCGACAACGGGCGAGGCTGCTCCCCCAGCGCGGCCAGCACGTGCAAGGCGGCCAGCATCCCGGAGTCCGCGCCCCAGAACTCCCGGAAGTAATAGTGCGCCGAGTGCTCGCCGCCGAAGATGGCGCCGGTCTGCGCCATCAGCGCTTTGATATAGGAGTGCCCGACCCGGGAACGCACCGCTTCGCCCCCGTTCTCGGCGATCACCTCCGGCACCGTCCGCGAGGTGATCAGGTTGTGGATCACCGTGGCTCCGGGTTCGCGGGTGAGTTCGCGGGCGGCGACCAGGGCGGTCACCGCGGACGGCGATACCGGCTCACCGCGTTCGTCGACCACGAAGCAACGGTCGGCGTCACCGTCGAAGGCCAGTCCGATGTCCGCACCGGTCTGCACCACGTAGCGCTGCAGATCCTTGAGGTTGGACGGCTCCAGCGGGTTGGCCTCGTGGTTCGGGAAGCTGCCGTCGAGTTCGAAATACAGCGGCAGCAGGGTCAGCGCCTCGACCGGCCCCAGCACGGCCGGGGTGGTGTGTCCGGCCATCCCGTTGCCCGCATCGACGGCGACCCGCAACGGTCGCACACCGCTGATATCCACCAGCGACCGCAGGAACTCGCCGTAGTCGGCCAGCACATCGCGATCCCGGACCGTGCCGTGCGCGCCCTCGTACCCGGGCACCCCGGCGATCACCTCGTCGCGGATGTCGGCCAGTCCGGTGTCCTCGCCGACCGGCTTGGCCGCGGCACGGCACAGTTTGATGCCGTTGTAGGTGGCCGGGTTGTGGCTGGCAGTGAACATCGCGCCCGGGCAGTTCAACAGGCCCGACGCGAAGTACAGCTCATCGGTGGAAGCCAGTCCGATCCGGATGACGTCGAGACCCTGCGCGCACACGCCGGCGGCAAAGGCGGCGGACAGCACCGGCGAACTCTCCCGCATGTCATGGCCGATCACCACCTGCTCGGCGCCTTCGGCGCGCATCAGCCGGGCGAACGCCGCGGCCACGGCGGCGACGAAATCCTCGTCGATTTCGGCGCCGACGAGTCCGCGGACGTCGTAGGCCTTGATGACGCGGCGAACCGCCTCAGCGGACCTCGGCGCGGTGGAACCCTGCAGCACCCCGTCAGCCTAGTCGCTGCCGGGAGGTCAGTCGGCTGGGTCGGGAAGTACTCGCAGGTGACCGCGCCGCCGCCCGGTGGGAGCCGGACTGGTGGGCACGATGGCGTGTGCGGCGGTGCTGTGCGGATCGGAGAACCCGGTCATCGGCGGCGGTGACGGCAACCGGCCCTCCCGCACGGCCTCGGCCAACGCCACGAGATCGTCTTCGTCGGGGTTGATCGGAAGCGGCGAGGCATGGCGGACCATCTCCCAGCCCCGCGGTGCGGTGATCCGGCTGGCATGACTCAGGCACAGATCCCAGGTGTGCGGTTCACGCACCGTAGCCAACGGGCCCACGACGGCTGTGGAGTCGGCGTAGACAAATGTCAGCGTCGCCACCGCGTAATGGGGGCACCCGGGCCGACTGCAGCGACGGGGAAGATTCACGTTCGCGAGGTTATCGCGGTCACATTCGCCCAAACGCCGACACGCGCAGCAGCTCGGCGGCTGATGTAGAACCGTTACGATCGCGTCCGTGGCCGATTCCCGCAGTTCCCGGCGTGGCGGTGGCGCCCACGGCGGTTCACGGCGAGGTCGCGAGATGCGCGGTCCCCTGCTTCCCCCCACCGTTCCGGGATGGCGCAGTCGCGCGGAACGGTTCGACATGGCGGTGCTGGAGGCCTATGAGCCGATCGAGCGACGCTGGCAGCAACGGCTGACAGGACTTGATGTGGCGGTCGATGAGATCCCGCGCATCCACCCCAAGGATCCCGACAGTGTGCAGTGGCCGCCGGAGGTGGTGGCTGATGGACCGATCGCCCTGGCCAGATTGATTCCGGCCGGCGTGGATGTCCGGGGTGAGCCCACCCGGGCACGAATCGTGTTGTTCCGCAAACCGATTGAACGACGGGCCAAGGATTCAATCGACTTGACCGACTTATTACATGAAATCCTGGTGGCCCAGGTGGCCACTTATCTCGGGGTCGAACCCGATGTCATCGACCCGAGTATGAAAGACGACGAATAGAAAAAGAGCGCTCTAGATGATGCCGCGCTTGAGGCGCCGGCGCTCCCGCTCGGACAGTCCGCCCCAGATGCCGAACCGCTCATCGTTGGCCAGTGCGTACTCCAGGCAGGCATCCTTGACGTCGCAACCGAGGCAGATTCGCTTGGCCTCCCGGGTGGAGCCGCCCTTCTCGGGGAAGAACGCCTCCGGGTCGGTCTGAGCGCAGAGCGCCTTCTCCTGCCACAGTGGATCGTCCGGCGTCAGCATCGCGTAGTCGGAGACGTCGGGCACGAGGCTCAGGTGAGTCCGCGCCGGAAATCCCATATCCGCCGTGCCGCCTACCGTGTGCGGCGCGCCCATCGCGCCGAGAAAATGCTCATAGGACATGTCCGCCTCCTCACCTGGTTTCGTATGTGCTCTGTGACTACTGTTAAATTCGAACATGTGATCGAATCTCGGCCTGCCGCACCGTAACTGGCGCGCTGACCGGGAATGACACTGGTGTGATTAGACATTGCTGGACTGCTGCGGTCAAGCCGATCAGCGGATTTCCATACCACTTTCTTGGTCAAAACCGGCGTGTCGGTACCGCGGCGTGTTCGTCGGGTGACCGGAGCGTGACTCTGCGGCCGACCGCCACGTACCCCCGGGCTAATGTCGATCGCTGTGAAGATCACCGTTCTGGTCGGCGGCATCGGGGGCGCCCGGTTCCTGTTGGGCGTGCAACGGTTGTTCGGCCTGGGCCAGTTCGCCGGCCAGCCCGGCACATCCGGCGAAAGCCCTGCTCACGAGCTCACCGCGGTGGTCAATATCGGCGATGACGCCTGGATGTACGGCGTGCGCATCTGCCCCGACCTCGACACCTGCATGTACACCCTGGGCGGCGGTATCGACCCGGAACGGGGTTGGGGGCACCGCGACGAAACCTGGCACGCCAAAGAGGAACTGGCGGCCTACGGCGTGCAGCCGGACTGGTTCGGACTCGGCGATCGCGACCTGGCAACCCATCTGGTGCGCAGCCAGATGCTGCGGGCGGGTTATCCGCTCTCCGCGGTGACAGAGGCGTTGTGTGACCGCTGGTCGCCCGGGGCGACTCTGCTGCCGGCAAGCGACGATCGCTGCGAAACCCATGTGGTGGTGACTGATCCGGACACCGGTGACCGCAAGGCCATCCACTTCCAGGAGTGGTGGGTGCGATACCGGGCCAAGATCGAGACACACAGCTTCGCCTTCATCGGCTCCGAAACCGCCTCTGCCGGGCCGGAAGTCGTCGACGCGATCAACGGAGCCGACGTGGTCCTGCTGGCCCCGTCCAACCCGGTGGTCAGCATCGGCGCGATCCTCGCAGTGGGGGGCATCCGCGGCGCACTGCGCTCGACACCGGCCCCGGTCGTCGGGTACTCCCCCATCATCGACGGAAAGCCCTTGCGCGGTATGGCCGACGACTGTCTCAGCGTGATCGGCGTCGAGACCAGTTCGCAGGCCGTCGGCCGGCACTACGGGGCACGTGCGGAGACCGGACTGCTGGACTACTGGCTCATTCATGACGGTGATGACGCCGATGTACCGGGCGTCACCGTCAAGGCCATTCCGCTGCTGATGTCCGATCCGCAGGCCACCGCCGAGATGGTGCGCGCCGGTCTCGCACTGACGGGGCTCGATCTGAATGATGTGGACCCGTGACCGAGCACGGCAGCGCCGCCCCGATAGAGATCCTGCCCGTCACCGGCCTTCCCGAGTTCCGGCCCGGCGACGACCTGGCCGCCGCCATCGCCTCGGCCGCACCCTGGCTGCGGGACGGGGACGTCGTCGTCATCACGAGCAAGGTGGTCTCGAAGTGCGAAGGCCGCATCGTGGCCGCACCGGCCGATCCGGACGAGCGTGATGCCCTGCGCCGCAAACTTGTCGACCAGGAGGCGGTCCGGGTGCTGGCCCGCCGCGGCCGAACCCTGATCACCGAGAACCGGTTGGGACTGATTCAGGCCGCCGCCGGGGTGGATGGATCCAACGTCGGCACAACCGAACTCGCGCTGCTGCCGGTCGACCCGGACGCCAGCGCCGCCCGGTTGCGCGCGGCATTGCGGGAGCGCGCCGATGTGGGCGTGGTCATCACCGACACCATGGGCCGTGCCTGGCGCAACGGACAGATCGACGCCGCCATCGGATCGGCCGGGGTCCCGGTGCTGCACGCCTATGCCGGCGCCCACGACGCCCACGGCAACGAACTGCTCGTCACCGAGGTGGCGGTCGCCGACGAGATCGCCGCGGCGGCCGACCTGGTCAAGGGAAAGCTGACCGCGATGCCGGTGGCGGTGGTGCGCGGGCTGACCGTGCGCGACGACGGGTCCACCGCGGCGAAGCTGTTGCGCGGCGGTGAGGACGACCTGTTCTGGCTCGGCACCGAGGAGTCGATCGAACTCGGGCGCCGGCAGGCGCAGCTGCTGCGCCGCTCGGTGCGCCGGTTCGCTGCTGCGCCGGTGGAACCGGAGCTGATCGAACAGGCGGTGGCCGAGGCGCTGACCGCGCCGGCCCCGCACCACACCCGGCCGGTCCGCTTCGTCTGGCTCGCCGACCGCGAACGGCGCACCGCGCTACTCGACTCCATGCGTGAGGCCTGGCGCATCGATCTCGCCGGCGACGGCAAGACCCCGGCGTCGATCGAGCGGCGGGTGGCCCGCGGCCAGATCCTTTACGACGCACCGGAAGTGCTGATCCCGTTCCTGGTTCCCGACGGCGCACACAGCTATCCCGATCCCGCACGCACCGCCGCCGAACACACCATGTTCACCGTGGCAGTCGGCGCCGCGGTGCAGGCGCTGCTGGTGGCCCTCGCAGTGCGCGGACTGGGCAGCTGCTGGATCGGCTCGACGATCTTCGCCCCCGACACCGTGCGCTCGGCACTCGACCTTCCTGACGACTGGGAACCGTTGGGGGCCATCGCGATCGGCCGTCCCGAGGATCCGCCGCAACCGCGTGATCCCGCTCCGGCCGGCGATCTGCTGGTCCGCCGATGACCCTGCACGAGTCGGCGGTCGCAACCCTGCGCGGCTGGACCGCGCCGGATCACGGTCAGGACGCCCTGCGTCATGCGGTGCTGGCCTTCCTGGATGCCCGGCCGGATGCATGCCAACGTGCCTGTGTCCCAGGGCATATCACCGCCTCGACCCTGGTCGTCGCCGCCGATACCGACGAGGTGCTGCTGACACTGCATCCCAGGCTGGGCCGCTGGGTGCAACTGGGCGGGCACTGCGAGGACATCGACTCCGACATCGTGGCGGCCGCACTGCGCGAGGCCACCGAGGAGTCCGGCATCGAGGGCCTGCGGATGGATCCCGATCTGGCGGCCATTCACGTCCACCCGCTGACCTGCTCACTGGGCGTGCCGACCCGTCATCTCGATCTGCAGTTCCTCGCGCACGCGCCGGCCGGTGCGCAGATCGCGATCAGCGATGAGTCACTGGATCTGAAGTGGTGGCCGGTCGATGCGCTGCCGCCCGGGATCGACCCCGGCGTGGCGCAACTGGTGGCCGCGGCCAGACGTCGCTTCGCTCGGGGAAGCTAGACGTCGCTGGAGTAGCGGATCCCGCAGTCCGGAATGAAGACTCCGGGCCACACCCGCGCTCCGCGCAGCAGCTCGCAGCGGGCGCCGATGTCGGCGCCGTCGCCGATCACGCCGTCCCGGATCAGCGCACGCGGACCGATCCGGGAGCCGAAGCCGATGATCGAACGTTCCACCACCGCACCGGCTTCCACCCGCGCGCCGTCGAAGATCACCGCACCGTCCAGTCGCACGCCGGGACCGATCTCGGCGCCGCGCCCCACCACCGTTCCGCCGACGAGCACCGCGCCGGGAGCGACCGAGGCGCCGTCGTGCACCAGGCTCTCGCCGCGGCGGCCACCGAGGGCGGGCGACGGCGCGATGCCGCGCACCAGATCGGAGGATCCGCGGACGAAGTCCTCCGGGGTGCCCATGTCGCGCCAGTAACTGGAGTCGACGTAGCCGCAGACCTTGGCGCCGTCGCTCAGCAGGGACGGAAACACCTCGCGTTCCACCGAGACCTCACGGCCGCGCGGGATCTGGTCGATGACGCTGCGTTTGAAGATGTAGGTGCCGGCGTTGATCTGATCGGTCGGCGGGTCCTCGGTCTTCTCGAGGAAGGCCAGCACGGTGCCGTCCTCATCGGTCGGCACCGAACCGAAGGCCCGGGCATCACCGACCCGCACCAGGTGCAGCGTCACATCGGCGTCGCGCTCGTAGTGGGCGTCGAGCATCTCGCTCAGGTCCATCCCGGAGAGCACGTCGCCGTTGAACACCATCACGGTGTCGTTGCGCAGCAGTGGGGCGACGTTGGCGATACCACCGCCGGTGCCCAGCGGAGTCTCCTCGGTGACGTACTCGATCTGCAGTCCGAGCTTGGAGCCGTCGCCGAACTCGTCCTGGAAAGTCGACGCCTTGTAGGAGGTGCCCAGCACCACATGCTCGATGCCGGCCGCGGCGATCCGGGACAGCAGGTGGGTGAGGAACGGCAACCCGGCCGTCGGCAGCATCGGCTTGGGCGCCGAAAGGGTCAGCGGCCGCAGCCTGGTGCCCTTACCGCCGACCAGAACGACGGCGTCGACTTTCTTCGGGGTGACCTTCTGCGGGTCCTCTGAGTTCGTCATCGCACCCCCCTCTCAATTTCCCGCCGCGACTTCCGCACCGCGGCACGCGCCCGAACGTTCAACGCTCCCTTGATGGTCCACCGCAGCGGCGCCTGCCACCAACCCGGGTGACGATCGGAGAGGTAAATATAGGTGCTGTCGTGATGGGCCTTGAGGTTACGGGCCGGATCGCGGCCGGTCGAATGCCCCTTGTCGTGCAGGATCTCCGAACCCGGCACGTAGACGTTGAGGTACCCGGCCTTGCCGAACCGGTCGCAGATGTCGACGTCCTCCATGTACATGAAGTAGCGCTCGTCGAAGCCGCGCACCTGATCGAAGGCGGCCCGGCGCAGCAGCATGCAGGAACCGGACAACCAACCCACCGGCCGCTCGCTGGGCTCGAGGTACTCCTGCCGGTAGGCCTTCGACCACGGGTTGGACTTCCAGACGAAGCCGACGACGGCGTGCATGGCGCCGCGGAACAAGCCGGGCAGATGACGCGCCGACGGGTAGACCGACCCGTCCGGGTCCCGGACCAGCGGGCCGAGGGCCGCCGCAGTGGGCCAGCGCTTGGCGGCCTCGAGCAGCACGTCGATGCTGCCCGGACCCCACACCACGTCGGGATTGACCACCAGGACGAACTCCTGATCGGCCGGGATGGTGGCCACAGCCCGGTTCACCGCACTGCCATAACCCAGGTTTGCGCCGGTGCGCAGCAACCGGGTTCCGGGATAACGCTCGGTCGCTTCTTCAGGCGCGCCGTCGACCGAACCGTTGTCGGCCATGATCACGTGCACCGGCCGATCCGTTGCCACCGTGAGCGAGGACAGGAACCGCTCGAGATGGGAGCCGGGGGAATAGGTCACCGTCACCACGGTCAGTTCCGGCTGATCGGTCACGGCGTTGAGGGTATCGGGCCGCCCTCGAGGGGTACTGCAAGCGCCGCAGCCAACGCATCGCGCCACGGTCGCAGCGGGCTGAGGCCGGCCCGGACCGACCCTGCCATCGACAGCGCGGAGTACACCGGCCGGCGGGCCGGGCGCGGAAACTGCGCCGTGCTGACCGGCCGTACCCGCTCCGGGTCGGCACCGACCTCGGCGAAGACCGCCCGTGCCTGCTCCCATCGGCTGACCGCCCCGACGTTGGCGACGTGCAGGACAGGACCGGCCACGCCCCCGGCGGCGATCTCCAGCAGGCTCGACACCAGATCGCCCGCGTAGGTGGGCGAACCGGTCTGGTCATCGACGACGTCGATCGCTTGGTCGGAGGCTGCCAGCCTGCGCATGACAGCCACGAAGTCGGTGCCGTTTCCACCGGTGTAGACCCACGATGTGCGGACGACGAAGGCGCCCGGAAGCGCCGTCAGGACGGCCGACTCGCCCGCCAGCTTGCTCTTGCCGTACACGCTCAACGGACCCGTCGCATCGGAGATCTCATACGGACGGCGGTGATCCCCGCTGAACACGTAGTCCGTCGAGATGTGAATCATCCGCGCGTTCACCCTGGCGCAGGTGCGGGCGATGTTGCCGGGCCCTGCCGCGTTGATCGCGAAAGCGGCGTCCGGGTCCGCCTCGGAATCGTCGACATTGGTCATGGCCGCGCAATTGACCACCAGATCGTCGCCGCGGACCACCGCCTCGACGGCGTCCGGGTCGGTGATATCCAGATCGCGGTGTGTCAACGCGTGTACCGAGTAGCCACGGCGGCCTGCTTCACCAGCGAGAACGCTACCGACCTGGCCTCCTGCCCCGGTAATCACGATTCTGGCCGCCACGACGACGAGTCTGGCACGCCGGTTTGGGATACCGGGGATGAGCGGGGGTCGCCAGTAACCTGGGCAGGTGCCACGTGAGACAGAAGTGACAACAGTGACGCATGCCCGCCCTCTGGGCCGCACTGTCCTCACCCTGTTCTCGGTGCTGATCATGGTCGGCACCGGCGTCGCCTGGGGTTCGGTCCGCAACTTCGAGAGCGGGATCTTCCACTTCGCCATCCCGATGCTGGGCGGGAACCGCGATGACGGCGCCACCGACATCCTGCTGGTCGGCATGGACAGCCGCACCGATGCGCACGGAAACGCGCTATCGGAACAGGAACTCGCCGACCTGCACGCCGGTGACGAGGTCGCCACCAACACCGACACCATCATCCTGGTCCGGATCCCCGACAACGGCCGCTCGGCCACCGCGATCTCCATCCCGCGTGACTCCTACGTCGAGGCGCCCGGTCTGGACAAGACCAAGATCAACGGCGTCTTCGGCCAGGTGAAGCTCGACACCATGAAGAAGCTCGTCGAAGGCCAGGGCATGGACCCGGCCGATGCCGAGCCGAAGGCCGTCGAGGCCGGCCGCAACGCGCTGATCAAGACCGTCGCCGATCTGACCGGCGTGACGGTGGACCACTACGCCGAGATCGGCCTGCTGGGCTTCTCACTGATCACCGATGCCCTCGGCGGTGTCGAGGTGTGCCTCAAAGATGCTGTCTACGAACCCCTTTCGGGCGCAGACTTCCCGGCCGGCTGGCAGCGCCTGAACGGTCCGCAGGCGCTGAGCTTCGTGCGGCAGCGTCATGACCTGCCCCGCGGCGACCTCGACCGGGTGGTGCGTCAGCAGGTGGTGATGGCCTCGCTCGCCCATCAGGTGATCTCCGGCAAGACGCTGAGCAGTCCCTCGACATTGCGGCAGCTGCAGGATGCCATCCAGCGCTCGGTGGTGATCTCATCGGGCTGGGACGTCATGGACTTCCTCAAGCAGTTGCAGAAGCTCGCCGGCGGCAACGTCGCCTTCGCCACCATCCCGGTGCTCGCCGAGGACGGCTGGAGCGACGACGGTTCGCAGTCGGTGGTGACGGTGGACCCGAATCAGGTCAAGGAGTGGGTGGCCGGCCTGCTGCAGAACCAGGCCGAGGGCAAGGTTGAGGTGGTGGCCTACTCCCCCGAACAGACCACCGTCGAGGTCGCCAATGACAGCGACATCAACGGACTGGCCAGCGCGGTGGCGGATCGGCTGAGCCCCAAGGGATTCACCATGGGTGCGATCGGTAACAACGAGAAGACCAAGGTCGGCGAGAGCCAGGTGCAGGCCGCCAAGGCCGACGATCAGGGTGCGGCACTGGTGGCCAAGGAACTCGGCGGGCTGCCGGTGGTGACCGACACGTCGCTGCCGCCGGGAACGGTGCGGGTGGTGCTGACCGAGGAGTACGACGGACCGGGCTCCGGGCTGGACGGCACACTGCCGACCGCGACCGCCGCGACGGTCGACAAGGCCTCCTCGGATGTCACCGCCGAGCAGGCGCCGCCGCCGTCGCCGGTGATCACCGCGGGGTCGGCCGACCCCAAGTGTGTCAATTGATGAACCTGACCGACGCCCTGCTGGACCCGCTGCTGGCCCGTGATCCGAAGGGTCCGCGGATCACCTATTACGACGACGCCACCGGCGAGCGGATCGAACTGTCGACGGTGACGCTGGCGAACTGGGCGGCCAAGACCGCCAACCTGTTGCGCGACGAACTCGGCGCCGGACCGGGCAGCCGGATCGCGGTGCTGCTGCCCTCGCACTGGCAGACCGCCGCGGTGCTGCTCGGCGTGTGGTGGATCGGTGCTGAGTTGGTCGCGGATTCACCCGCCGACATCGCCCTGTGCACCGCCGACCGGCTGGCCGAGGCCGACGATGCGGTGGCCGGCGGCGAAGTGGCCGTGCTGTCACTGGACGCGTTCGGCAAGCCGGTGCCCGACCTGCCGATCGGAGTCACCGACTACGCGACCGCGGTACGGGTGCACGGGGATCAGATTGTGCCGGAACGTTTTCCGGGCGCGGCGCTGGGCGGCCGCGGGGCCGAGCAGGTGCTCGCCGACGGGCGGGAACTGGCCGCGTCATGGGGACTGACGGAGTCGGACCGAGTGATGTCACTGACCCCGATAACAGTCGACGCCCTGGTGGCCGTTCTGGCCGCCGGGGCGTCGCTGGTTGAAGTGGCCAACCCGGACCCGGAGCTGCTGACGCGGCGCCGGGAGTCCGAGAAGGTCACCCGCGTACTGGATTAGCGGCTGAATCAGCCGATGTTCGCCGCCCACACGGCGGGGTTCTCCGCCGGGAAGGTGCCGCACAGGGCCGCCACCGCATTGGCCGTCGGCTCCGCGGTGCGGAACAGCGCCATGTAGGCCGGGAAGATGCCGGCGAGTTGGTCGACCTCGGCCTGACGCTGATCCGGGGTCTTCTGCATCAGCAGGTTGAGGTGGTAGATCACACCACCCTGCAGCCAGCGCGGCTCCGAGTTGTACTTGCCGACGATCGCGCCGTAGGCGATCGGGTCGACGACCTTGGTGGCGGCCATCAACTGGTCGACCGAGCACTGGGTGTTCAGCAGGGCGGCCGGAACCGCATTCGGATCAACCGGGGCCGGCGCGGGAGCGGGGTCGGGATCGGCCGCGGCGATGCCGGCGGTGCCGAGAGCGGTGATCGTGAGCAGGCCGGCGACGGCCGCTTTGCGCAGGGAATTAAGTGTCATCACGGATCCGAACCTTATCCCACCGCCTCTCACCAGCACTCTAGGCTTGCGCCCATGACTGCCCGTGCCCCATTGGATGTCACCGGAATCCGGCGCGACCTCGTCGGCCCGGGCCGTCCGTTGCACGATCTCGAGGTCGTCGAGTCGACCGGTTCCACCAATGCCGATCTGCTGGCACGCCGGGCCGCCGGGCAGGACGTCGCCGGCACGGTTCTGGTCGCCGAGTATCAGAGCGCGGGCCGCGGCCGGCACGGCCGGACCTGGTCGGCTCCGCCGCGATCGCAGATCGCGTTCTCCCTCGGCGTCGGCGCCGGCGGCCTACCGCCCGCGACATGGGGGTGGCTGCCGTTGCTCACCGGCGTGGCGGTGGTCGACGCGGTGCACGCCACCACCGGCATCTCCCCCGGCCTGAAATGGCCCAACGATGTTCTGGCGGGCCCCAGAGACGAACAGGGCAAACTCGGCGGCATCCTGGCCGAGGTCGCGCCCGGACCGGATCCGGCGATCGTGGTCGGCCTGGGCCTCAATGTCACGCTGACCGCCCCCGAACTGGCGGCAGTGGCCCCCGACCCACGGGCGACCTCGCTGTTGATGCTGGGCTCGACGATGCTCGACCGCAGCGCACTGCTGGGCAGCATCCTGGCCGAACTCACCGCGCGGATCGACCGCTGGAAGATCGCCGGCGGCCCCGATGCCGCGCTGGTGGCCGACTACCGCGCCCGCAGCGTCACCCTGGGCAGCCGGGTGCGGGCACTGTTACCCGGGGATCGCGAAATCACCGGCACTGCAACCGATCTCGACGAACTCGGCCAGCTGCACATCGACACCGGCTCGCAGACCATTGCGGTCTCGGCGGGCGACATCACCCACCTGAGATAGGTCAGCGCAGCAGCGCCCGGGACATCACAACCCGCTGGATCTGGTTGGTGCCCTCGTAGATCTGGGTGATCTTGGCGTCGCGCATCATCCGCTCGACCGGGAAGTCGACGGTGTAGCCGGCGCCGCCGAAGATCTGCACGGCGTCGGTGGTCACCTCCATGGCCACATCGGAGGCGAAGCACTTCGAGGCCGCCGAGATGAAGCCGAGGTCCGGCTCACCGCGTTCGGCGCGCGCCGCCGCCGAGTAGACCATCAACCGGGCGGCTTCGACCTTCATCGCCATATCGGCGAGCATGAACTGCAGGCCCTGGTTATCGGCGATCGGACGGCCGAACTGCTTGCGGTCCTTGGCGTAGGCGATGGCCGCATCCAGTGCGCCCTGGGCGATGCCGACTGCCTGGGCGCCGATGGTCGGACGGGTGTGATCCAGCGTCGCCAGCGCGGTCTTGAAACCGGTGCCGGGCTCGCCGATGATCCGGTCGCCGGGCACACGGCAGTTCTCGAAGTACAGCTCAGTGGTCGGCGATCCCTTGATGCCGAGCTTGCGCTCCTTGGGTCCGACGGTGAACCCCTCGTCGTCCTCGTGAACCATGAACGCCGAGATGCCGTTGGCGCCCTTGTCCGGGTCGGTGACGGCCATCACGGTGTACCAGGCTGACTTGCCGCCGTTGGTGATCCAGCACTTCGAACCGTTGATCACCCAGTCATCACCGTCGGCCTTGGCGCGGGTGCGCATCGCGGCGGCGTCGCTGCCGGCCTCGCGCTCGGACAGCGCGTAGGACGCCATCTTGCCCCCGGCGATCTCCGGCAGAACCTTCTTCTTCAGCTCGTCGGAGCCGCGCAGGATCAGGCCCATGGTGCCCAGCTTGTTGACCGCGGGGATCAGCGAGGCCGAGGCGTCGACCCGGGCGACCTCCTCGATGACGATGCACGCGGCCACCGAGTCGCCACCCTGACCGCCGTACTCCTCGGGCACGTGGATGGCGTTGAAGCCCGATGCGTTCAGCGCATCGAGGGCCTCCTGCGGGAACCGCGCATGCTCATCGCAATCGGCGGCGTGCGGCGCGACCTCCTTCTCGCACAACGCGCGGATTGCGGTCCGCAACTCATCGTGCTCCTCCGGCAACCGGAACACATCGAACGACGGATCACCAGCCATTACTGCCTCCTAAAGCTACTAGCGGGTAACTTTACCGTCCCGCTCACTGACCGAGTAATCGCTCCCGAAGCGCCCGGTCCTTGGTCAGAACCTCGGCCTCGAGATGCTCCTGGAACTTCTCCATCCGGACCCGCAGTGCCGGATCCGACGACGCCAGGATCCGCACCGCCAGCAGTCCGGCGTTACGGGCGCCGCCGATCGACACCGTCGCCACCGGGACGCCCGCCGGCATCTGGACGATCGACAGCAGCGAGTCCAGGCCGTCCAGTTTGGCCAGCGGCACCGGCACGCCGATCACCGGAAGCGTGGTGGCCGAGGCGACCATGCCCGGCAGGTGCGCCGCGCCGCCGGCCCCGGCGATGATCACCGCGATGCCCCGATCGGCCGCCCCGCGGGCGTAGTCCAGCATCCGGCCCGGGGTGCGGTGCGCCGAGACGACACCGACCTCGAACGGCACGTCGAACTCCGCGAGCGCCTCGGCGGCGGCCTCCATCACCGGCCAGTCGCTGTCGCTGCCCATGATCACGCCGACCCTGGGGTCACTCATGCCCGCTCCACCCATCTGTCCACTGCGCATGCGACAACCAGTGTGCCGCCCGCTCCGCTCGCTCACGCACCGAGCCCACCTCGTCGCCGAGCACGTTCACGTGGCCGATCTTGCGGCCGGGACGCTCGCCCTTGCCGTAGAGGTGCACGCGCGCGTCCGGGATGCGGCCGAAAAGGTGGTGCAGACGCTCGTCCATGGCCATCGCCGGGGCGGCCGGGGCGCCGAGAACATTGGTCATCACCGTCACCGGGGCCAGCGGCCGGGTGTCGCCGAGTGGGTAGTCCAGCACCGCCCGCAGATGCTGCTCGAACTGACTCGTGACAGCGCCGTTCATGGTCCAGTGCCCGGAGTTGTGCGGGCGCATCGCCAGTTCGTTGACCATCAGCGCACCGTCGACCGTCTCGAACAACTCGACGGCGAGCACACCCACCACGCCCAGTTCCTCGGCGATCCGCAGGCCCAGCTGTTCGGCTTCGGCCGCCAGCGATGCAGACAACCCGGGCGCCGGCGCCAGCACCGTGACGCAAATCCCTTCGCGCTGAACGGTTTCCACGATCGGCCAGGCGGCACCCTGCCCGAACGGCGAACGCGCCACCAACGCCGAGAGCTCCCGGCGCATCGCCACTCTCTCCTCCAGGAGCACCGGCACACCGTCGGCGAGGTAGCCGCTCACCGCCTCCCGTGCGGCGGCCAGATCGTCGGCGAGCACCACACCGCGGCCGTCGTAACCGCCGCGCACCGTCTTGACCACCACCGGGCCGCCGATCAAGGCGGCGAACGCGTCGACATCGGCCAGCGACTCGACCGCACTGAACCGCGGCACCGGCGCACCGAGTTCGGCCAGCCGGCGCCGCATCGCAAGCTTGTCCTGAGCGAACACCAGGGCGCCGGGCGGCGGCAGCACCGTGACCCCGTCGGTGACGAGGGTGTGCAGCAGTTCGGTGGGGACGTGTTCGTGGTCGAAGGTCAGGGCGTTGGCGCCGGCGGCCGCCGCGCGCAGGGCGTCGAGGTCTGTGTGGGCGCCGATCACCACGTCGGGACTCACCTGCGCGGCCGGATCGTCGGCACTGACCGCCAGCACCCGCAGCGTCTGGCCCAGCGCGATCGCGGCCTGATGGGTCATCCGGGCCAACTGCCCGCCGCCCACCATCGCCACCACAGGTGTCCTCGGCACGGCGCATATCGTGTCATGACCGGCTTCAGGTGCGGTGACCAGCATCGCTACGCAACCTGAACTGGTTTTCCGTAGACTTTGCCGAGTGTCCTTCGCTGACGCCACGATCGCCCGGCTACCCCGCTCGATCCGGCCCTTCGCCGAGAGTCATCACGAGCTGATCAAGTTCGCCATCGTCGGCGCGACCACCTTCATCATCGACTCGGCAATCTTCTACACGCTCAAGCTGACGATCCTGGAGCCCAAGCCGGTGACGGCCAAGGTGATCTCCGGCATCGTCGCGGTGATCGCGTCGTACGTGCTGAACCGGGAGTGGAGTTTCCGCGACCGCGGCGGCCGCGAACGTCATCACGAGGCTTTGCTGTTCTTCGGGTTCAGCGGTGTGGGCGTGGTGCTGAGCATGATCCCGCTGTGGCTGTCCCGCTACGCGCTGGACCTCCAGGTCCCCAACGTCTCGCTGACCGTGGAGAACATCGCCGACTTCCTGTCGGCCTACCTGATCGGCAACCTGCTGCAGATGGGGTTCCGGTTCTGGGCGTTCCGACGCTGGGTGTTCCCGGACGAACTGGGTAACTCGGAGATGGCGCTGGAGTCCGCCCTGTCCTCCGGCGGGATCGCCGAGGTGATGGAGGACGAGATCGCCGTCCGCCGCACCCACCGCACGCCGCCGGCCGCCTAACGCTCCTCCGGCCCGTCGAGGTCTTCCCCGGTGTCGAAGATCTCGTGGTAGAGCAGTGAATGCACCTGCTCCACCTGCGGGATGTCGTGGAATTCCAACGGATCCTGGGACGCCGACTCGATGATCAGGGTTCCGGTGCGCACCATCCGGTCCAGCAGCCGGTGGTTGAACTCGACGCTGTTGATCCGGGCCAGCGGGATGTCGATACCGGCCCGGCTGAGCACACCGTGGCGATACATCACGCGGCGGTCGGTGATGACGAAATGCGTTGTGAACCAAGCCAGGAACGGCCGGACCGTCAACCAGCCCGCCAGCAGCAGCCAGACGGCGCCGATGACGGCCGAGACCACGTTCCTGGCGGTCGGCTGCCAGTCGGTCCGGCTCACCAGCGCGGCCAGGAAGGCGGCCAGCGCGGTGCTAACCAGCAGCGCCAGCACCGGTCCGATCAGCCGCTTCCAGTGCGGATGGCGGTGCAGCACCACGTGTTCACCGTCGGCCAGCAGATTGTCGGGATAGCCCATGATGTTCTCCTACGGCAACAACACCCGACTTCGCAAGGCGAACCGATGAGTGACACCGCAAGCCTCCGGGCGCTGATCGCCCGGCTCGACGAGGCGTCGGCCTGGCTTGAGGTGCATCCCGCCGAACATCCCGTCACCCGCCGGGTCGCCGAAGCGCTCAAGGAGATGCGCGCGGTGATCGACACCGGCAGCGGACCCACCGAAGCCGCCACCATGCAGAGCGAGGTGCTGGCCGCCGCCATGCCCGGCGAGGACGCGGAACTGGCCGACCTGGTGCTCGAGATCGGCGGACTCTGGCGGCGGCTCATCGGAACCCCGGGCGGGGCGAAACGCAGGCGGGGGACGTCACCGTTGCCGACGTTCGTCATCGCCGGCGGCCGTCCGGTGCGCTCGGCGCCGACGGTCGACGGCGGTCTGGACATCCTGGCGTTCGACCCGGCGACCGGCCGGCTGGTGCGCGACATGGAACAGCTGGAGGCGATCGTCATGCCCGCCGAGGCCGGCGCTCACCTCGTCGACGTCAAGACCTTCTACGACGAGGTCAGCACCCTGCGGCGCGAACTCGGCCTGCCGGCAGCCGCCCCACCGACGCCGGCTGCCGCGTTCGGCACGGCCGTCGACTGGCTCGCCACCGGTGCGCCGACCCAGCCCTACCGCGCCGAAGTCGCAGGCGACGAATGGCTGATCCGGGTCAACGACTGGCCGGCGGACCCCACGGTCTACACCCTGTTCGTCAACAGCTACGAGGCGTTCGGCTTCGACGGCTGGCCCGATGACTGGTCTCGGCCGTGACGGAAACCGCGGGGACTAACATCGTCACCCATGACGACGATCGAACCGGACATCCACACGACGACCGGCAAGCTGGCCGATCTGCGCAAGCGCGTCGAGGAGACCCTGCATCCGGTCGGTGAGACCGCCGTCGAGAAGACTCACGCCCGGGGCAAGCTGACCGCCCGGGAGCGGATCCTGGCCCTGCTCGACGAGGGTTCCTTCGTCGAACTCGACGCGCTGGCCCGGCACCGCAGCACCAACTTCGGCCTGCAGGACAACCGTCCCGTCGGTGACGGCGTGGTCACCGGCTACGGCACCATCGACGGCCGCGACGTGTGCATCTTCAGCCAGGACGCCACGGTGTTCGGCGGCAGCCTCGGCGAGGTCTACGGCGAGAAGATCGTCAAGGTCCAGGAACTGGCCGTCAAGACCGGCCGGCCGCTGATTGGCATCAACGACGGCGCCGGCGCCCGGATCCAGGAGGGCGTTGTCTCCCTCGGTCTCTACAGCCGCATCTTCCGCAACAACATCCTGGCCTCCGGGGTGATCCCGCAGATCTCGCTGATCATGGGTGCCGCCGCGGGCGGGCACGTGTACGGCCCGGCGCTGACGGACTTCGTGATCATGGTCGACAAGACCAGCCAGATGTTCATCACCGGACCCGACGTCATCAAGACCGTCACCGGCGAGGACGTCACCATGGAGGAGCTCGGCGGCGCCCAGTCCCACATGACCAAGTCGGGCACCCTGCACTACGTCGCCTCCGGCGAGCAGGACGCCTTCGACTTCGTCCGCGACCTGCTGAGCTACCTGCCGCCGAACAACTACGCCGAGCCGCCGCGTTTCCCCGCGCCGCCGCACCCTGGTGCGATCGAGGACAACCTCACCGACGAGGACCTCGAACTCGACACCCTGATCCCGGATTCGCCGAACCAGCCGTACGACATGCACGAGGTGATCACCCGGATCCTCGACGACGACGAGTTCCTGGAGATCCAGGCGGGCTACGCGGGCAACATCCTCGTCGGCTTCGGCCGGATCGACGGCCGCGCGGTGGGCATCGTGGCCAACCAGCCCACCCAGTTCGCCGGCTGCCTGGACATCCACGCCTCGGAGAAGGCCGCGCGGTTCATCCGGACCTGCGACTGCTTCAACATCCCGATCATCATGCTGGTGGACGTCCCGGGCTTCCTGCCGGGCACCGGCCAGGAGCACGACGGCATCATCCGCCGCGGCGCCAAGCTGCTCTACGCCTACGGCGAGGCCACCGTCGCCAAGATCACCGTCATCACCCGCAAGGCCTACGGCGGCGCCTACTGCGTCATGGGCTCCAAGGACATGGGCTGTGACGTCAACGTGGCCTGGCCGACCGCACAGATCGCCGTGATGGGCGCCTCCGGTGCGGTGGGCTTCGTCTACCGCAAGCAGCTCGGCGAGGCGGCCAAGAACGGCGAGGACGTCGACGCGCTGCGGCTGGAGCTGCAGCAGGACTACGAGGACACCCTGGTGAACCCGTACGTCGCGGCCGAGCGCGGATACGTCGACGCGGTGATCCCGCCGTCGCACACCCGCGGCTACATCGCCACCGCGCTGCGACTGCTGGAGCGCAAGATCGTCCAGACCCCGCCCAAGAAGCACGGCAACATCCCGCTCTAGGAGATCAGAGTCATGCAACACGTGGACATCACCGAGGTCAGCGATCCGCACCTGCTGACCGTCGATGCCCCGGCCGAGCACCCGGTGACGGAGTTCCGGGTCGTCAAGGGCCAGCCGACCGACGAGGAGCTGGCCGCCGTGGTCACCGTGCTGGCAGCGGCGGCCGGTGCGACGTCCGCCCCCGGCCCGCAGGAACTCAACTTGTGGGGCCACCCGGTGGACAAGCTGCGGTACGGCTTCACCAGCTTCCAGATCGTGACGCTCAAGGACCGCTTGCACCTGAGGCGATGACCCGCGTCGTCCTCGGCTCCGCCTCCTCCGGCCGCCTCCGCGTACTGCGCAGCGCTGGAATCGACCCGCTGGTGCTGGTGTCCGGCGTCGACGAGGACGCCCTGATGGCTTCACTCGGCGATGCCGAACCGGCCGCGGTGGTCACCGCACTGGCCGAGGCCAAAGCCGAAGCGGTGGCCCGCGACCTCGACCCGGCAGTGACCGCGGACTGCGCGGTGATCGGCTGCGACTCCATGCTGTACGTCAACGGCGTTCTGAGTGGCAAACCCGGAACGCCGGAACAGACTCGGCGACAATGGAATTCGATGGCCGGACGTTCCGGTGAACTTTTCACCGGGCACTGCGTGATCCGGATGCTCGACGGCGAGACCGTCGCGACCGAGACCGCAGCAGCGGTGACCACCGTGCGCTTCGGCACCCCGACCGAAGCCGAACTCGAGGACTACATCGCCACCGGTGAGCCACTCGGGGTGGCCGGTGCGTTCACCATCGACGGCCTGGGCGGGTGGTTCATCGACGGTGTCGACGGCGACCCGTCCAACGTGGTGGGCCTGGGGCTGTCACTGACCCGCGGCCTGCTGGAGTCGGTCGGGCTGTCACTCGGCGCGCTCTGGAAGGCCAATCCGCCCCGGTGATCCGACGGTAGGCTGGCCTGGTGGCCCTGCCCCCCGATCCGAATCCCGCTCTGCAGCAATATGCGCACCCCGAGCGGCTGGTGACCGGCGACTGGCTTTCGGCCCACCTGGGCACGCCCGGTCTGGTTGTCGTCGAATCGGACGAGGATTTCCTGCTCTACGACGTCGGCCACATCCCGGGTGCGGTCCGGATCGACTGGCACACCGACCTCAACGAACCGCACGTGCGCGACTACATCAACGGCGAGCAGTTCGCGGAATTGATGGACCGCAAAGGGATTTCGCGCGACGACACCGTGGTGATCTACGGCGACAAGAGCAACTGGTGGGCCGCCTATGCGCTGTGGGTCTTCACCCTGTTCGGCCATCCCGACGTCCGGCTGCTCGACGGCGGCCGCGACCTGTGGCTGGCCGAGGGCCGCGACACCACCCTGGAGGTCCCCGACCGGGTGGCCACCGGCTACCCGGTGGTGCAGCGCGACGACGCCCCCATCCGGGCCTACCGCGACGAGGTGCTGGCCGCACTCGGTGTGGCCACCCTGATCGACGTCCGCTCCCCCGAGGAGTACACCGGCGAACGCACCCACATGCCGGACTACCCCGAGGAGGGCGCATTGCGCGCCGGCCACATCCCGACCGCGCGGTCGGTGCCGTGGGCCAGGGCGGCCGACGAGCGCGGCCGGTTCCGCAGCCGCGAGGAACTCGAGGACATCTACTCCTTCGTGAAACCCGGCACGGACACGATCGCCTACTGCCGCATCGGCGAACGCTCCAGCCACACCTGGTTCGTGCTGACGCACCTGCTGGGCATCCCCGGCGTGCGCAACTACGACGGCTCCTGGACCGAGTGGGGCAACACCGTGCGGGTGCCCGTCGTGGCCGGCCCAGAACCCGGGCGGCAACCGGGCCGGCTGTAGACGATGCCGGGGAACGTTCCCGCCGCACTGGCGGAGGTGGTGTCGGAGTTCGCCGAGGTGACCGGCCAGGACAAGCTCGCGCTGCTGCTGGAATTCGCCAACGAGCTTCCGGCGCTGCCCGCCGGCCTCGAGGAGGCGGCGATGGAGCCGGTGCCCGAGTGCCAGTCCCCGCTGTTCCTGCATGTGGACGACACCGACCGTGACCACGTCCGGCTGTTCTTCAGCGCCCCGGCCGAGGCGCCGACGACGCGCGGATTCGCCTCGATCCTGGCGGCCGGACTCGACGGGCAGCCGGCCACCGACATCCTGGCTGTGCCGGACGACTTCTACGCCGAACTGGGCCTGGCCAGGCTGATCAGCCCGCTGCGGTTGCGCGGTATGTCGGCGATGCTGACGCGAATCAAGCGCCGCCTACGCAGTTAGGGCGCAACCGGCTAGGGCTGGGTGCCCCCGTTGGACTGTCCCGGGACCCAGGCCATGATATCGCGCAGGAAATCGCTGTAGACGACGCTGTTGGGCGCATCGGCCACCACATCGAAGTAGAGCTTGCCGGTGACGCTGCCGTCCGGCCCGATCTGGCCGCCGCCGAAACCACCGGGCGCGTCGAACAGCACCGGGTAGTAGTCCCCGCTCTGGGCCCGCGCACCGAACCGCTGGATCTGCGGGTTCTGCTCGACGCCGTAGGTCTGGACGGTCAGCGTGGCGGCATACAGCTGGCCGTTGTGCGCCACGGCATCCGAACTCGGGCCGAACTCGGTGACGGTGTACCCGATCAGGTTGTTGCCTTGGTAGTCCTTGACCCGGATCTGGTCCCCGATCGGCTTGATGTTGTCAGTCGCCGATGCCGGCGCGGCGGTGGCCGCCCCGATGCCCACGGCGATCACGGTTGCGGCGACGGCTCCGGCGAGCTTCCTGAAATTCACCCTGACTCCCAACGTTGTGACTCGTGTGTCAAAAGAATATATGGCCCCCCTTGCCCACCAAGCGGAACGGGAAACGCTCTAGACTCCCCTGCGGCCCTATTCTTAAAGCCGGTTCTTAGAGTCGTGACAGCCCATAGGAGGCGCAGTGCCTGACCCGACGCCCAACCAGACCATCTCCAAGGTCCTCGTCGCCAACCGCGGTGAGATCGCGGTCCGGGTCATCCGGGCGGCCAAGGACGCCGGTCTGGGAAGCGTGGCCGTCTACGCCGAACCGGATGCCGACGCACCCCACGTCAAGCTGGCCGATGAGGCCTTCGCCCTGGGCGGCCAGACCTCCGCGGAGTCCTACCTCGACTTCGGCAAGATCCTCGACGCCGCGACGAAGTCCGGCGCCAACGCCATCCACCCCGGATACGGATTCCTTTCGGAGAACGCCGATTTCGCGCAGGCGGTCATCGACGCCGGACTGATCTGGATCGGCCCGAGCCCGCAGTCCATCCGCGATCTCGGCGACAAGGTCACCGCCCGGCACATCGCCGCCCGCGCCCAGGCCCCACTGGTTCCCGGCACCCCGGATCCGGTCAAGGACGCCGACGAGGTGGTGGCCTTCGCCAAGGAGTACGGCGTCCCGGTCGCGATCAAGGCCGCCTTCGGCGGCGGCGGCCGCGGCATGAAGGTGGCCCGCACCATCGAGGAGATTCCCGAGCTGTTCGACTCGGCCACCCGCGAGGCCATTTCGGCCTTCGGCCGGGGTGAGTGCTTCGTCGAGCGCTACCTGGACAAGCCGCGCCACGTCGAGGCCCAGGTCATCGCCGACCAGCACGGCAACGTCGTCGTCGCCGGCACCCGCGACTGCTCGCTGCAGCGCCGCTTCCAGAAACTGGTCGAGGAGGCCCCCGCGCCGTTCCTCACCGACGCGCAGCGCAAGGAGATCCACGAGTCGGCCAAGCGGATCTGCAAGGAGGCCGGCTACTACGGCGCCGGCACCGTGGAGTACCTGGTCGGCCAGGACGGGCTGATCTCGTTCCTCGAGGTCAACACCCGCCTGCAGGTGGAGCATCCGGTGACCGAGGAGACCTCGGGCATCGACCTGGTTCTCGAGCAGTTCCGCATCGCCAACGGCGAGAAGCTCGACATCACCGAGGATCCGACACCGCGGGGCCACTCCTTCGAGTTCCGGATCAACGGCGAGGACGCCGGCCGCGGCTTCCTGCCGGCCCCCGGCCCGGTCAACACCTTCATCCCGCCCACCGGTCCCGGCGTGCGCCTGGACTCCGGCGTGGAGTCGGGTTCCGTCATCGGCGGCCAGTTCGACTCGATGCTGGCCAAGCTGATCGTCACCGGTGCCGACCGTGAGCAGGCGCTGAACCGGGCCCGGCGCGCACTGGCCGAGTTCGAGGTCGAAGGTCTGGCCACCGTCATCCCGTTCCACCGCGCGATCGTCAGCGACCCGGCCTTCATCGGCGACGACAACGGGTTCACCGTGCACACCCGCTGGATCGAGACCGAGTGGGACAACACCGTCGAGCCGTTCACCGGCGGCGGTGCGGTCGACGCCGAGGAGAGCCAGCCCCGCCAGACGGTGGTCGTCGAGGTCGGCGGCCGTCGTCTCGAGGTATCGCTGCCGGGCGATCTCGCCCTGGGCAATGGCGGCGGTGGCGCCGATCCGGGCGTGATCCGCAAGAAGCCGAAGGCCCGCAAGCGCGGCGCCCACGGCGGCGCGGCGGCCTCCGGTGACTCGGTGACCGCCCCGATGCAGGGCACCGTGGTCAAGGTCGCCGTCGAGGAGGGCCAGACGGTCGCAACCGGCGATCTGGTGGTGGTGCTGGAGGCCATGAAGATGGAGAACCCGGTGACCGCCCACAAGGACGGTGTCATCACCGGCCTGGCCGTCGAGGCGGGCGCCGCGGTCACCCAGGGCACGGTTCTCGCCGAAATCAAGTAGGTCACGTGGCACACCCGGACATCAACGCCGGCGCGTACTACCTGCGCGCCCGGCTGGACGGATCGTGGGATGTCTGCGAGCCGATCACCGGCACCCCGCTCGCGGAGGTGGCGGCCGATCCGGACGGCGATGAGATCACCGTGCGCGGTGACGCCGCCGCAGCCCGGGCCGGCGCCGCAGCGGTGCGCCGTTACCTACTGCAGTTGGTCGCGCAACCGCGCCAGTGATTTGGCCAGCAGCCGGGACACGTGCATCTGCGAGATGCCGACCCGCTCGGCGATCTGGGTCTGCGTCAGCGACTCGAAGAACCGCAGCACCAGTACGGTGCGTTCGCGTTCCGGCAGCGCGGCGAGCAAGGGCCGCAACGCTTCCCGGTTCTCGATCTGGTCCAAGCTGAGATCGACGTCACCGAGGGTGTCGACGATCGCGGGGGCGTCCTCGTCATTGCCGCCTCCGCTGTCGATGGACAGCGTGTTGTAGGAACTCCCGGCCACCATGCCCTCGACGACCTCCTGGCGATCCATCCCGAGTTCGACGGCCAGTTCCGAGGCGGTCGGCGCCCGGCCGAGTCGCTGGGAAAGTTCGGCGGATGCGGTGCCCAGTCGCAGGTGCAACTCCTTGAGCCGCCGCGGCACCTTGACCGACCAACTGTTGTCCCGGAAATGCCTGCGGACCTCACCCATGATGGTGGGAACTGCGAAAGGCACGAATTCTGAACCGGTTTCGACGTCGTACCGGTTGACGGCGTTGACCAGACCGACGCGGGCCACCTGCACCAGGTCTTCCCGGGCCTCACCTCGCCCGCCGAAACGCCGGGCGATGTGGTCGGCCAGTGGGAGGCACCGTTCCACGATCCGCTCACGTTGACGACGAAACCCCGCGGAGCCCGGTTCCAGTTTTTTCAGTTCCCGGAACAGGTCCGGAACATCCGCATATTCGGAACTCGGCCGCGAAGAGGTGCCGGCCGCTCTGGACCTCACCGCTAGGTGCCTGCCCGCCTCGTGGTCAGGGTGATGCCGAAGACGCGGCCGTCCGGACCGTTCGGGTTCATGAACGTCGCCACGTCGTCGGTGAGCGAGCTGAGCACATGCCAGCTGAAGCTGCCAGGGGTCACCACGTCGAAGGTTTCGCACTCAGCGGAGGCCTCGACGACCACTACGTCGTCGCGGGGATCGACCACGACCACCAGCGTCGCGTCGGGAGCGGCCGACCGGATCAGCCGGGTGCAGGCTTCGTCGACCGCGAGACGCAGGTCCGCGACGGCATCGAAATCGAGGTCCGAGAACGTGCCGACCGCGCCGACCACGGTGCGCAGCACAGCGAGGTTCTCCAACTTGGCTGCGACCCGGAGCTCGACGGCCGCAACGCCACGAAGCGTCGGCGCACACTGGCTCTCGGCGTCCGTCATCTGGCCTCCCGCGGTCGT
>NZ_JAFMJZ010000117.1 GCF_017853185.1 Mycolicibacterium sp.
GCGTCGGTGCCGGCCGGACCCAGCCGCAGCGGCACCTTGGCGTGCCGGCGTTCCCCGGCGCGGTAGACCATCGCCCACTCATGCATCGCGAAGCAGCTGAACTGCGGGGTCCGAGCGGCCGTCGAGCGCAGCAGCGCGGCGACGAAGTCCACGGTGGACAGCCGGGCGCGCAGATAATCCGGACCGGCCGTCACCCCTTCGGGGGTTTCGACGTAGCCGGTGCGGCTCAGGTACCCGGCGGCCTGCGGTCCGGCCAGCGTGATCCCGAAGCCCGGGTGCCACACCCGCAGCCGGCGCGGCCGCAGGCTGTAGTAGCTGAACAGGAAGTCCCATACCGGATGCGACTCGCCGCGGGCGGCCCGCTCGCGGTGCGCGGCGGTCAGGGCGTCGGCGCGCATCCGGTGGGCCTCGGCGCGGGGGATCCAGTCCCGGGGGTCCAAGACTGAGACCTCACCCACGCTGGATGCCGTCGCGGACCGTTCCGATCAGGTCTTCGACGAGGTCCTCCAGCGTCACCATCCCGCTCACCGAACCGTCCGGCGCGGCGACGATCGCCAGGTGGCTCTTGCTCTGCTGCAACCGGGTCAGCGCCTCCGGCAGTGGCATGGTCTCCGGCATCCGGGGCAGGTAGCGCACCGAGGAGATGCTGACCGCCGCGTCTGGGTGATCGACGATGTCGAGCATGTCCTTGATGTGGACGAATCCGATGTAGCGGCCGGCCGCGTCGACGACGGGGAACCTCGAGTAGCCGGTCTTGGCGAGCGACTGTTCGATAGCTGCCACGGTCGGCCCGCTCCCGGGCCCCGCCGCCGGCAGCGAGACGACGTCGGCCAACGGGACCGCCACGTCGCCGACGACCCGGTTGCGGATCTGCAGGGCGCGCGACAGCCGCATGTGCTCCTCGGGGTCCAGCAGACCCTCCGAGCGGGACTCGGCGATCATCTCGGCGAGTTCCACCATCGAGACGGTGTTCTCCAACTCCGTCTTGGGCTCCACGCCCATCGCCTTGACGATGGTGCGCGCGCACCAGTCGTAAACCGCGATCACCGGCCGGGTTGCCTTGACCCACAACAGGTATGGCGGCACCAGCAGCATCGCCGCTTTCTCCGGGCCCGCCAGTGCGATGTTCTTCGGGACCATCTCGCCGAGCAGCACGTGCAGGATCACCACGATGGTGATCGCCACCACGAACGACACCGTGTGCAGCACCGCCGGCGGGACACCGAAGAGGTCGAACACCGGGGACAGCAGATGGCTGACGGCCGGTTCGCCGACCCGGCCGAGCACGATCGAGCCGACGGTGATGCCCAACTGGGCACCGGCCAGCATCACCGCGAGATTCTCGCCGGCCCGGATGACCGTCACCGCGCTGTGCTTGCCCTGTTCGGCCAGTGCCTCCAACCGGTCGCGGCGCGCCGAGATCAGGGCGAACTCGGCGCCGACGAAGAACGCGTTGGCCGCGATCAGCAGCAACGCGAGCAGGATTCCGAAAAGGTCGCTTCCCATCAGGCCGGCTCCTCCCCGTCGGCCGGTTCGGTGATCCGGACCAGGTCGAGCAGGTCGATGCGACGGCCGTCCATTCGCGCGACGGTGGCCCGCCAGCGCGGCTGCCCATCACGCGGAGCGTCGGTGTCGAACGCGGTCAGTTCAACGGAGTCACCGGCTGCCGGGATGTGTCCCAGTGCCTGCATGACCAGGCCGCCGATCGTCTCGTAGTCGCCGTCAGGAGCGCGGAATCCGACCGCATCGGCGACCTCGTCGATCCGTAGGAGGCCCGAAACCCGGTGTCCGCCTGCGATTCTGACGACCTCCGGGGTGGTGGCGTCGTGCTCGTCGCGGATGTCCCCGACGATCTCCTCGATCAGATCCTCCATGGTGACCATGCCGGCGATTCCGCCGTACTCGTCGGCGATCAGTGCGGTCTGCATCTCGCTGGCCCTGATCTGTTCCATCAGCGCGTCACCGTCGAGCGTCGAGGGCACCACCGGAACCGGCTGGGCGAGCCGGCCCAGCCGGGTGCGCACCCGGTCGGCGTGCGGCAACTCGAAGACCTGTTTGAGATGGACGACGCCGATCGTCTCGTCGAGGTCACCGCGGGTGACCGGGAACCGGGAGTGGCCGGTGTCGCGGACCATGGCCAGTAGGTCCCCGACGGTGTCGTCGGCTTCCAGTGACTCGATCTTGGAGCGCGGGGTCATGAACTCCTCGGCGCTGCGTCCGCCGAACTGCAGGGAACGGTCGACCAGCGCCGCCGTGGGCGGATCCAGCGCGCCCTGTTTGGCCGAGGTCCGCACCAGCGAGACCAGTTCCTGGGGCGAACGGGCCGAACTGAGTTCGTCGGTCGGCTCGATCCCGAGCCGGTGCAGCACCGCGTTGGCCGCCCCGTTGGTCAACCGGATCAGCGGGGTGACCAGCTTCGAGAACAGCACCTGCGGCCCGGCGACCACCCGGGCGGTCTGCAGCGGTACCGCGATCGCCAGGTACTGGGCCACCAGTTCGCCGAAGACCATCGACACCGAGGTGGCGATGAACAGGGCGAGGATCAGCGCGGTGCCCTCGACCCACCGCTCGGGAATCCCGATCGCCGACATCGCCGGGGCCAGCAGCGTCGCGATCACCGGCTCGGACAGAAAGCCGGTGATCAGCGTGGTGATCGAGATGCCGACCTGGGCGCCGGACAGCTGGAAGGACAGCGAACGGTGGGCGCGCTGGACCATCTTGTCCCGCGAGCCTCCGGTGCGGGCGTTGGCGTCCACCGTGCTGCGCTCCAGCGCGGTCAGCGAGAACTCGGCGGCGACGAAGACGGCGGTGCCCAGGGTGAGGAGCACGAAGCCCAGCAAACTCAGCAGAACGGGGACGAGGCTCATGGTGTGCCGCCGATCCCTTCCCGTTCGAGTGAAGCCCTGATCTTAGCTGGTCCGCCGCTTCACCACCCGGTCGGCAGCGGGTGTCCCTCGGCGAATCCGGCCGCCGACTGCACACCCAGCACGGCCCGTTCGTGGAGTTCGGCGATCGTGGTGGCTCCGACGTAGGTGCAGGTGCTGCGCACCCCGGAGGTGATGTGGTCCAGCAGGTCCTCGACACCGCCCCGTTCCGGGTCCAGCGCCATCCGGGAGGTGGAGATGCCCTCCTCGAACAGTGCCTTGCGGGCCCGGTCGAACCCGCTGTCGCCGGCGGTGCGGGCGGCAACCGCCCGCTTGGAGGCCATCCCGTAGCTCTCCTTGTAAGGCTGCCCGGACCGGTCGACCATCAGGTCGCCCGGTGACTCGTAGGTGCCGGCGAACCAGGAACCGATCATCACGTTGGAGGCGCCGGCGGCCAGGGCCAGCGCGACGTCGCGGGGGTGGCGGACACCACCGTCGGCCCAGACGTGCCCGCCGAGTTCTTTAGCCGCGGTTGAACATTCGAGCACCGCGGAGAACTGCGGGCGTCCGACTCCGGTCATCATCCGGGTGGTGCACATGGCGCCGGGGCCGACTCCGACCTTGACGATGGACGCGCCGGCGCTGATCAGGTCCCGGGCGCCTTCGGCGGAGACGACGTTGCCGGCCGCCAGCGGGATGTCGAGGCCGAGGGCGGCGATCGCCTTGATGGCCTCGACCATCTTGAGCTGGTGGCCGTGCGCGGTGTCGACCACCAGTACGTCGACGCCGGCCTCGGCCAGCGCCCGGGCCTTGCCGACCACGTCGCCGTTGATGCCGACCGCGGCGGCGATCCGCAGCCGTCCGGCCGCGTCCACGGCGGGGGAGTAGATCCCGGCCCGCACCGCGCCGGTGCGGGTCAGCACCCCGCCCAGCCGGCCGTCCGGACCGGTGAGCACCGCGACGCCGACTGGGGCGTGCTCCAGGAGTTCGAAGACCCGCTGCGGGTCGGTGTGCAGGGGCGCGGTGACGAAATCGGTCACCGCGACGTCGCGGACCCGGGCGAACCGGTCGACGCCGGCGGTGCCGGCCTCGGTCACCAGCCCTACCGGACGGCCGTCAGCGACCACGACGGCGGCGCCGTGTGCCCGTTTGTGGATCAGTGCCACCGCGTCGGAGACCGAGTCCTCAGGCGCCAGGATCACCGGGGTGTCGGCCACCAGGTCGCGGGTCTTGACGAAGTCGACGGTCGCACCTACCGCCTCCATCGGCAGGTCCTGGGGAAGCACCACGATGCCGCCGCGGCGGGCCACGGTCTCGGCCATCCGGCGGCCGGCCACCGCCGTCATGTTGGCCACCACCACCGGGATGGTGGTCCCGGTGCCGTCGGCGGTGGACAGGTCGACGTCGAACCGGGACGCGACGTCGGATCGGTTCGGGACGATGAAGACGTCGTTGTAGGTCAGGTCATAGGGCGGCAGGTGGCCGTCTAGGAAGCGCACCGGACCAGCCTAAGGCTGCTCAGTCCAGCCGCACCGACATCGGCGGGACGTTCCAGATCCCGTCGCAATACTCCGCGATGGCCCGGTCCGAGGAGAACTTGCCACTGCGGGCGGCGTTGAGGATCGACATGTGCGACCAGGTGTCCGGATCGCGCCAGGCCGCGCCGACCCTGGCCTGGCAGTCCACATAGGACCGGTAGTCGGCCAGCACCAGGAACGGGTCGTCGTAGATCAGGTTGTCCAGCACCGGCCGCAGCACCTCGGTGTCGCCGTGGGTGAACGTCCCGTCGGCGATCAGTTCCAGCACCTCGGCCAGTTCCGGGTCGCGTTCGATGCAGGCGCCGGGCCGGTAGCCCCGCGCCCACAACGCGTCGACCTCCTCGACGGTCATTCCGAAGAGGAAGAAGTTCTCCGGCCCGGCCTCCTCGAGGATCTCCACGTTGGCGCCGTCGAGGGTTCCGATGGTCAACGCCCCGTTGATCATGAACTTCATGTTGCCGGTCCCGGAGGCCTCCTTGCCGGCGGTGGAGATCTGCTCGGACAGGTTGGCGGCGGGGTAGATCAGGTGCGCGTTGCGCACGTTGAAGTTGGGCAGGAACACCACCTTCATGAACCGGTTGACGTCCGGATCGTTGTTCACCGTCGCGCCGACGGCGGTGATCAATCGGATGATGCGTTTGGCCATGAAGTAACCCGGGGCGGCCTTGCCGCCGAACAGGAAGGCCCGCGGGGCGATCCTCATGCCGGGGTTCTTCTTGATCCGGTTGTAGAGCGTGATGATGTGCAGCGCGTTGAGGTGCTGGCGTTTGTACTCGTGGATCCGCTTGACCTGGATGTCGAACATCCAGGTGTGGTCGAGTTCGATTCCGGTCGTGGAGTGGACGTACTCGGCGAGCCGGCGCTTGTTGGCCCGTTTGACCTCGCGCCAGCGCTGCCGGAACGCCGGGTCGTCGGCATAGGCCTCCAGCCGGCGCAGCTGGCTGAGATCGGTGAGCCAGCCGGCGCCGATGGTGTCGTCGAGCAGTTCCCGCAGGCCCGGGTTGGACAGCGCCACGAATCGCCGCGGCGTCACACCGTTGGTGATGTTGCCGAACCGCTCCGGCCACATCTGGAAAAAGTCTTTCAGCACACTGGCTTTGAGCAGATCCGAGTGCAGCGCGGCGACGCCGTTGATCGCGTGGCTGCCGACGGTGGCCAGGTGCGCCATCCGCACACACTTGCCGCCGTGCTCGCCGATCAGCGACATCCGTGACACCCGGTCCTCATCGCCCGGGAAACGCGCCCGCACCTCCTCGAGGAACCGGTCGTTGATCTCGTAGATGATCTCCATGTGCCGCGGCAGCGACTCGGCGAAGATCGTCAACGGCCAGGTCTCCAACGCCTCGGGCAGCAGGGTGTGGTTGGTGTAGCCGAAGGTGGGCACGGTGATCGCCCAGGCCTGATCCCAGCCGAGGTGGTGCTCGTCCATCAGCAGCCGCATCAATTCGGCGACGGCGATCGACGGGTGGGTGTCGTTGAGTTGGATCGCCCACTTGTCCGGTAGGGCGGATAGCGGCAGGCCGATCCGGTGCAGATGGATCGCCAGGATGTCCTGCAGCGAGCAGCTCACGAAGAAGTACTGCTGCTGCAGTCGCAGCCGCTTGCCGACCTCTGGCTCGTCGTTGGGGTAGAGCACCTTGGAGACCTTCTCGGCCACCACCTCGTCCTCGACTGCCTTGTAGAAGTCGCCGGTGTTGAAGGCGTGCAGGGCGAAGGACTCCACCGGCCGGGCGCTCCACAGCGTCAGGGTGTTGCAGTTGTTCACGCCGTAGCCCTGGATCGGGGTGTCGTAGGAGACGCCCTTGATCATCTGCTCCGGGATCCAGCGCACCCGATGATGGCCGGCCAGATCGGCGTCCTGCTCGGTGTGCCCGCCCCAGTTCACGATGTAGCTGGCGTCGGGTTTGTCGATCTCCCAGGGGTTTCCGCTGACCAGCCAGTTGTCGGTCTTCTCGACCTGCCAGCCGTTCTGGATGCCCTGTTCGAAGATGCCGTACTCGTAGCGGATGCCGTATCCGATCGACGGCCGTTCCAGGGTGGCCAGCGAATCCAGGTAGCACGCGGCCAACCGGCCCAGGCCGCCGTTGCCCAGGCCCGGCTCCTCCTCGCAGGCCATCACCACGTCGAGGTCCTGGCCGAGTTCGGCCAGGGCCTGGCGGGCCTCCTGCTCGATGCCGAGGTTGAGCAGGTTGTTGCCCAGTTGCGGACCCATCAGGAATTCCGCGGACAGGTAGCAGGTCACCTTGTGGGACAGGTCGAGCCAGTCCTGGGTGGTGGCCATCCAGCGCTGTTGCATCCGGTCGCGGACCGCCAGGGCCAGGGCCCGGTAGTAGTGCTCGGCGGTCAGCGCCGAGGACGGCCGGGCGATGGAGTACAGCAGGTGGTCGCTGATCGCACGGCGCAGCGCCGCCGCGGACAGCGCCGTGCGGCTGGACTCGTGCGGGACGCCCGCGGTGGCGTCGACGACGTCGGTCATGCCGCAGAGTGTTTCACCGGGATGTTTCGGCGAGAAGAGTGCATTTTTGCGATCCGGTGAACTACCGCAGCGTTCAGGCCTGGACCTCGCTGCGGTCGCCGCTCCACAACGTGTGGAAGCGGGCCGACGGGTCCGCGTCGATCCGCCCGTAGGTGTGGGCGCCGAAGAAGTCGCGCTGGCCCTGGATCAGCGCGGCGGGCAACCGCTCGGTGCGCAGGCCGTCGTAGTAGGACAGCGCGGAGGAGAAGCCGGGGATCGGGATGCCCAGTTCGGTGGCGGTCACCACGACCCGGCGCCAGCCGTCGACGGCCGACTCGACCGCGGTGCGGAAGTACGGGTCGGCGATCAGGGTGGGCAGATCGGGGTTGGCGTCGAAGGCGTCCTTGATCCGGTTGAGGAACTTGGCCCGGATGATGCAGCCGCCGCGCCAGATGGTCGCCAGCACGCCGGGGGTGATGCCCCAGTCGTACTCGTCGGAGCCGGCCTGGATCTGGTTGAACCCCTGCGCGTAGGCGATGATCTTCGAGGCGTACAGCGCCTGGCGCACGTCTTCGATGAATTGCTTTGCGTCCGTAGGGCGTTGGCCCAGATGGCCGGACGCCAGCCCGGCGGCGGCCTTGCGCTGGGGCACCGAACCCGACAGCGCCCGGGCGAACACCGCCTCGGCGATACCGGTCACCGGCACGCCCAGGTCCAACGCCGACTTCACCGTCCAGCGTCCGGTGCCCTTCTGCTCGGCCTCGTCGACGATGACGTCGACAAGCGGCTTACCGGTCTTGGCGTCGACCTGACGCAGCACCTCGGCGGTGATCTCGACCAGGAAGCTGTCCAGGTCACCGGAGTTCCACTCGCTGAACACGTCGGCGATCTGGCCGGCGGTCAGGCCCAGGCCGTCGCGCAGCAGTTGATAGGCCTCGCCGATGAGTTGCATATCGGAGTACTCGATGCCGTTGTGCACCATCTTGACGAAGTGGCCGGCCCCGTCCGGGCCGATGTGCGCGCAGCACGGCACCCCGTCGACGTGCGCGGAGATCTCCTCCAGCAGCGGGCCCAGTGATTCGTAGGACTCCTTCGGGCCGCCCGGCATGATCGACGGGCCGTTCAGCGCGCCCTCCTCGCCACCGGAGATTCCCGCGCCGACGAAGTGCAGGCCCCGATCCCGCATCGCCTTTTCGCGGCGGATGGTGTCGGTGTAGAGCGCGTTGCCGCCGTCGATGATGATGTCGCCGGGTTCCATCGCGTCGGCCAGTTCATTGATCACCGCGTCGGTGGCCTCGCCGGCTTTCACCATGATCAGCACCCGGCGCGGGCGCTCCAGTGCGTCGAGGAACTCCCGGATCGTCTCGGACCGGACGAAGGTGCCGTCGGAACCGTGCTCGGCGAGCAGCGCATCGGTCTTGGCGATCGACCGGTTGTGCAGCGCCACGGTGTAGCCGTGCCGGGCGAAGTTGCGCGCGATGTTGGAACCCATCACCGCCAGTCCGGTGACGCCGATCTGAGCGGTGGGGGATTGGGACGGGCTCATCAAGCACCTTTCGCGATGCGGGGTAGTCGCAGATTCGGAGTCAGGGGAACAACCGGTAGAGCTCAGTAAGCCAGGGAACTGCCACCGCCACGGTCGGAATGACGAGGACGGCCGCGGCGGCCAGGTAGGCCGGCAGCGCCAGCGCCAGGCTGTTGGGCGCACCGGCGAGCCGTTGCACCCGGACCACCGTGGTCGGTCCGCCGGCGGCCATCGCTCCGGCCGGCGTCGGACCGGCGGCACAGGCCACCAGGGCCCGGGCCAGCGGACGCGGCCCGGTGACCCGGACCGCGGCGTCGTCGGCGAGCAGTTCGATCAGCAGCCCGACCGCGTTGAGGGCGTTTCCGCTTCGGACGAACCGCGGAAATGCGGTGTGCACCGCGGTGAACGCCTCCAGGATCAGGTCATGGCGGGCCCGCAGATGTGCCCGCTCGTGGCGCAGGACCGCGGTGAGCTCCTGCTCGCTGAGGGCGGTGAGCGTCCCGCGGCTCAGCACCACGCGGCTGCGCACGCCCGGAACGCAGTAGGCCAGCGGCTCGGTCACGTGCAGCACCCGGACGCCGTCCATCTCATGGGGGCAGTCCCCGAGCAGGTCGACCATCATCCGGTGCCGGGACCGCCGCCGGCGAAGGTCGACCGCGGACCTCAGCACCGTCACGACCAGGCGGGCGCCGATCAACAGGGTCAGCAGCAGGACGATGACCGACCCGAGCCACAGCGGCCAGCCGAGCCCCGTCTGCAGGGACGTGGCGATCTGCTGGCCCAGGTCAGCGGTCGGGCGGCCGTCCGGTCCGGGGACGAAGAGCCGGGCTGCGATCGCCAGTCCGGCGCTGAAGGCGGACAGCACCGCGGCGGCTGCGATCGACTGCCACAGCACGATGGCGGCGCGCGGGGCCCGCAGCGGCCAGGCGGCCCTGGACAGCAGCGCAGGCACCGGACCGGCGAGCAGGATCGCCAGGAGGGTGAAAGCCAGCGCGGACACGCCTGACAGTCTTCCCCAGGGAGTGCGATAACCGCCACCGGTTCGGCTGTTTCCAGGATTCAGCGGCGCCCCGGTTCAGCCGTTCTTGGCCTCCAGGGCGTCCAGAGCGCGGCGCAGGGCCTCGGCGTCCTCAGCGCCGACCCGCTCGACGAAATGCACGAGAGCCGCCCGGCGGTCGCCGGAATCGGGGGCCTGGTGCAGGGCGTCGACCATCAGGCCGGCCACCAGTTCGTCGCGGCCGAAGGCGGCCGCATACCGGTGCGCCCGGTCGTCACGGATCTGCACCACGAGGTTCTTGCGGGCCAGCCGCTGCAGGACGGTCATGACGGTGGTGTAGGCGAGCTCGCGCTGGGAACTGAGGGTCTCGTGGACCTGACGCACGGTCAGCGGCTCAGCGCTGGACCACAGATGGTCCATCACCGCACGTTCCAACTCGCCGAGGCGGTTGAATTTCGCCATTTCGCACAACCTTCGTTCCAGCTAAGGGTACCCCGCGATTACTACATCGCGTCGTACCCGGAATTCTGTTGGCTTAACCCGGGCGGGACCGGAAAAGTTCCCGGCTGGGACCGGTTCTGGCAAAACCGCAGGTCCATCGGTTCTCCACCCCCGGCGCCGCGGGGGTCGGCGAACCGTGTAGACACTGATGCGTGCAACCCGAGGAAATGCCCCCGGCGCCGTTCGACATCGCGATCGGCCTGACCTACACCGAACTGACCACCGACGGCGTCAAGGCGCAACTGACGGTCAAACCGCACCTGCACCAGCCGATGGGCATCGTCCACGGCGGGGTGTGGTGCGCGATGATCGAG
>NZ_JAFMJZ010000118.1 GCF_017853185.1 Mycolicibacterium sp.
CCAGCCCGTTCGGGAAGATGTCCGGGAACGTGAGCAGTTGCGGCGCATCGAATTTCAGCGGATCGCGCTGCAGCTTGGCCGGCAGCTGGTCCAGCCGGGCCAGCGAGCCGCGGGAGATCGCGGCGCGGCCCAGTTTCGGCGGGGCGCTGATCGCGTCGAACCAGGCGCTGGAATAGGTGTAGTTGGACTCGCTGCCGTCGCTGTGGAAGGCGATGGTCTCATCGAGACTCGCGGTGACGTCGCCGTCGGCGATGAAGTACGCCGTCTCGGTCGGGGTCATCTCGATGGTGGCGCGCAGGATGATCCCGGTCAGGCCGTTGCCGCCGACGGTGGCCCAGAACAGGTCCGAGCCCGGGCCGTCGGGGGTGACGGTGTGCACCCGGCCGTCGCCGGTCAGCAGATCCATCGACCGCACGTGGTTGCCGAAACTGCCGGCGCTGTGATGGTTCTTGCCGTGGATGTCGCAGCCGATCGCGCCGCCGATGGTCACCTGCCGGGTGCCGGGCAGCACCGGCACCCACAGCCCGTGCGGCAGTGCGGCCTTCATCAGCTGGTCCAGGCTGACGCCGCCGTCGACGTCGACGATGCGGGTGGCGGGGTCGATGCTGTGGATCCGGTTCAGCTCGGTCATGTCGATGACCAGACCGCCGCCGTTCTGGGCGTTGTCGCCGTAGGAGCGGCCCAGGCCGCGCGCCACTACCCCGCGACTGCGTCCACCGGCGGCCTCCTCGGCAACCCTGGCGACGGCCTTGATGATCTCTTCGGGGTCGGACGTGCGGAGCACCTCGGCCACGCTGGGTGCGGTGCGCCCCCAGCCGGTCAGGCGCTGCATTTCGGTCGTTGCGGACATCGTGACGAGGGTACCGTGCGACCCCTCGGGCCTAATGGAGGCGGAAAATCCAAACCCGCTGGACGATGAAGTTGATCACCGTCGCGGTGCCCTGCGCGACGACGAAGGCGGCCAGCGAGGCCCATGATTTGCCGTCGAAGTGGTGATAGAGAACGTGGAAGATCCCGACCTGGACGGCGAAGGTCAACGCGTAGAGCGCCATCACCGCCAGGAACCGGCTTCTGCTCGGCGCGGCCTGGAACGTCCAGCGCCGGTTGATCAGGTAGGCGGTCATGGTGCCGGCGATGAAACTCAGCGCCTTCGACAGGTCGACCTGAAGCCCGCACACCTCGTGCAGGAATTGCAGCAATCCGAAGTCGACGACGGCCGAGAAGCCGCCGGTGAGCACGAACCGCACCACCTGGGTGCGCAGGCTCAGTGGCGCCGCGGGCGCGATTTCGGACATCGCGGGAAGTTTACGTGTACGTGCCTACCGCCCGGGCCGTGGTGACGTGTGCAAGATGGAGGGGTGCAGCATCTGGCGGTGCAGGATCTGGCGGCGGCCTGGGGGGACCTGATCTCCCGGCACTCGCACGACCCCGATGCGCTCGCGGTGGGTGGCGAGTTGGTGGCGGCGTGGTCGCAACCGCACCGGCGCTACCACTCCGTCGCGCATCTGATGGACATCCTGGTTCGCGTCGAGCAACTCGCCGACCACGCTGACGACCCGGACGCGGTACGACTGGCCGCCTGGTACCACGACTGCGTCTACGAGGGTTTGCCCGACGACGAGGAGCGCAGCGCCCGGCGCGCCGAGGAGGACCTGTCCCGACTGGGGGTGGCGCCCGCGATGGTCGACGAGGTGGCCCGCCTGGTGCGGATGACGGTGACCCACGATCCGGCTCCGGGAGACCACAACGGCGAGGTGCTCTCCGACGCCGATCTGGCCGCGCTCGCACTGCCCAGGGACCTGTACCGGATGAACAGCGCCGCCATCACCGCCGAGTACGCCCACATCCCCGACGAGGTGTTCCGCAAGGGTCGCCTTCAGGTGCTGATGTCGCTGCTGGAGGCGCCGGGGGTGTTCCGCACCGAGCCCGGCCGGCAGTGGTGGGAGGCCGCCGCGCGGGACAATCTGCGCGCCGAACTGGCCACCCTCACCGAGTGATCCGGCAGTGATCTGGGCGGCAAAAGGCCGTTCGGCACTTGCGCGTTCGTCATTTGACGTAGAACATCTGGCGCATGGCGGTTGACGAAGGCCCGGTGACGGTACTCGGTGACGACAAGGCGTGGGACCTGCTGTCCAGCGTCACCCTCGGCAGGTTGGTGACCTACTTCGGCGGGCAGCTGGAGATCTTCCCGGTGAACTTCGCCGTGCAGAACGGCACGCTGCTGTTCCGCACGGCCGAGGGCACCAAGTTGTTCACCAGCGTGATGAACGACCAGGTGCTCTTCGAGGTCGACGATCACTCCCTCACCGAGGGCTGGAGCGTGGTGGTTCGCGGCACCGCCCACGTGCTCAGCACGGCCGAGGAGATTCAGGAAGCCGAGCAGGTCCGGCTGCTGCCCTGGGTCCCCACCGTGAAGTTGCGTTACGTGCGGGTCACCCCGTCGGAGATCAGCGCGCGAAGTTTCCAGTTCGGACCCGAGCCGGAGCAGGGCCAGGTCCCCGGCTAGACCCGGCTGCCCCGTTGAGTGAGGACTCACGCAGACGTTGTGCGAGTGACCCTCTGCAAGGTTCCTCACTCAACGCAGTGAAGCTAGACCCAGTAGGGCACCCGGGCGCGGTACTGGCGCAACGCGATCGCCGCGGCGCACCAACCCAGCACCGTCAGGACGATGACGACGACCCAGTGCCGGGGTTCTTGATGCGCGCCGAGCAGTGGCGCCCGCAGGATGTCCAGATAGTGCAGTAGCGGGTTGAGTTCGATGATCTTCGACCACCGGCCGGCACCCTGCTGCTGCAAGGTGTCGGCGTTCCAGATGATCGGCGTCATGAAGAACAGCAACTGCACCAGTGAACCGAGCAGCGGCCCGATGTCGCGGTAGCGGGTCGACAGGATCCCGAAGCAGAACGAGACCCACACGCAGTTGAGCATGATGAGCGCCAAGGCCGGGATCACCGTCAGGTCGGCCCAGGACCATGGCTTGGGATAGATGATCGCGATCACCAGATAGATCACGATGTTGTGCGCGAACAGCAATAACTGCCGCCACACCAGCCGGTAGACATGGACGCTCAACGGCGTGGGCAGTTGCTTGATCAACCCCTCGTTGGCGATGAACACCTCGGCGCCCTCCAGGATCGAGGCGTTGATCAGGTTCCAGATGATCAGCCCGAGCGTCACATACGGCAGGTGCTCGGACAGTTCGAGATGAAAGAGCTTCGAGTACAGCGCGCCCATCGCGACGGCGGTGGTGCCGGTGGCGATGGTGATCCAGAACGGGCCCAGCACCGAACGCCGGTACTTCTGCTTGATGTCCTGCCAGCCGAGGTGCCACCACAGTTCCCGTTTGTGGAAGCCGCCGACCAGGTCGCCCCAGGCGCGCCCGAAGGTCTTGGAATCGCCGGCGGCGTCGGTGAACGTCATGGCTTCCCTCCGAATTGTTCGCGACGGCCCAAGCGGCGCAATCGGATCCACTCCTTGAACCCTGCCGGATCGCGGCGGGTGATCAGGAAGTACCAGCCGAACCGCAGCCACTCCTGTGGCAGCAGCTTGCGCAGACCCGGTTGGGACAGCACGTACCCGCGATTGCGGTAGGTGAAGTAACGCTTGACCGGATCGTCGGGGTACTGGGTATGCATCCGACCGCCCAGGATCGGCTTGAACTCGTCACTGCCGTAGGGGTGCAGGTACACGGTGTCCAAGCAGGTTCCGAACGGCAGTCCACTGCGGACCAGCCGGCGGTGCACCTCCACCTCGTCGCCGCGCACGAAGAGCCGGAGGTCCGGAACACCCACGGCCGCAATGGTTTCCGCGCGGAAGAGCGCCCCGTTGAACAGAGAGGCGATGCCGGGCAACAGGTCCTGTCCGGCTCCTTCGGTCCGCAGTTCTTCGGCGCTGCGACGCCACACCAGACCGCGCCGCAGTGGGAAGGCCAGCCGGTCGGGATCGTCGATGGAGCACACCATCGGCGACACCTCGGCCAGACTGTGCCGCTTCGCGCAGGCCAGCAGGGTGGCCAGCACCTCGGTGTCCCGGGGACGGCCGTCGTCGTCGGCCAGCCACACCCAGTCCGCACCCAGGGCCAGCGCGTGCAGGATCCCGAGCGCGAAACCGCCTGCGCCGCCGAGGTTCCGCCGCGATCCCAGATAGGTGGTGGGGACCGGCTGGCCGGCCACCAGATCGCGGACCCGTTCATCGGAGTCGTTGTCCACGACGATGAGGTGGTCGACCATCCGAGACTGGGTGCTCAGCACATCCAGGGACTTGGCCAGTTCGTCGGGCCGGCGGTGGGTGACGACGACCGCGCACACCATCTCGGTCACGGCGCGGGAACCTCGTCGGTCCATTCGCCGCGATGATCGGCGAGGACCTCGCGAACATGGCGGGCCGCATCCTCGCCCTCGTAGCCCCGGACGACCTCCTCGATGCTGCCCTGCAGGCGGATGGTGCCGTGGTCGATCCACATCGCGGTCTTGCACAGCCGGGCCAGGAATTCGTTGGAATGGCTTGCGAACACCAGGATTCCGGAACGTTCGACCAGTGCCTGCAGACGGTGCTGTGCCTTCTTCAGGAACTCCGCGTCGACCGCGCCGATGCCCTCGTCGAGCAGCAGGATCTCCGGGTCGATGCTGGTGACCACACCCATGGCCAGACGCACCCGCATGCCGGTGGAGTAGGTGCGCAACGGCATGGACAGGTAGTCGCCGAGTTCGGTGAACTCCGCGATCTCATCGACCTTGGCCAGCATCTGCTTGCGGGTCTGACCCAGAAACAGGCCGCGGATGATGATGTTCTCGTAGCCGGTGATCTCCGGGTCCATCCCGACGCCGAGGTCGAAGACCGGAGCGACCCGGCCGCGCACCACGGTCCGGCCCCGCGTCGGCTCGTAGATGCCGGACAGCAGGCGCAGCAGGGTGGACTTGCCGGCGCCGTTGTGCCCCACCAGGCCGACGCGGTCGCCCATCTTCAGCGTCATGGTGATGTCACGCAACGCCTCGATGACGACCACGTTGTCCGCGGTGCGCCCGATGGCGCCGCCGGCCTTGCCCAGGAACGCCTTCTTCAGTGAGCGCGCCTTGGCGTCGAAGATCGGGAACTCGACCCAGGCGTCGCGGGTCTCGATGTAGGGATCGTTGCTCACCGGTGGCGTCTGCCTCGTGCCTAGAGGTACTGCCCGGTCCCGTGACCGGAACTCGGGGGCCCACTCGGCGGGACCATGCCGGGCGGCAGCACGCCCTGACGCATCTCCTCGAGTTGGGCGCGCGCGGCCATCTGCTGGGCGAACAGTGCGGTCTGGATGCCGTGGAACAGTCCCTCGAGCCAGCCCACCAGTTGGGCCTGGGCGATCCGCAACTCCGCATCGGAGGGGACGGTCTCCTCGGAGAACGGCAACGCCAGCCGCTGGAGTTCGTCGCGCAACTCCGGCGCCAGACCGCCCTCGAGTTCGCGGATGCTGGTGGCGTGGATCTCGCGCAGCCGGGTGCGGCTGGCGTCGTCCAGCGGCGCGGTGCGGACCTCGTCCAGCAACTGCTTGATCATCGTGCCGATCCGCATCACCTTGGCCGGCTGTTCCACCAGGTCGGCGATCGAGCGCTCGTCGCTCTCGCCGATGTTCGCCGCGTCGGCATCGGGGCCCGGGATGACCTCGATGTTGTCGTCGTCGGAGTTCGTCATGCGTTGAAGCGTTCCCTCGTATCGGTGACTGTGGGTATAGGTGACTGTGGCTATCGGTGATTGCGGCCCTACGCCGGACCGCGCCATTCGTAGATGCGGGCACCGCCGTTGTCGTAGATCTTCGCCCACGACTCGGACTTGTCCAGTGACACTAGCCCGTCTGGCATCACGAAACCGCGCACCACGGGGCCGCTGGTGATGACGTAGCGGATGTTGAGCGCCTTGACCGCGTCGGCGATCCGCGGGTCGTGATCGGCGTCGTCGGCGTAGGCCCAGAAGATGAACCGGTTGTACCCCGGGCCCTGTTGCACCGGGTAGTCGTAGTGGGTCCACAACGGGTGCAGACCTGCCACCGCGTACATCCACGCCGTGCCGTCGACGTTGGCGTCGCCGATCACGGTGTCGCGGGCGCCGGGCAGGGTGGCCAGGTAGGCGAAGGCCTCCAGGTCCTTGTCCCCGACGATCACCCGGTCGTACTTCTCGCCGATCAGGTGGCGGTGCCGCGGGAAGTAGTGCCAGGTCAGTCCGAAGCAGGTGAGGGCAAGCAGGGCCGCGGTGGCGCCGATCCAGAACTTCTGGCCGTGGGTGTGTCCCCGGTTCGCGGCGCGTCGTTTCACCCAGGCCACCACCAGTAGCGCCAAGGAGAACAACGCGAGTCCGGCCATCGGGGTCAACAGCAGGGTCACCACCGCCGACAGCCGCCGCGGGTCGCTGTAGAACAGGTCGCTGTACATGCCGGTGACGGTTCCGATCGGGCCGCTGAACGGGGCCGAGGAGTGCACGATCGCGACGACCAGCAGCGCCCAGACCGCGGCCGGCCACCAGATCCGCTTGACCAGCAACAGCAGGAAGCCGGCGGCGGCCAGGGCGATGATGATGTTCTGGATCGGGTAGTCGTTGAGGTGCCGGGTGTGCTGGACGATCGCGTCGAACAGGGCACGCTTCTTGCCCAGGTGGGTGACGAAGGCGTGCCCGGCGATGATCTCGGCCTGCGCCATGACGGCGAGGAACTGCGGCAGTAGCGCGAGCAGTGCGGGTACGCCGATGACCAGCAGCGTGCCGAAGTCGGCCAGTCGGGACACCGCCGGCCGCCGCCGCGCCTCGAGCAGCCACCAGGCCGTCACGAAGGTCACCACCACCACGCCGCCGGTGATGTGCACCGAGAACACCCCGATCAACGCCAGCACCGCCAGGGGAATGCGGTACCAGTGCGTCACCGCCGAGGTGATCAGAACGAAGGCCGGCACGGCCAACCCGTAAGCGACCATGTTCGGCATCGAGGCGGTGTCGAACTCGACGTAGGGCACCGCGGTGAAGGACGCCGAGAGCGCGCCGGCGGTGGCCGCCGCGCCGGCCGTGCGCCAGCGGGTGGTCCGGCTGATCAGCAGCTGCCAGGTCAGCAGCGCGGCGGACAACGGGAACAGCCAGACCGCGGCGGCCAGCGAACTGAGCGTGTAGGCGGTGGTCGGCGCGGCCCCGGTCAGTTGCGCGAGCACCGCGGCCAGGGCGTGAAAGGCCGACGGGTAGTACAGCGCCGCTTGGGTTTCCACATTGCGCAACTCGCCCATATGCGTCGGCGAGGCCTGACCGGTGTCCAGGATCCAACGGATGGTGTTGGCGTGCCAGACCGAGTCCCAGGTACTCGGGATCGACTGCCAGTACGGCATCCCGCGCCAGGCGGCGAAGCCGATGGCGAGGGCGCCGAACAGCACTCCGGCGCCCGCGATGATGACCGGCCAGTCAGGTCCCCCGGCGGCGCCCGGACCGGTGCGGACCCCGCGGGTCAGCAGCGCGCGCAGCCCGGCGACGACGGCGGCGACCACGGCCAGCGTCAGCAGCGCACTCAGCGCGTTCCACCGGATCCCGACGGCGCCGAAGGGAACGGTGGCCAGCGCGACGGCGCCATAGGTCAGTACCGGCCCGACCGCCAGCGCCAACGGCCAGCGCAGCCCCCCGGCACGGCCCACCACGGCGCCCGGTACGGCCATCAGCAGCACCGCGATCAGCACACCGGAGCCGAAGTTCACTGCCCTAGTATGGGGAAGCGGTCCGAATTGCCGTCGAGGGGGCTCGGGGGGCGGGACCACAGACAACGGCGCAATTGGCGGACGTCGAAGGTGGGTGCGATGGCATACGACGTAGCTCGTGTGCGTGGCCTGCACCCCGCGCTCGGGGACGGCTGGATCCGTTTCGACGCCCCGGCCGGCATGGTCATCCCGGAGTCGGTGGCCAGCACCGTCTCCACCGCGTTCCGTAATTCCTCGGCCAGCCGCACCGGTCCGCATCCCGCAGCCCGCCGCAGCACGGCAGTGCTCGAGGCCGCCCGCCGGGCCGTCGCCGACCTCGTCAACGGTGACCCCGAAGGGGTGGTCCTCGGTCCGGACCGGGCGGCGTTGCTCGCCTCGCTCGCCGAAGCAGCCGCCACCCGGACGGGTCTGGGCAGCGAGGTGGTGGTGAGCCGACTCGATGACGAGGCCAACATCGTGCCCTGGCTGCGCGCTGCGGACCGCTACGGCGCCAAGCTCCGGTGGGCCGAGATCGACATCGAGACCGGCGAACTGCCGACCTGGCAGTGGGACGAGTTACTCAACCCCGACACCCGGCTGGTCGCGCTGTCCTCGGCCTCGGCGACTCTCGGCACCGTCACCGACGTCGGGGCCGTGGCCAAACTCGTGCACAACATCGGCGGTGTGGTGATCGCCGACCACACCGCCGCCGCCCCCTACCGGTTGCTGGACATCGGCGCGGTCGACGCCGACGTGGTGGCGCTCAACGCGACCGCCTGGGGGGGCCCGCCGATCGGGGCGCTGGTGTTCCGCGATCCCGGCCTGATCGGCACCCTGACTCCGATCTCGACGGATCCGCACGCCAGCGGTGCCGCCCGCCTCGAACTCGGCGGTCACCAGTACGGACTGCTGGCGGGGCTGGTGGCCAGCGTCGAGTACCTCGCGTCGATGGACGAGGCAGCCGAGGGAAGCCGGCGTGAAAGGCTCACGCAGTCAATGGAATCGGCGGCTGCCTATCTCGACGGATTGTTCGACTACCTGGTCGGTTCGCTGCGCTCGATGCCGATGGTCTCGCTGATCGGTGATCCCGCGGTGCGGATCCCGGTGGTCAGCTTCGTGATCGAGGGCGTGCCGGCCGAACGTGTCGTGCAGCGCCTCGTCGACAACGGCGTTCTGGTCGCCTCCAACTCTGCATCGCGGGTACTTGATGCGTTGGGAGTCAACGAGATCGGGGGTGCGGTGACGGTCGGTCTGGCGCACTACACCACCACGGCCGAGGTCGACCATCTGGTGCGGGCGCTGGCATCGCTGGGCTGATCGGCCCTATTCGACGGTGAGGATGACCTTGCCGACCACCTCGCCGGATTCCAGTAACCGGTGCGCCTCCCCGGCGGAGGTGATCGGCAACCGGGCGCCGATCACCGGACGCACCGATCCCCGCTCGACCATCGGCCACACCGAGTCCAGCACGGCATCGACGATCGGGCCCTTGCCGTGCGGGCCGTCCACCGGGCGTCCGCGCAGCGCGGTGCCGATCACCGAGAGGCGTTTGCCGATCAGGGCGCCGATGTTCAGTTCCCCCTTGATGCCGCCCTGCATCCCGATTATGACCAGCTGTCCGTCGGTGGCCAACACCGACAGATTCCGGTCCAGGTAGGACGCCCCCATGATGTCGAAGATGAGATCGGCGCCTGCGCCACCGGTCGCCTCGCGCATCCGTTGCACGAAGTCCTCGTCGCGATAATTGATCAGCACGTCGGCCCCGAGTTCGCCGCACATGTCGAGCTTGGCCGCCGACCCTGCGGTCACCGCGATGCGGGCGCCCAGCTCACGGGCCACCTGGATGGCGTGGGTGCCGATCCCGCTCGCGCCGCCGTGGACGAGCAACCATTGGCCGGCCTTCAAGCCGGCCGTCAGCACCAGGTTCGACCACACCGTGCACGCCACTTCCGGCAGCCCGGCGGCGTCCGGCAACGTGACACCCGACGGGGCCGGCATCACCTGAGCGGCCGGAACCGCGACATACTGCGCGTACCCGCCGCCGGCCAGCAGCGCGCAGACCTCCTGGCCCGCAACCCATTTCGTCACCCCGTCGCCGACCGAGGTGATCATGCCGGAGACCTCCAGGCCGATGATCTGACTCGCTCCGGGCGGCGGCGGATACTTTCCGGCGGCCTGCAGGATGTCGGCGCGGTTGACGCCGGCGGCGCTGACTTTGATCAGCACCTCGCCCGGACCGGCCGCGACGTCAGCAACTTCGCACCACTGCAGCTGGCCGGAATCACCCGGAACGATGGCGAACATGAGGCCAAACGTACTACTGCCGGAACGCCGCCGGGCAGCGCTGACTCCACCTACGATCAGCGCATGGGTGGGACTATCGCGGGGCGCACGGCAAGCGAATTACCGGGGTTGGACATCGCTGAAGAGCGATCGTGGCAGAACTTTCTGGAGGCCTCGCTGAGGCTGTACGGAACGTTGAACAAG
>NZ_JAFMJZ010000015.1 GCF_017853185.1 Mycolicibacterium sp.
GACACCGGCACCACCGACACCGCCGGCACCGCCGCGGGCGTACAGCGACAGGCCGCCGCCGTTGCCGCCGTTACCGCCGTTGCCGGCCGTGCCCGCATCGGTGCCACTGACCCCGCCGGCCCCACCGGCGCCGCCCCGGCCGTACAGCGAGAACACCCCGGTGTTGCCGCCGTTACCGCCGCTGCCGCCGTTACCGGTTGCGGTGCTGGTCGCGCCGCCGGCGCCGCCGTTGCCGCCCGAACCCAGCCACACCCCGCCACGGCCGCCGTTGCCGCCCGCTCCGCCGGCCACACCGGCGCCGCCGGCGCCGCCGTCACCACCACGGCTGTAGAGCAGCAGGCCGAAGCTGTCCCCGCCATTACCGCCGGCACCGCCCACACCGCCGGCCGAACCGCTGACACCGCCGCTGCCGCCGGCCCCGCCGACGCCGTAGATCGCCAGCAGGCCGGTGTGCCCGCCGTTGCCGCCCGCCCCACCGTTGCCGGTCGAGGAGGTCGCCGCACCGCCGGAGCCGCCGTTGCCGCCGGTGCCGATCAGCAGACCCCCGCGGCCGCCGTTGCCGCCGGCGCCGCCGTTGATCCCGGCCCCACCGGCACCACCGTCGCCGAACCAGCCCGCCGCACCGCCGTTGCCGCCGTTCCAGCCGGCGCCGCCGTTGCCGAAGATGCCGCCCTTGCCGCCATTGCAGGCCACACCCTGATCGCAGGTATCAGCGGTCCAGGAGTAGCCGTTGCCGAACAAGATGCCCGCGTTCGGGTTCTCGGCGGTGCCGTTGCCGAAGAAGATCCGCAGAATCGCACCCGGCTGCCAGGCCGCCACCGCGGCCGCGTTCGCGGCAACGGTGGTGCTGTACAAGACGGTGTCAGACACCGTGAAATCGATCGGGTCAACGGGAGCTGCATCCAGCAGCACCGCATCGGTGCCCGGATCGGCGGTCTCGCCGGTGGTCTCGGCCGCGGCGGCCTTCGCCGTCTTCGACGACGAACCCAACTCCCGACGCGACACCGCCAACGCCGTCCACATCAACGGCGCCACCGCCGGACCATCCCCGGTACCACCAGTTGCCAACCAGGACAACAGATTTGACCCCAGAGCACTCACTCCGGTCGACGCCGTCGCGCGCGTCGCCGCGGCCGGGGAGGCCGCCGGGGCAGAAGCCGCCTGGGCCACGGGGGCTGCGGACGCCGGGGCGTCATCGCCGACCGGTGCGACCGACTCCGCCGGGGCAGCAGCCACCACCGGCCGCGCGACGGTCGCATCCAGCGGGGCGTCATTGCCGACAGCAGGGGTGGGCACACTCACCGGGGCGTCGTTGTTGACCTGCGGGGTCCGCGACGCCGCCGGAGCCGACGCACCACTGCGCGGCGACGCCCTGTTGCTGGTGGTGTCGTTCGACGACGACACTGCACCGCCACGGCCCGAACGCCGCGGCGAGGTCGTCTTCGTCGAACCCGCCGACGACGACGACGAGGCATCCGTGCTCGAACCCGCCGAACCCGCCGTATCCGCAAAAGCCACCGGCATCGACGCGACGGCGGAGCCCACACCGAGGGCGATGGCCAGCGCGCCGACCCGGCCCACATAGCGGGCGTAGCCCTGCGTCGGATCCTGCGGAACCGTTCGGCTGAACTCGATTGACCGGAGCCAACTCCGCCCGTTGGGCCGGCGGTGCCGGCTTCCTGCTGCGTTGCGAGTGCTCGCGACGAAATGGGCAGAGTCGGATGAGCGCATGAATGGTCCTTTGCCTGCGAGGTACCGCGGGCACCCCTATGCCGCGCGTCTCGAGCAGGCTAGCAAAGCCCCGGCCAGGGTCAATGGGCAAACTATGGGGATTGTTGCGCCACACGGAGCGGTCAGGGGTTGTGTAAGGCGGTGATGCGCCCGTGACGGTGCCGTCTTCGGCGCTGACTGACCGTCGAATTCGACGGTGCCGTGCGAATTTGGCAAACGGCGGGGGCGCCCTGCCCAGGGGACCCGGGGCACCTCGTCGTACCGGCATGGCGGGGGGATTTGCTGATCGGCCCCGCCGGCACCGTCGGCTGATTAGCCGAAAGCATTGACCACGGTGGGTGGCGGGTTTAGAAACAAAGTGAGCAGGGCAGTGGTTCCAATCCCCTTGCTGCTGCGTGGAGCCACTGTCCTGCCACATTAAGCAAAGCTGAGAAACACCTGAGTTGTCAAATGTTCAGAAGACGGTGTAGCCGCCGTCCATCACGACCGTCTGGCCGGTGAAGTAGGACGATCCCGGACTGGCCAGCCACACCGCCAGCGCGCTGAAGTCCTCAGGAGTTCCCCACCGGCGCAAAGGGATCCGCGGCAGCACCTTCGCTTCGGCGGCGGGGGAGGCGAGTAGGTCCTCGGTCATCGCCGCCACCGTCCACCCCGGCACGATCGCGTTGGCCCGGATGCCGTCACGGGCCAGTTCCACCGCAAGGCCGCGCGCCATCGCCGCCAGGCCGGCCTTGGCCGCGGCGTAGTGCAGGGCGAACGGCAGCCCGTCGCTCATGGAGACGCTGCTGGTCAGTGCCAGTGAGCCGCCGCCACCCCGGGCCTTCATATGGCCGACGACGGCACGCACGGTGAAGAAGACGCCGTCGAGGTTGACCGCCATCACCCGGCGCCACTCCTCGGTGCTCATCTGATCCACCGGCGCGGGCCGGCCCGGCACCCCCGCGTTGGCGAAGCAGGAGTCGATCCGGCCGAACCGGGCCAGGGTCGCCGCGACACCGTCGGCGACGGCGACCTCGTCGCTGACGTCGACCCGGAAGGCCGCCGCCTGGCCGCCTTCGGCGCACAGCTCGGCGACCGCGGATTCGTTGTGCTCGACGTTGGTGCCCCACACCGCGACGGAGGCTCCGGCCCGGCACAGGCCGCGTGCCATGCCCAGGCCGATGCCACTGTTGGCGCCGGTCACCAGAGCGACGTGTCCGGTGAGGTCGTGCCATTCGGTCATCGCGGTCTCCTTTGACGTCTAGATCATGTCGCGGTCGGACAGCCAGCGCATGATCGGCCAGCCGATGAACACCGGAAGCCAGGTGGTCAGGATCCGGTACAGCAGCACCGACGGGACCGCGATCGCGGCCGGCACGCCGAATGCGGCCAGTCCGCCGATCAGCGCCGCCTCGACCGCGCCGACGCCGCCGGGGGTGGGGGCCGCCGACGCCAGCGTGCCGCCGACCATCGTCACCACCGTGACGGTGACGAAGGTGGTTCCGCCGCCGAAAGCCTGGATGCTCGCCCACAGCGCGAGTGCCGCACCGAGAGTGGTTGCCGCACAACCCAACACGATGATCGCGAACCGCTTGGGGTCACGCACCAGATCGACGAGTTCGCCGCCGACTTCGTTGATCTTCGGGCGGATCGCGGTGTCCAGCCAGCGCCGCAACTTCGGCACGAACAGGAATGCGCCCAACGCCCCGAGGGCAAGCCCGCCGACCAGGTAGAGCACCGTCAGCTTCGGGGCGAAGTGGGAGAGGTCGGCCGATGCCCCGGCGGCGACGCTGAAGAAGATCAGCAGCGCGACGTGGGTGATCACCTGGACCGCCTGCTGCACAGCCACCGCCGCGGTGGCGCGCACCGTGCCCAGGCCGGCCTTCTGCAGGAACCGGGTGCTCAACGCCAGACCGCCCACCCCGGCCGGCGTGGTGGTCGCGGCGAAGGTGTTGGCGAACTGCAGGACGAACAGATGACGGAAGGACACGATCTCGGCCGCGCAGGCCCAAAGCCCCGCTGCCGCACCGAGATAGGTGACCAAGGAGAACCCCAGACCCAACAGCGCCCACCACCAGTTGGCGGTGCGCAACTCGTGGAAGAAGGCCGGCACCGTGGAGATGAACGGGTACGCCACGTAGACCAGGGCCACCAGCAGCACCAGTTGGATGATCTGCTTGCGGGTGAACCGGGTGATGGTCTCGGTCTGAATCGCTTGCGCGCCGGTCTGGTGCTTCACCTGATCCCGGGCGGCGGCCATGGTGGCCTTGGGATCCTTCAGCGTCTTGCGCAACCGGGCGGGCAGCGCGGACTTGGTCAACCGCCGGGAGGCGGCCAGCACCGGATCGGTGCCCAGCGCGGCGATGGCGGCCGCCACGGCCGTTTCGGCACCGAATTTCCCGGTGGTGGTGACCAGCAATTGGGCGATATCGGACTGCAGCTGTTCCTCGGAGGCGCCGTATTCGGCCCGGCCGAACCCGCCGAACAAGGCGGTGCCGGAGTCGATGGTGATCTCGGTGGCGCGCATGTCGCCGTGGGCGATCTGGTGGCGGTTGAGGGTGTCGAGGGACTCCCAGACCTGCCGGACCGCGTCGTCGTCGGTCACGTCGGTGAACGGTGTGCCGCGCGGTGGGGTGTGGGCGAACATCGTCCAGCCGCGTTCCATGCCGGCCAGGGTCAGCGTCGTGGTGTTGGCGATCCCGAGATCCCCGACCGCGATGGTGAGCAGTGCCCGATGCTCGACCGCACGGTGCATGGAGGTCTGCAGCGGCGCGGTTTCGTTGTCCCGCAACACCAGCCAGCGCCAGAACTGGCGCAGCGCTCCGCCGCTGCGTTGGTTGGGGCCGTACAACTCGACGACCGCGACCCGCCCGGCCGCGTCCGCTGCGGACAGTTCCAGCGGGCCCGTTCCGGCGGGACGTACGACGGTCAGGGAGTCGACGTCGAATCCTCGCCGGGCCAGTGCGCGGACCGTGTCATCCAGTGGGACTTCCAGCGCCGGGGTCCCGACCACCCACACCACCAGTGCGCCGACGAACCAGCCGACCGCCAGTCCGAGCAGCGACCGCGCGGGCACGACGGCGCTGACGATGAGATGGATCGGGACGAACGCCAGCAGCAGACCCCACCACCACCGCCGCCACCGGGCCGGCAGCCAGGGGCCGGACACGGTGAGAATCGCGGCCAGCATGGCGATCCAGCGCGGGTCGTCGAGGAACTGGGACAGCACCGTCGACAACCGCTGGGTGAGGTCGAAATGCCAACGCGGAGCGGCGATGCCCTCGCCGGTGATCGACAGCGCCAGCACCGCGATGAAGCCGGCGGCGCCGTAGGCGCCGAGTAACTTCCACTGCCGGCCGGCGATCAGGCCGACCAGGATCACGAACGGGAGGGCCACGATCGCGATGCCGTAGGCCAGGTACACCAGGTTGGACTGGAACGGGGTCAGCACCCCGACGATCCGGGAGACCGACCGTTCCAGGCCGACCCAGTCGCTGCGGGTGATCAGCGAACTGGTGATCACGATCGCCAGGAACACCGCCGCCAGCGCGAGCCGGAAGATCTCGGTGGTGCGCCGGGTCAGCGGTTGCAGCAGGCTGCCGGAGACAGCAATCTCCCGACCGTCGACGCGCACGCCTATGAACTTAGTGCCCGCACGAATGGAACCCGGCGTCAGACGAATCCGAGATAGCCGAGCACCGCCGCGGCGGCGACCACGATCAGCGGGTTGGTCTCGGTGCGGACGAAGATCACGGTGGCCACGGCGGTGATGAGGTAGGCCCGCCAGTCATGGTCGGCGGCCCGGCTCATCACCAGGGACGTGGCCAGGATCAGGCCGACGGTCAGCGGGGCGAACCCCCTCTCCACGGCGACGCGCCACTTCGACTTCTCAGCGCGCTTCCAGGACAGCGTCACCAGGTACATCAGCAGCGCGGCGGGCAGGATCATCGCGACGGTGGCGATCACCCCGCCCAGGATTCCGCCGAGTACCCCGGACACCTGGAGTCCGGCGGCGTAGCCGACCAGCGACACGATCAGGATGCTCGGCCCCGGGGCGGCCTGCGAGATCGAGAAGATGTCGGCGAACTGCCCGTCGGTGAGCCAGTGATAACCGTTGACCGCGCGCAGGTGCATTTCCGGCAGCACGGTGTTGCCGCCGCCGATCGACAGCAGCGACAGCGTGCCGAACATGCTCAGCAGCGACAGGTAGGTCTTCACGCCGGCTCCCGATCCCGGGGCCAGGCCCAGATCAGGCTCAGCGGCGCCAGGATGGCCAGGCTGACCAGCAACGGCCAGCGCAGCAGACCGTTGAGGACGAACGCGGCGGCGAACAGTGCGATCGGGACCGGGCCGGTGAGGCATTTCTTCCCGGTCTTGATCACCATCGTCAACGTCAGGGCGACAGCGGCCGCCGAGGCGCCGTGCAGGGCGCCCTTGACGGCCGGCACCTCTTTGAAGGTGAAGTAGATGAAGCCCATCGTGAGCATCAGCGCCACCGGAACCAGGCACAGGCCGACGACGGCGGCGACCGCGCCGAGTCCGGCCCGCAGGTGAGAGCCGACGAACACCGCCAGGTTGACCTGGTTGGCGCCGGGCATGATCCGGCACATCGTCATCGCGGACAGGAACTGCTCCTCGCCCATCCACTTCTTGCGGACGACGACGATCTCGCGCGACCACGCCGACAGGCCGCCGCCGAACGATGCCAGCGCGATGTGATTGAACGTGAAGGCGATCTCCGCCAGTGAGGCCCGGGGTGGGGACTCACTCATGCAACAGATCCTCGTCGTGTGGGAAGTCGTCCTCGTGGTGATCGCCGAGTGGATCGGGCGCCTCGTAGTGGTGCGAGCTCTTCCAGTCGGACTTGAACACCCGGCGCAACCGGTCGACGATCTCCGGTTCGTCGATGATCACGCCGAGTTCGCGGCGCAGGTCGAAGGCGCTGCGGTCGATGTTCATCGACCCGACCAGCGCCTCGCGACCGTCGACGACGAGAAGTTTGGCGTGCACCCGCAGGTTCTTCTGCTTACGGACCTTGACGCCGAACCGGCGCAGGGTGCGCAGCGACGAGAAGGTGTCCAGGATGTCCCAGTCGCTGATCCCGTGCTTGCCGCCGCACAGCACCTTGACCTTCACGCCGCGATCGGCCGCGTCGACGAGCCGGTCGAGTATCACCGCATCGACGAACTTGGGATGCTGCACGAGCAGGGTCTCGGTGGCGCGGTCGATGAAACGGGCCATCTGAAAGCGCGAATTGGAGTTGCTCCACAGCAGCCCGGCGTCCTCGGCCGGGGTGAAATCGAGATGCTCCCAGTCGGCGTTGAAGACGTCGATGATCTGTGCGATGTGATCGGGGTCGTAGGTGATGATCCCGTAGTCGCGGGTGAGGGTGAAGTACTTGATCATCAGGTTGTAGGTGGCGACCATCGCGGCCTTGCCGTCCACCACGATCGACTTCTCGTGTGTCACATAGAACTTGGGGCTCGACCACTGGACGTCGACCCCGGCCGCGTGAAGTTCTTCGTAGGTCTCGTCGTTGGCGCGGTCGCCGCCGGACCGCTTCGCGTTGAGCATCACCCGAACGTTCACACCGGCCCTGAAGCGGTCGATGGTGGCCGCCACCAGACTGGGTTCGGTGAAGGTGAATTGCTTTATCAGCAAGGTGCTTTCGGCCGAGGAGATGAAGTCGCGCACCGGTTCCAGACCGTCGTCGGGCTCGACGATCAGGCGCGGCGGCGGTGTCGTCACGGGTTCGGGACGTTGGTGACGGGCGCTGCTGTGACAGGCGCTGCTGTGACGGGCGCTGTCGCGGCGGCCTCCTCGGCCGGCGGGTCCCAGGCCGATGCCGGCATCTGGCCCAGCAGCGAACCCTTGAGGTCACCGGCGGCGTACATCTCGTGCAGCCGCCTCAGGAAGGCGATCCGGCCGGTGCCCGGAATGTCGGCATCCGGTCCGATCCCGGGGGCCGGGGTGCCCTGCCCGAGGACGGCCGGTGTCTCGTACTGCGGGAGCAGATAGTTGGACTGGAACGCGTCCAGCGGATAGATCCCGGCAACCTGACCGCCGCCCGGGGCCGCCGGTGCGGTGTTCTGCGCCAGCAGCAGATCGCCGCCGTGCGCGGAGATGTCGGGCAGCCCGAACAGCCCCGCCTTCTCCGACCCGCTCTGCGCGAGCACGTTGCCGAGGGCCGGAACGATGTCCGGCGGAATGATCCGCTGGGGCGGTGCGGCTGCTTCGGCCGGCAGCGGAGCCGGCGGCACGGTGTCGTCGGCCGCGGACATTCCGGCGGGGCCGACCGACAACAGGGCGGATCCCGCGATCAGCGCCGCCACCAGATTCCGTCGCATGATCACGGGCCTACTGCTTGCAGATCGCGGCGAGCGTCTTGGAGCTCTGGTCGGCGGTCGCAAGCCGGGCGGCCTGCTCGGGATTCTCGTTGGTCTGGCCGGCCAGGTAGTACTGCGCGATCGTCTGCAGCTGATCGGCGAACGACGCCAGCGGTTCGGCGAGATCGGCCGGGGTGTTGGAGGCCAGCTTGGAGCGGATGTAGTCCGCCCCGCCGGTCATGGCCAGCCGGGCGTTGGCGGCGATGGCCTGCTGGGCGACCGGGTCCGGTCCGGCGTCGATGCGGGACTGCAGTGCGACGCCATTGCTCACCAGGAAGAAGGCGCTGCAGGCCTGTCCCTTGGCGTCGGCGACGGCGGGATTGCCGATGGCGGCGGGCTCGGGTGCGGGCTTGAACGCCGCCCAGCCCGCGAGGCCGGCCGCCAGCAGGGAGATGACCAACGCCAGCGGGGCGATCCAGCCCGCCGCACCTCGGGCCTGCACCGGCGGCTGCGGCGCACCCGGATAAGGGATGGGCGGGCCGGCGGGATTGGCCGGGTACTGGATCGGCTCAGACATGGCGAAGATGCTACGCGGTACCCTTGTAGCCGGAGGCAAGGTTGATGACAGCAAACATTATCCGGGCGCTGGTGGCCGGTGCGCTGGTCGCTGCGGGCGTGGCCTTGGGGCCCCCTGCTCTGGCCCAGGCCTGCGCCCCTGGCTTCGTACCCAATCCCTACACGCCGCAATGCCTGGCGCCGGTGAACACCGCCACCATCAACGGGGTTCCGTGCGTTGCCAGCAAACTCGGATTGTGCAATTCCTTCGTGCAGAACCAGCAACCCCGACGGGTGCCCGTCTCGACGGTGGGCTGACCCGGTTCAAGACCGGGTCACCGTCTTGTTCATCAACCGCTGAACCCAGTTCGGCGACACCTGCGCCACGCTCGCGAACAGCTTGGTCTGCAGGCCGACCGGATAGTGCACCTTCGTCAGCCACTCCCGGCCGGGATGGGTGGCGGAATAGATGGCCTGTGCCACGTCGTCCGGGGTGAGGTGCACGCCGAGTGACTTGGTGCTGCCGGTTTCCACGCCGTCGACCATCGCGGTCTGCACGAACAGCGGCCACATGGCGATCACCCGGATCCCGTACCGGCGCCACTCGAGTTCCAGCGCCTCGGTGAGGCCGCGCACGGCGAATTTGGTCGCCGAGTAGGTGGCCAGTTCGGGCTGGCCGTAGATCGCCGAGGCCGAGCACAGGTTGACGACCTGCGCGCCGTGGGTGTCTCGGAGATAGGGGAATGCGGTGTGCAGTCCGGCCATCGCGCCGCAGACGTTGACCTCGACGATCTTGCGCTGGGTTGCCAGCGGGATCTCCTCGAAGCGGCCGGAACTGAGAATGCCGGCGTTGTTCACCAGGATGTCCAGCCGGCGTGATGCGCCCGTGAACGCCGCGAGTTGCTCTTCCCAGTCGGTGGCCTCGGTGACGTCGAGTCCTCCGATGGCGACGTCGCCGCCGCGGCTGGTGATCTCGTCGCGCAGGGTGGCCAGTCCGCCGAGGTCGATGTCGTAGGCGCCGACCCGGTATCCCCGCCGGGCGAACTCCAGCGCGGTGGCCCGGCCGATCCCTGCGGCGGCTCCGGAGATGAATACCGTTGGCACCGCTGAACCTGTTGTCATATCTTCGAATCTAACTCCAGTGCCTGCGGCCCTGCTCTCGGTACCACTCGATGAGTTCAGGCCGGTCGATGGAGCGGGGATCCAGCGAGACGTCGGTGTGGCCGGCCATGATCGCGGTGACCGGAACCTCCAGTTTCTTGCCGGTGCGGGTGTGCGGGATTCCGGGCGCGGCGATGACGTCGTCGGGCACATGCCGCGGCGACAGGGTGGTGCGGATCCTGGTCCGGATGGCGTCGGTCAACCCGGCGTCGAGCTGATGGCCCTCGGCCAGGGTGACGAACAACGGCATCCAGTAGGCGCCGTCCGGTCCGTCGATGCCGAGAACGAAGGCCTCGCTCACCGCGTCGATGCCTTCGACCACTTCGTAGATGTCGGCCGATCCCATCCGGATGCCGTGCCGGTTCAGGGTCGCATCGCTGCGGCCGTGGATCACCAGTGAGCCGCGCTCGGTGACTGTCAGCCAGTCGCCGTGCCGCCATACGCCTGATTCCTTGTCGGGGGAATCGGGGCCGTCGGCCCACTCGTGGTCGAAATAGGCTGCGCGGTAACGGGATCCGTCCGCGTCGTCCCAGAACGCGATGGGCATCGACGGCATCGGTGTGGTGATCACCAGCTCGCCGACCTCGCCGATCAGCGGTTCGCGCCGCGGTGACCAGCTGTGCAGATCCACGCCGAGGTAGCGGGTGGCGAGCTCGCCGGGCAGCGCGGGAACGCCGGTGGTGCCCCCGGCGAACGCGGTGACCACGTCGGTGCCGCCGCTGACCGAGGACACCTCGACGTGCGCGCCCACCTCGGCTTTGACCCATTCGAACAGGTCGGCCGGCAGTGGGGAGCCGGTACTGCCCAAGGTGTGCAGCCGGCTCAGGTCGTGCTCGACGCCCGGGTGCAGGCCGGCCTTGCGGGAGGCCAGCAGATGGCCCGGGCTGGTGCCGAAGTAGGTCACCTGCTCGGTCTGCACCAGCTCCCACAGCCGGTCGGCGTTCGGGTGCATCGGATGGCCGCTGTAGCAGACCACGGTGGACCCGCACAGCAGCCCGGCGAGCCGGAAGTTCCACATCATCCAGCTCAGCGCCGTCTGCCAGAAGAACACGTCGTCGGGTCCGAGTCCGGCGTGCAGGCCCGCCGCCTTGAGGTGTTCGAGCAGCACCCCGCCGTGGCCGTGCACGATGCCCTTGGGGCGCCCGGTGGTGCCGGAGGTGAACAGCACCCACAACGGGTGGTCGAACGCCACCGGGGTCACCTCCGGGGTCACCGGCCGGGCGATCAGGGCGCGGTAGGCGTCGTCGTCCAGATTCACCAAATGTGTTGTGCCGGAAAGCATCCCGAGCAGTTCGGCGGTGTCGTCGCTCTTGTCCACCCAATTCCCGTTCAGCCGGTAACCCGAGCAGCTGAACAACACCTTGGGCTCCAGCTGGCCCAGCCGTGCGGCCGCCCCCGCCGGGGCGTAGTCCTGGCCGCACGAGGACCAGACTGCGCCGACGGATGCGCACGCCAGGAACGCGATCGCGGCCTCGGCGATGTCGGGCAGGTACGCGCCGACCCGGTCGCCCGGACCGACGCCGAGGCGGCGCAGTTCGGCGGCCACCGCACCGACCCGTCCGGGCAGTTCCGACCAGTCGATCACGGTCCGGGTGCCGTCCTCGTCGATACCGATCACGGCCGGTCCGCTGAGATCGGCATGCCGCAGCACCTGGTCGACGTAGTTCAGTCGGACGCCGGGAAACCACCGCGCGCCGGGCATCCGCGCATCGGCGAGGACACCCGCCTCACAGTCGGCGGGACCGGTCGTGGCGCGCACATCGAAGTACTCCCACAGCGCCCGCCAGAACCGGGCCGGGTGGTCCACCGACCACTGCCACAGGGCGGCGTAATCGGTCGCCGGGGCACCCGCGGCAGCGGCGAAATCCTGCCAGCGCGTCACACGAACTCGATCCCGGACAACTTCATCTGATCGCCGTCACGTTCCATGGTGACCACCACCCGCCAGACCCGAGGCTGCTGCTGGGACTTGGGCGAGTCCGCGCCCTCGCGCTGCGAGGTCGCCGAGATCAGCACCACCGCGGAGTTGCCGGTGACCGATTCCACCGCCGCATCGTTGACGGTGGCCCTGGTGACGATCTTCTCCTCCTGCAACGCCCTGACGAAGTCGTCGGCGGATTCCTCGAAATTGGAGCGGAACCGGCCGGTCGACCCGTCGATGACGCGTTGGACGGTGTCCTTGGCGGTGGTGTAGTCCACCGACATCAGGTTGATCACCCCCTGGCGGGCCGTGGCCGCGTACTCGGCTGCCTGGCGGCGCTGTTGTTCGGCGCTGCGGTGCTGCCAGAGCATGTACCCGGTAGCCGACAACAGTGCCACCGTCGCCACTGCGGCTATCAGCGTTGCGATCAGCCGGGTCGGGGAGCCGGACGGATTCGACGCATCGAGCTGCTCCAGATCGTCCAGCTGGCGGCGCAACTCCGCCGCCCGGAGGCGGGCGGCCTCGGCACGCGCCTCGGCGTCCCGGACTTCTGCTGCGGCCACCTCCGCCTCCGCCGCGCGGGCTGGTTCGTCGCCGCCGGGCTCCGTCATCGGATCTCCTCACCGTTCGCGGCCGTCGCATCGTCGGCTGTCAAGCGCAGCTTAGGAAATCTTTCATGAGCGCCGGACGGCACCGCTGCGATATGCGACAGTGAAGCCGTGGGACCGACCCCGCGCCTGAAGGTGGCCGCCGCCGCGCTGTTGGCGGTAGCTGGCCTTGCTGTGCCGGCGCCGGCGCAGGCCAACGAGTGCAATGACGCGTTCTGCACGCCCGGGATCGCTCCCGGGGTGGTGCTGGGCGCGCCCTGCGCGGACACCTCGTTCTACGTCTTCGGCACGACCTCGTGGGGACGGCTGGTGTTCTGCGGATCCCCGCGCCGCTATGAACCGAGGTTCTTCCGGTCGCCGCCGATGGTGGGGATCAAGGAACTCAACACCAGTTGCACCGGCTACGAGAACTCGGTCGCGCAGGCGCCCGACGGGTTGTTCCTGACCTGTGCGGCGCAGGGCAACGCGATGCTGTGGCTGCGCGGCGACGCCTGACCTCACCAGTCGCTGAATCACCAGTGTCGTAGGGAGCACAGCGCGCCCTTGGCGCCGGAGTTGCTCACCACGACCGTTCCGTCCACCGCCAGCGTGCAGCGGAAGCCCGGCGGGTTGGGGCTCAGGCCGCTGGTGCCGACCACCATCGCCCAGGACTGCGGATCGGCCAGCTTGACGTTGAGCACCCAGGGACGGTCGGGCCCGAGGTCCGCCTCGATCTTGGGGCTGAACACGTACGGGTCGTGGCTGTAGTCGGCGAAGTTCGGCGGTTGAGTGTCGCGGTAGTAGATGTCGGCGAGGAACGGCCGCTCGGTGGAGACGGTGTAGGTCACGTCGTGCAGCACATCGTCGGCGACGGCGGTCGGCGCGGTCGCAGCCGTAGCCGCCACCGTCCCGGCGGCAGTCAGGCAGAACGCCGCGCATACCCGGACGACCCGGACTCGGACAATCCGCATATCCGCAGTGTGGCACGACGCCTGCCGCCTGGCAGGGGGATTGGGGCGTCTAGCATCGACCCATGTCGGAGTCCCGGGAAGTCCCTGCGACGGCGACTCAGGTGCTGGCCGAACTGGCCGAGGCCGAGGCGGCGGAAGCCCAGGCCCGCGCTGATGCCGATCGCGCCCGGACCGAGGCCGCCAGGCTGCGCACGACCGACCCGGTGCCGGCCCAATCCCCGGTGCCGGCCCAGTCCCCGTTGCCGGCCCAGTCCCCGTTGCGGAAGCCGTCGGTCATCGTGATGGGGGTGGTCGCGGTGCTGACCGCAGCGGCCCTGACCCTGACCGTGCTGATGCTCTGGCAGCACCGCGGGGTTGCGGCGCACCGCGCTGCCGACGCCCGGTTCGTCGACGCCGCCCGCACTGGTGTGACGGCCCTGCTCACCATCGACCACACCCGGGCCAAGGACGACGTTAGGCGCATCCTCGAGTTGTCCACCGGCTCGTTCCGGGACGACTTCGCCAGACGCGCAGACGATTTCATCAAGACCGCCGAGCTGTCCAAAGCCGTGACCAAGGGGTCGATCAGTGCCGCGGCGCTGGAGTCGGCGGAGGCTGACACCGCGGTCGTGCTGGTGGCGGCCAGTTCGCAGGTGACCAATGCCAACGGAGCGAAAGAGGATCCCCGACCGTGGCGGATGAGCGTGACAGTGACCCGGGACGGGGACAACGTGAAGATGTCGGACGTGGAGTTCGTGCCATGAGCGACGAGAAGGACGCCGAAATCCCCGAGAGCGCCGAAATCCCCAAGAGCGCCGAGACGGTCGAGAGCGCCGAGACGGTCGAGAGCGCCGAGACGCCGGAGCCCATCGAGGTCACTCCGGCGGCGCCGCGGCGCAACAAACTGACGCTGATCACCGCGGCGGCCCTGCTGATTTCGGCGCTGCTCGCCGGATCGGTCTACTGGTTCGTCTTCCGCCCCGATCAGCTCACCGACCAGGCCGCGCGGGAGCAGTTGCTCGACGCCGCGAAGTCCGGCACCGAGGCGTTGCTGACCTACTCGCCGGAGACGGTCGACAAGGATCTGGCCGATGCCAAGTCCCGGCTGACCGGTGACTTCCTGAAGCAGTACAGCGACCGCGTCGACCAGACCGTCATCCCGGCGGCCAAGCAGGCCGGCGTCAAGACCGAGGCCAGCGTCACCCGCGCCGCGGTGGAACAGATGCAACCGGACAGCGCGAAGGTTCTGGTGTTCGTCAATCAGGTCACCACCAGCCGGCAACGGCCGACCCCGGCGCTGTCCACCAGCAGCGTCATCCTCACTCTGGTCAAGCATGACGGCCACTGGCTGATCTCGGATTTCAAACCGGTCTGAGGCCCCGCCGACAACGCCGAAGTCCCGTCAGCTGAGGACTTACGGCCCTGTCACGCGCACCCCCGCCGGCGCGAGAGTGACAGGACCGGTTGGAGTTCTCGAGAACGGAATCGCATGGGCGTGGAATTTCCCGGCCCTGATGCCATCAGGGACGTGCTCGTGCTGGCCAACCGTGCGCCGTCGGTGCACAACTCGCAGCCGTGGCACTGGCGGGTCGGACCGGACAGTCTGCACCTGTACGCCGATCCCAGCCGGCACCTCCCGCGGATCGACCCCGACCGCCGCGACATGATGCTCAGTTGCGGTGCGGCCCTGCACCACTGCACGGTGGCGCTGGCGGCGGCCGGGTGGCGCGCCACGGTGGACCGGCTGCCCGATCCGTCCGATCCCCATCATCTGGCGGTCATCACCGTCACCGCCCAACCGCCCGGCGAACTCGACGTCACGCTGGCCGCGGCGATCACCCGGCGGCGGACCGATCGCCGCACCTACGGTTCGTGGCCGGTGCCGTGGGGGGATATCGCCCTGATGGGAGCACGCGCCGCGCGCGCCGGGGTGATGCTGCGCCAGGTCGACGAGATTCCCGCCCTGAACGCGATCGTCGCGGAGTCGGTGGCCCGGCACAGCAACGACCCGGACTATCTCGCCGAGCTCACGGCCTGGAGTGGCCGGCACGGATCGGTGGCAGGGGTCCCGGCCCGCAACACCCCCGATCCGGATGAGGCGGCCCCGATCCCGGCGCGGGTGTTCGCCGGACCGGCGTTGCGCCAGCCGTCGCAGGCGCCGTCCAGCGCGGACAACGCCGCGATGCTGGTGCTCGGCACCGAGGGTGACGACGAACTCGCCCGGCTGCGGGCCGGTGAGGTGACCAGCCTGGTGCTGCTGTCGGCGACAGCGATGGGGCTGGCCAGTTGTCCGGTGACCGAACCGCTGGAGATCGCCGAAACGCGGGCGTCGGTTCGCGAAGACGTCTTCGGCGCCAGCGGCTACCCGCAGATGATCGTGCGCGTCGGCTGGTCACCGGTGGGCGCCGACCCGCTGCCGGCCACCCCGCGCCGGCCGCTGAACGAGGTCGCCGACTGGCTGCACAGCGGGGCCTCCAACGTCGGCCCGGACGTGGTGAGCCGGGTCTGTTAGCCGAACCTCAGCGTGCTGCCCGGCGTCAGGGTCTGCACCACCCCGCGGCACTCGACGTCGATCGGCGGGTGATCGGAGGGGTCGACGCTGATCTCGGTGCTACGGCCGCGGATCGTCAGATGCAGACGGTAACCGCGGTAGAAGATCGGCATCCGCAGTGCGCCAAGGCTTTCCGGCCATAGCGGGTTGATGATCAGCCGGTCGGCCCGGGTCTCCAGGCCGGTCAGGCAGCGCTGCAACAGGTCGATGCTGCCGGCCATCGCCGCGATGTGGATGCCTTCGGCGGTGGTGCCGCCCTGGATGTCGGCGACGTCGGAGGCGAGCACTTGCTGGAAATACCGCATCGCCCGTTCGCGGTCGCCGCGGGCCAGCACCCAGGCGTGCACCACGCCGCTCAGCGTCGAACCGTGTGAGGTGCGGTGCAGGTAGTAGTCGACGGTCAGCGGAATCTGCTCGGGGGTGAAGCGGTAGCCCATCCGGGCGAACAGTTCGCGCAACTCGTCGGCGGAGAGCAGATAGAACAGCATCAGCACGTCGGCCTGCTTGGAGGCCTTGTAGCGGTTGACGCTGTCGTTGTCCGCCTCCAGGATCCGGTCCAGGCGCTGAATGTTGCCGTGCCGCTCACGCAGTCCGTGCCAGTCCAACTCCTCGAGATCGGCATAGCCCTCGAACTGGCTGATGACGTCGCCCCCGGGCGAAGGCCCGGATGTCAGGCCGGAGTGGAACGGCACGAACATCCGCCGGCTGACCTCGTCCCAGCGGTCCAGTTCGCTGCCGCGGATGCCCAGTGACTCCATCAGGTCAAGGCGTTCGCGCAGTGGCAGCGCGTCCAGTGCGTCCAGGGCGCGGACGATCACCCACACCGCCATCACGTTGGTGTAGGCGTTGTTGTCGACACCGTCGTAGGGGCGGTCCGGGTATCCGGAGTGGAACTCGTCGGGACCGATCACGCCGCGAATCACATAGCGGCCCCGGCCTTCGTCGAGGGACTCGTCGAACTCCGCGCGGCTCACCCAGAACCGGGCAATCTCGGCGAGCATCTCGGCGCCGTTCTCGGTGAGGTACTCCAGATCCCCGGTCACCTGGTAGTACTGCCAGACGTTGTAGGCCACCGCGATGCCGATGTGATGCGCCCGGGCGCTGGCGTCGGGGTTCCACCGGCCGGAATTCGGGTTCAGGTGCAGCTTCTGGCTCTCCTCCCGGCCGTCGCTGCCGGACTGCCAGGGGAACATCGCACCGGCGTAGCCGGCCTCGCGGGCGGCCCGGCGGGCTTCGGGGAGTCGTCGGTAGCGGTAGCGCAGCAGCGAACGGGTGACCGCGGGGGAGCGCAGATTGAGCACCGGGAAGACGAACAGTTCGTCCCAGAAGATGTGGCCGCGGTAGGCCTCGCCGTTGAGTCCGCGGGCGGGCACCCCGGCGTCGAGGTCTTCGGCGCGGTTGGGAACCGTCTCCAGCAGGTGCAGCAGGTGCAGGCGAACCACCCGCATGGCGTCCGGATCGGAATCGAAATCGATGTCGAACCGCTCCCACAGGTGCGCCCATTCGCGGACGTGGCCCTCGCGCAGGTCGGCGTAACGGTCGAGGCTGTCGAGGAGTCGCGCCGCGGCGTCGCCCGGTTCGGAGATGGCGTGATTGCGGCCGGTGAAGATGGCGGCCAGTTTCTCCACGGTGACCGATTCGCCGGCCTCCAGTCGCACGACACAGTCGTGACCGGTACGGCGCGGTTCGTCGACGAACCGACGGTCGGCGGCCAGCGGCTCGCCGTCACGCCAGACCGTGGTGCGGGCCGCCACCGCGATCGGTATCCGGGACTGCACCGTCTCGCACACCAGTAGCGCGGCGTCCGGCGAAAGTTCCAGGGTGGATGTGGCGACCAGGTGGTCGCTGGCCAGTGCGCTGTAGCGTTCGACCCCGGCATTGCGGACGTCACCGTCGATCAGCGAGAGGAATTCCACAGTGCCCGACCAGTTCTCGGCCCACACCGTGGTCTCCAGCGCGCAGGCGTGCGGCTGGTGCATCGCCGCGATGCGGCGCTGCAGCACCCGGGTGATCCGGCCGGCCGGGTCACGGAACCGGAAGTCCCGGGTCAGTTCGGCGTGCCGTAGATCCATTGTCTGCTGATAGGTCAGCACCTCGCATCCGTCGATGTCGAACCAGTCGTCGCCGTCGATGCGGAACTTCAGCGACAGCCAGTTCGGCAGATTGACCAGGCTCTCGTTCTCGATCCGGACCCCGGCGATCTCGTCGGTGAGCCGGTTGTACAGGCCGGCCGCGTAGGTCCCCGGGTAATGCAGCGGCCCGGCGTCGGCTTCCGGCGCGCAACCGCGGGTGGCCCGGTAGCCGTTGCCCACCGAGCACAGCGTCTCGCGCAGTCGCTCCTGCTCGGGGATGTAGCCGCCGAAAGTGAATGTCCAAGGGCTGCTGCGGGTTTGGCTCTCGATTCCGCCCTGATCCACCATCCGTTCGATGAATTCGCGAACGTGCGAAGGGTCGCTCAGGGCGAACCGCGCAGCCGTCGACCGGTCGCCGTCCTCGCTGTGCTGCACCACGATCCCGATGCCGTCGTGCAGAACCGAGTCGAAAGCGTCCTCGTCGGTCAGGTCGTCGCCGATGAAGATCGGCAGCAGGGTCTCCTCGCCGTCGATCTCACGGGCGATCCATTCCAGGGTTCTGCCCTTGTCCCAGTCCAGGTTCGGCCTCAGTTCCACGACCATCCGGCCTGAGGTCACTTTCAGGCCGCTGCGCCGGCCCGCGTCGTGTACGGCCGCGGTGACGGCCGCTGCCGCGCCCTCGGCCGCGTTTCGGTAGTGCACGGCCACCGCATACCGCTTGTGTTCGACGACGACCCCGGGGATCGACGACAAGCGCTGCCGCAGTTCGTCGGCGGCGTTCGCCAGCATCGGCACGGCATGCGCGGCGGTCTCGTTGTGGTGGTAGGTCCCGTCCGGAGCGACCATCTCGAAGCCGTGACTTCCGGCGTACCACAGTCCGGGAATGCTGACCCGCTCCCGGATGTCATCGAGGCCGCGACCGGAGAGCACCGCCACCGGATACTGCGCGGCCAGCGCCCGCAGTGCCGCGTCGGCGCCGTCAACCAGCGCTGCGGCGCCCGGTTCGTCGACGATGTCGGACAGCGTGCCGTCGAAGTCGAAGAAGAACGCCGGCCGCCTGGCCGAGGAGACCCCGGCGATCTGCTCGAACGACAGCAGGGCGTCGGGCAGCACCGACATCCGCCGGTCGATGGTGCGAACGGTGACGTCGGCAAGGTCCCCGATGACCGCATCGGCGCCGCAGTCGCTCAACTGCGCGGCGGACGCACCGGTGCGGTCGACGCCGATCACCAGTCCGAACCCGCCGGCCCGGGCCGCCGCGACGCCGGCCTCGGAGTCCTCGACGACGACGCTGCGTCCGGGGCGCGCGCCGAGACGGGCTGCGGCCTCCAGCAGGATCGCCGGGTCCGGCTTGCCGGGCAGACCCAGTTCGGCGGTCACGACTCCGTCGACTCGGACCGGGAAAAGGTCTGTGAGCCCGGCTGATTCGAGCACCAGGGCGCAGTTGCGGCTGGCCGAGATGACGGCGACCCGGATACCGGCGTCACGCAGCCGCCGCACCAGCGACACGGTGGATTCGAACACCGGCACGCCGGCATCGACCTTCGCCAGGAACAGCGCCTGTTTGCGGTTGCCCAGACCGCAGACGGTCTCCAGATCGGGACCGTCGGCGTTCGCCCCCCACGGCAGCGTGACGCCGCGGGAGGCCAGGAAATCACGCACCCCGTCGTAGCGCGGCTTGCCGTCGATGAAGTGCCGGTAATCCTCGGCTGTGAACGGGCCGTGGTGCTCCGCCGGCGACGACGCCCGGCCACTCAGATAGCCGTCGAAGAGTTCCTGCCAGGCCGCCGCATGCAGTGCGGCGGTGTCGGTGATGACGCCGTCGAGGTCGAACAGGACCGCGTCGTGGTAGCGGGGGTCGATGGCGACCGGTGTGATGTCGGTGCGCTCACTTCCCATGGTGTGACGATATAGCGGACCCCCCGGTCTACAGTGAATTCACGCAACCAAGGAGGGGTCCCCAAATGTCCACTGCGCCAAGCACTCGCCCGATCGTCGTCGGGGTCGACGGTTCAGCGGTGTCGAAGGTCGCCGTCGACTGGGCGGCACGGAACGCGGCGATGCGCCGTGTGCCGCTGAAGCTGGTCAACGTGCTCAACCCGCCGGTCGTCATGGCCTTTCCCGAGGTCCCGATGCCCGAGGGATACGTCCAGTGGCAGGAGGACGAGGGCCGCAAGGTGCTCGACGCCGCCCTCGCGATCGCCGGGGAGGCCGCCGGGGATCTCGAGATCAGCAGTGAAATGGTGGCCGGCCCGTCGGTCCCGACACTGGTCGAGGCGTCCAAGGACGCCCAGTTGATCGTGCTCGGCTGCCGTGGGCGGGGCGCCCTGGCACGCGGCCTGCTCGGCTCGGTCAGCACCGGGCTGGTCCATCATGCGTTCTGCCCGGTGGCGATCATCCACGACGAGGATCCGCTGATGCCGCATCCCTCCAAGGCCCCGGTGGTGGTCGGCGTGGACGGGTCTCCGGCGTCGGAGAAGGCGGTCAGGATCGCGTTCGAGGAGGCGTCGTTTCGCGGCGTCGACCTGGTGGCCGTCCACGCCTGGAGCGACACCGGGGTGTTCGAGTTCCCCGGCGTTGACTGGTCGGTCCAACAGGGCCTGGCCGAGGAGGTCCTCAGCGAGCGGTTGTCGGGTTGGCAGGAGCGCTACCCGGACGTGCTGGTTCGACGGGTCGTGGTGGCCGACCGGCCCGCGCATCAACTGCTCGAGCAGGCCAAGGAGGCCCAGTTGCTGGTCGTGGGCAGCCACGGTCGCGGCGGCTTCGCCGGGATGTTGCTGGGTTCGGTGAGCAGCGGGATCGCGCACGCCGCCCGGATGCCGGTGATCATCGCGCGGTGACGATGCCGGCGTGACCCCGGTGTGACCTAACCCAGCGGTGCGGTCCAGCGCAGCACGGTCCCGCCGCTGGGCGCGTCGCTGATCACCATCTCGCCGCCGACGGCTTCGGCGCGGCGGCGCAGGTTGTTGAGTCCGCTGGCCGTCACGTCGGAGGGCATGCCCCGGCCGTCGTCGACCACCTCGACGGTGAAGTCGTCGAGCACCCGCACGGTCACGGTCACGGTGTTGGCGCGCGCGTGCCGCACCGCATTGGACATCGCCTCCCGGACCACCGCCTCGGCGTGATCGGCCAAATGCGGTTCGATCACCGACAGCGGTCCGACGAATCCGATGCTGCTGCGCGGCCCGGTCCCGGCGAACGCCTCGACTGCGGCGGTGAGCCGCTGCCGGAGTCGGGTTGTCCCGGAGCCACCGCCGTGCAGGTCGAAGATCGCGGTGCGGATCTCCTGGATCACGCTCTGCAGATCGTCGACGGCCTCGACGAGGCGGGCGGCCACCTCGGGCGGGGAGGTTCGGGGAATGGTGCCCTGCAGTGACAGGCCCACGGCGAACAGCCGTTGGATGACGTGGTCGTGCAGGTCTCGGGCGATCCGGTCGCGATCGCTGAGCAGGTCCAGCTCACGCACCCGGCGCTGGGTGCTGGCCAACTGCCAGGCCAGCGTCGCCTGATCGGCGAAGGCGCTCATCATGTCCAGCTGGTCGTCGGTGAACCCGCGGGCGCCGTTGCGGCGCATGATCACCAGCACTCCGGCGACGGTGTCGGTGGTGCCCAGTGGCAACACCAGTGCGGGACCGCAATCCGTTGCCAGATAGGGGAATTCGTCGAGCCTGTCCAGACGCAGCGCTTGCCGCGCCGTGAACGTCCGGCCGATGGTCCCGTCGTCGAGACTGATGTCAAGGCAGGCGTTTGCGGGCGGGGCGTCGCCGGCGGTCTCGGCGACGATCAGTCGGCCGTCGAGGTCCGGCACCGCAACCAGAACGGCATCGGCGTCGGTCAGTGTCAGCGCTTCGTCGGCGACGAGCCGGAACATCAGGGCCGGTTCGGCGCCGCCGAGGAGTTCGGTGCCGATGTCGCGGGTCGCCTCGATGAACGACTGCCGGACCCGGGACTGTTCGTAGAGGCGGGCGTTGGCGATTGCGACTCCGGCCGCGGCGGCGAGCGCCTCGACCAGCACCTCGTCGTCCTCGGTGAACGGGAGACCGCCGGCCTTCTCGGTCAGGTACAGGTTGCCGAAGACCTCGTCACGAATACGGACCGGCACACCGAGGAACGTCCGCATCGGAGGATGGTTCGGCGGAAAGCCAACGGAGGCAGGATGATCCAGGATGTTGTCGAGCCGGATCGGCTCGGGCTGCTCGATCAGCACACCGAGTACCCCGCGTCCCTCCGGAGGCGGTCCGATGCGATCGCGGGTTTCGGAGTCGATACCCTCGGTGATGAACTCGACGATTTCGTCCCGGTTGTCGATACCGCGGACGCCGAGTGCGCCGTAGCGGCAGTCCGCAAGATTGATCGCGGTGTGAACGATGGTTCGCAGGGTGGCGTCAAGATCCAGTCCGGCGTTCACCACCAGCATCGCCTGGACCAGCCCGTCCAGCCGGTCGCGGCCCGTGCCGATCTGCGAAACGCGGTCCGCCACGGCACCATCGTGCCAGACGCCGGGCACCGGGTCACCGGTCGGTTCGACGGCCGTTCTCGAGTCTGGAGACGAATACCGCGGCCTGGGTGCGGCGTTCCATTCCGAGCTTGGCGAGCAACCGGGACACGTAGTTCTTCACCGTCTTCTCGGCCAGGAACATCCGCGCCGCGATCTGCTTGTTGGTCAGACCTTCACCGAGCAGTCCCAGCAGCACCCGTTCCTGATCGGTCAGGCCCGACAGCGGGTCGGACCGTTCCGAGGCGCCGCGCAGTTTGGCCATCAGCGCCGCCGCGGCGCGGTTGTCGAGCAGCGAACGGCCCGCGCCGACGTCCTTGATCGCCTGGGCCAGTTCCATGCCCTTGATGTCCTTGATCACGTAGCCGCTGGCGCCGGCCAGGATGGCGTCGAGCATCGCCTCGTCGGAGGTGAACGAGGTGAGCATCAGGCAGCGCAGGTCGGGCATCTTGGAGAGCAGGTCGCGGCACAGTTCGATGCCGTTGCCGTCGGGCAGCCGGACGTCGAGCACCGCCACGTCCGGCTTCAGCGCCGGCACCTGCGCCAGCGCCTGGGCGACCGAACCGGCTTCGCCGATGACTTCGAGGTCGGGATCAGCACTGAGCAAGCCGATCAGCCCACGGCGGACCACTTCGTGGTCGTCGACGAGGAAGACCGTGACCATGCCGATAACACTGTCACAACAACCGCTGCCGGTCGACGACCAGCACCGAGCAGTCGGTGTCGTGCAGGGCGCTGAGGCCGGCACGGCCGAGGAGTTCGCCGGCGTCGGCGTTGCCCGCGCCCACCACGACGAGCTGGATCTTGGCGGCGTTGCGGACCAGATAGTCGAACATCCGGCCGTGCACGGCCACCGGCCTGACGTCGAGGTCGGGGTAGTGGCGCTGCCATTCCGAGAGCCGGCGGTCGATCTGTGCGCGAACCAGGCGGTCACTCTCGGCGGCCTGGTTCGAGTCGCAGATGCTGGTCTTGTGGGACTGCCATGCGCCCAGGGCCCGCAGCGGCACCCCCCTGAGCCGGGCCTCCTCGACGGCGAACTGCAGCACCGCGGCGCTGTCCGGCGTCCCGTCCAGTTCGACGGCGACCCAGCCCGGGGCCACCCATCCCGGATCCGGCCGGTCCGCGCCGCGGACCGCGGCGACCGGGCAGTGCGCGCCGGCTGCCAGCGCGCCGGCGGTCGAGCCCACCGCCCCCACGCAGAGCATCGCCGCGTCGCGGGATGCTGCCAGCAGCGCCGCGACCGGCTCCCCGGTCAGCACGGCGGTCTCAACGCGCACCGCGCCGTCGGCCGTCCGCACCGCTGCCAGCGCGGCATTGAGATCCCGCTGAGCTTCGGCGGTGGCGGCTTCGTTCACCATCGAGTCGGCCGCCACCGAGACCAGGCGCAGTGCGATATCGCGGCTGAGGGCTTCGGGTACGGCCCACAATGCCGCCCGCACCGCGTCCGGTGAGCCGTCGATGCCGACCACGATCGACGGTGGTGTGAACGATTCAGGCATCACGGCTCCTAACCAGGTCCAGGTCCACCGGATGCTCAGTCTCCAGGAACAGCCGTTCGGCGTCTGCCCGGGTGCACGGCGCCGTTCCCGGGGTGAGCAGCGTCGCGGCTCCGGTGGCGATGCCGAGCCGGGCCGCCTCGTCCACCGGCCAGCCCCGGATCAGGCCGACGGCGACGCCGGCCAGCATCGCGTCACCCGCGCCGACCCCGCTGCCGCCGGGTGGGATGGTCACCGGCACCGCGGCGAATCGTTGCGCGCGGTCCCGGCTGACCAGCATGGCGCCTGCGGCGCCCAATGAGACCAACAGGTGCCGGGCCGCCCCGCGCTCGATGAATTCACCGGCGGCGGCCAGTTGTTCGTCCTCGGTCTCCAGCGCCCGGCCCACGCACTCACGTAACTCGCGCACGCTCGGCTTGAGCAGGAACACCCCGGAGTTGACGTGTGTGAGCCCGCCTCCCGAGGTGTCCAGCAGGAAGGTGACACCGAGTTCGGTGCAGACGTTGGCGACCTGCTGATAGAAATCCGGCGGCACCCCGGGCGGCAGGCTGCCGCTGGCCACCACGATCGACGCGCCGGCCGCGGCATGGCGCAACTGCAGCAGGCACTCGGTCTGCTCGGCGACGGTCAGCTGCGGTCCTGGAAGTACGAAGCGGAACTGCCGGTTGGTGCTGGCCTCGTTGACGGTGAGGCTCTCCCTGGTGCACCCGCCGATCGGAATGCGATGCGAGGCAAGGCCTTCGGCCGCCAGAAGGTTGCAGATCAACTCGCCGGCCGGGCCGCCGGCCGGGAACACCGCCATGGCCGCGGCGCCGAGGTTCTGGGCCACCAGTGCCACGTTGATGCCACCGCCACCCGGGTCGTAGCGGGGTGTCGAGCAGCGCAGCTTGTCGGTCGGTCGCACCACCTCGGTGCCGGTGGTGATGTCGAGCGCGGGGTTCATGCAGAGGGTGACGATTCGGTCCACTCGTGTCAGCCCCTTCCCCACAGCGCCATCGGCCCTACAGGCCGGTCGGATACGTCTCCGGGTTCTGTCCGGCGACCCAGACGCTGTCCGGTTCCAGCGGTTCCAGCGCCCGGGTCTGGTCGATATGGATCATCGCATCGAACTGGTCGGACGGCCGGACATGGAAGTAGTGACTCTGCCGTTCGGTCTGCGGCAGATAGATCACCCCGATCGCCCGGGCGAGCCGGACCGTCTCGAGCGCGGCGGCGGCGGGCGAGCCGTCGTGCATGGTCACCAGGAAGTTTCCTTTCCCGGTGTCGTGCAGCAGTTCCTCGATGCTGCCGGCCAGCGCGGGCCGCACCGTCTTGTGTTCGGCGGCCCCGCCCCAGTCGCTGGCCGCGGTGACCGTGCCGGAGTAGGTGGACAACCCGATCAGCCGGCACTCGTCGCCGTACTTCTCGCGGGCGAGCTGGCCGATGGTCAGCTGGCCGTCCGCGGACACCTCGGTGGCGCGCGCGTCGCCCACGTGCGAGTTGTGCGCCCACACCACCACGCGGGCCGGCTCGGGGTCCCCCGAAGGGCTCCCGGAGATGCGTGAGTGGCGGTTCAGATGGGAGAGCAACGCGTCCAACGTCTGGGCCATGTGCTTGTCGCGCATGTTCCACGAGGTGACCCGGCCGGCGAACATGCCACGGTAGTAGGCCTCCGCGTTGCGGACCGTGTTGGCGTTCTGCTCGGCCTCGAACAGATCGTCCTCGGCCACCGCACCGTCCTCGCCGAGATAGGCGGGCGCGTTGCGCTGCAACTCGATGAGCTGTTCGACGGCCTGGCGTTCACAACTGGGCCCCGCCCCGAACGCCGCCGCGTAGCCGTAGGCCTGGCCGTCGTGACCGTCGGAGTGGTCGAAACAGGCATATCTGGCGCGCGCCCGGGCCGCCGCGGCCGGATCCACGGTGTCGAGAAAGCCGATCACCTCCTGCATCGACCGGTGCAGGCTGTAGAGATCCAATCCGTAGAACCCGGTCCGGCGCCGGCCCTCGGCGGTGCGACGGCCGTTGTGCCAGCGCAACCAGCCGACGAAGTCGCGCACCACCGTGTTGCGCCACATCCAGGCCGGGAACCGCTGGAAGCCGCGCAGCGCCTCCTCGGGGGTGGTGTCGGCGCCGAAGCCCTGCACGTACCGGTTCACCCGGTAGGCGTCGGGCCAATCCGCTTCTGCGGCAACGGCATTGAACCCCTTGTGCTCGATCAGCCACTTGGTGATCTCGGCGCGCGCCTGGTAGAACTCGTGGGTTCCGTGCGAGCTCTCGCCGATCAGCACCACCCGGGCGTCGCCGATCAGGTCGTCGAGCACCGCGTGCGGCGGCACCCCGCCGGGGGCCTCGACGGCGGCCGCGGCGACCAGATCGGACGGCCGCACCGAGACCGGCGCCGGAGCCGGGCCCGTGGTCGGCTCGGACAGCAGATCACGCACCTCGTCATCGGAGACCTGGGTGAAATCCCAGAAGGATTCGCCGACGGCGAGGAAGGGTGTCGGCATCGAGGCGCACACCACGTCGTCGACGAGACCGGCGAACTCGCGGCAGGTGGACTCCGGTGCGGCCGGCACCGCGATGACGATGTGGGCGGGTTCCGACTCGCGCAACGCCTGAACCGCGGCCAGCATCGAGGACCCGGTGGCCAGTCCGTCGTCGACCAGGATCACGGTCTTGCCGGTCACATTGCAGGGCGGACGCCCACCGCGGTAGGCCTGCTCGCGCCGGATCAGTTCGCGCGCTTCGCGTTCGGCGACCTCGCGCAACTGTTCGGGGGTGACCTTCAGCGCGCGCAGCACGTCGTCGTTGACCACCACACGTCCGCCGCTGGCCAGTGCGCCGACGGCGAACTCCTCACGGCCCGGCATCCCGAGCTTGCGCACGATGAAAGCGTCCAGGGGCGCGCGCAGCGCGCGGGCCACCTCGTAGGCGACCGGAAGTCCGCCGCGGGCCAGGCCGAGCACCACCACGTCGGGGTCATCCCGGTAGTGCTCCAGCAGGCCGGCCAGCACCTGCCCGGCTTCGCGACGGTCACGGAAGATCCGACGCGGCTGGTGACGAAGCATTCCCCGGTCAGACATTCGTTCCCCCAATCGTCTCAACCCAGTGCATCACGGCGAGCGGGAACTCACCAGGGGGTGATGCTCAGGACGTCGGAAAGCGCCCGGCGCGGGGTCATCGGCGGGTGTTCGCCGACGGCCGCCACCCGGCCGACGCGGATCAGCAGCTGTGGTTCACCGCTGCCGCCGATCACCGAACGCAGGATGTCGCGGCTGGCGTCCAGTTCGGTGAGGTGGGTCAGCGTGCAGGTGGCCAGCCCGGCCATGGTGGCCTCCAGCAGTGCCGCCGAGAGGGCCTCCCCGCAGCCCAGGACGTTGGGCTGGGAATCGTCATAGGTCGACAGCGCCACGATCGCCGAGTGGTCGGTGTCCGGACGGTCACCGGTGAGATCCCCGGCCGGGAACTCGCGTGCCACCCCCACCCGCTCCCGGTCCGCGGCCGACACCAGGGCGCTGTGGGGGACGCCGTCTGCGGTCTCGAACAGTCCTGTCCACCAACTCAATTCGGCTTGGTAGGACGGGTCGTAACGGCGCAGCGCTTCGGTGAGTCGGGAGGCATCGGCCAGCTCGGCGCGCGCCTCCTCCGGCAGCACATCGAGCCTGGCGTCTTGCGGGTCGATCGCGTTGCGGAGCGCGTTCTCGAACGCCGGCCAGCTAGGCGGGGCGGTGAACGGCAGCCGGTCGGTGCGCCGCCGCAGGATCGCATCGGCCCGGGCACGGTCGGCCTCAGTGACGATCTCGAGCCGGTGGAACTCGATGGTGGCCACATGCGCGAGGGCGTTGGGGTTGGGGAATCGGGCCACATCGGCGTGCCACCCGGCCGCCGCCGCGGCCGCCCGCAGATGATCCAGCAGCGCACCGCAACTGATCAGCGCCTCCCGGCCGGCGTGGTCGGTGGCGCGCGGAACGCGATGCGGTTCGACGAACACTCGCAGCACGCCGCCCTCGGCGGTCAGCCGCCACGGCTGGCTGTTGTGCACCGACGGCGCACGACAGGCGAGTTCCACGGCACTGGCCAGCGCTTGCGGCGTGATCGCCGAACCGCCCATGGGCCGCCCCTTCCCGTCAGTTCCCACGATAGGGCGTGCGAGGATCGAATAGGGGCGCGGACGAGCTGGGGGGAGAGCTGGCAGATGGCCGACACCGGCGGTGGCTACCGCCCGCAGGTCGCCGAGACCCATACCGGTCTGGTGGTGCTGGTCGGCGATCTGGCCTACAAGACGAAGAAGCCGGTGGTCACCGACTTCCTCGACTTCTCCAGCGCAGCCAGCCGGGAACGGGCCTGCGCCGATGAGGTCCGGCTCAACAGCCGGCTGTCGCCGCAGAGCTATCTGGGAGTGGGGCACTTCGCCGGGCCGCACGGTGGGGATCCCGAACCGGTCATCGTGATGCGGCGTTACTCCGATGACGTCCGGCTGGCGACCAAGGTGAGTCGCGGCGAGCCCGTCGAGCAGGACCTCGCCGCGGTGGCGGCCGTCATGGCCCGCTTCCACGCCGGCGCCGCTCGCGGGCCGGAGATCGACGCGCAGGCCGGGGTCGCAGCCGTGACCGCCCGCTGGCGGGAGAACCTCGCTGAGCTGACCCGCTACGCCGCCGGACTCGTTCCGGGTCTCGACCCGGCGGTGGTGTCCGAGATCGACCGGCTGACAACCGATTTCGTCGAGGGGAGGGCGGAACTCTTCGACGGGCGGATCGCCGCGGGACGGATCGTCGACGGCCACGCCGACCTGATCGCCGATGACATCTTCTGCCTTCCCGACGGGCCGGCACTGTTGGACTGCCTGGAATTCGACAGCCTGCTGCGCTTCGTCGACGTGATCGACGACGTGGCTTTCCTGGCGATGGACCTGGAGTTCCTCGGCCGGCCCGATCTGGCCGGGTTCTTCACCCGGAGCTATCTGGAGATGACCGGCGACGACGCACCGGCGTCACTGCGGGACTTCTACATCGCCTACCGGGCCGGCGTGCGGGCCAAGGTCGACTGTGTTCGTTACCTCCAGGGCCGGGCCGAATCCGCCGACGATGCCCGCCGGCACCTGGAGATCGCGTCTTCGCACCTGCGTGCCGCCGCCGTCCGGCTGATCCTGGTCGGTGGCGGTCCCGGCACCGGTAAGTCCACCGTGGCCCGCGCACTCGCCGAACGCCTTGGGGCGCAGGGTGTTGAGGCCCAGGTGATCTCCACCGACGACGTCCGTGCGGCCCTGGTGGGCCGTGGCGAGCTCACCGGCGAACCGGGGGTTCTCGGCGAGGGCCTCTACACCCGGGAGAACGTCGACGCGGTCTACGACGCGGTGCTGACCCAGGCGCGGCGAGCGCTGCACGGCGGCCGCACGGTGATCCTGGACGGAACCTGGCTCGACGAACGGCATCGGCGACAGGCCCGGCAGGTCGCCGGGCAGTCATCGGCCCGCATCGTCGAACTGGCCTGCGTCGCACCGCTGGACGCCACCGTGAATCGGATCCGCACCCGCACCGGCAGCACCTCGCAGGTGACCCCGGACATCGCAACCACGCTCGGTGACCGCGGCGTCTGGCCCCAGGCGCACCGCGTCGATACCACCAAACCGCTGACCGAATCCGTCGCCGAGGCGGAAAATCATTGTTGTCCGCCGAAGATCTGAGGAGTTCGCTGATGTCCAGCCCCCATTACGTCGCCGATATCGCTGAACTGGGCATGGCCAACGCGGAGGAGGCCGGCGGCAAGGGCGCCAACATGGGCGAGATGGTGGCCGCCGGTCTGCCGGTGCCGCCCGGCTTCGTGGTGCTGCGCGACAGCTATCTGGAGTCGATGAAGGCCGCCGGGGTGTCCGACGAACTCAACGCCGCGCACCGCGAGGCCATGCGCTCCGGCGATCAGGACAAGCAGACCGTGATGTGCAACGCGATGAAGGACATGGTGCTGAGGGCGGGGATGCCTCCCGAGGTCCGGGATCGCATCCTGGCCTCGTACCGGGCGATGGGTTCGGACGTCAATGTGGCCGTGCGCTCGTCGGCCACCGGCGAGGACGGCGCGGACGCCTCCTTCGCCGGTATGAACGCGACCTTCACCAACATCTCCGGTGAGGAGCAACTGATCGACGCGGTCCAGCGGTGCTGGGCCTCGCTGTTCGGGCCCCGGGTGGTCACCTACCGGGCCAGCCGCGGGTTCACCGCCGACCCGGCGATGGCGGTGGTGGTTCAGCAGATGATCGCCTCCGAACGGTCCGGTGTGGCGTTCACCGCCGACCCGACCACCGACGAGACCGACCGGGTGGTGGTCGAGGGCGCCTTCGGTCAGGGCGAGGTGGTGGTCTCCGGTTCGGTGGAGCCCGACACCTATGTGGTGTCCAAGGAGAACGGCGAAATCCTTTCCCGCCGAATCGGTTACAAGCAGTTCAAGATCGTCCGCGGCGCGGACGGCAACGATCTCAACATCGACCTCGACGAGGCCGAGGCGCTCAAACAGGTCCTCAACGACGACGAGGTTCGCACGATCGCCGATATCGCGATCCGTAGTGAGAAGCACGCCGGCTGCCCGCAGGACACCGAGTGGGCGATCGCCGACGGCAAGACCTACATCGTGCAGACCCGTCCGATCACCACGTTGAAGCGGGCCGGCAAGCCCGTCCCGGAAACCCACGAGGTGCTGATCCAGGGCCTGCCCGCGGTGCCCGGCGAGGCCTCCGGCGTGGTGCGGGTACTGGCCGACGTCGCCGACGGCAGCCGTATGCAGGACGGCGAGGTGCTGGTGGCCAAGATGACCAACCCGGACTGGCTGCCCACCATGCGCCGCGCCTCGGCCCTGGTGACAGATTCCGGCGGCATGACCTGCCACGCCGCCATCGTCGCCCGCGAACTGGGTGTGCCCTGCATCGTCGGCGCCCGCACCGCCACCAAGGACCTCAAGGACGGGACCGTGGTCACCGTCGACGGCACCCGCGGCCGGGTGCTGGCCGGCCGGGTCGAGAGCCCGAAGGCCGGCGGCGCGCAGACCGCACCGGTGGGGGCGGCGGCGGTGCCTTCCGAGGTGACCGGCACCAAGATCTACGTCAACGTCGCGATGCCGGACAAGGCCGAGGCGGCCGCAGCCCTCGACGTCGACGGGGTGGGACTGCTGCGCGCCGAACTGATCCTGGAAGACGCACTGCACAACCGGCACCCGCGTGACCTGATCGAGCACGGCGAGCAGGACAGCCTGGTCGATTCACTGGCCAACGCGGTGGGCCGGGTCGCGGCGGCGTTCTCGCCGCGCCCGGTGATCTACCGGGCCTCGGACTTCCGCACCAACGAGTTCCGCAACCTCAAGGGCGGCGACAAGTTCGAACCCGAAGAGCACAATCCGATGATCGGCTACCGCGGCTGCTACCGGTACGTCAGCAACCCGGATCTGTTCGGTCTGGAACTGCAGGCACTGGCCCGGGTGCGGGAGCGGAATCCCAACCTGCACTTGATGATTCCGTTCGTCCGGACCAAGTGGGAACTGGAGAAGTGCCTGGAACTGGTGGACGCCAGCCCGCTGGGCCGGCAGCGCGGCCTGCACCGCTGGGTGATGGCCGAGGTGCCGTCGGTGGTGCACTGGCTGCCCGAGTACGTCGGCATGGGCATCGACGGGGTGTCCATCGGCAGCAACGACCTGACCCAGTTGATGCTGGGGGTGGACCGCGACTCCGATCTGTGCGCCGAACTCTACGACGAGTCCGACGCCGCGGTGCTCGACGCGATCGGCCAGATCATCGGCACCGCCCGGCGATTGGGTATCACCGCATCGCTGTGCGGACAGGCGCCGTCGAGCCGGCCGGACTTCGCCGAACACCTTGTGCGGATGGGGATCACGTCGATCTCGGTCACCCCGGACGTAGCGACCAAGACGCGTCGCAACGTCGCAGCCGCGGAGCGGCGTCTGCTGCTCGAGTCGGCACGTGGACGCGACTGAGGAATCGAACTCGGCAGGTCTGACCACCGCCGAAGCGGCGGCCCGGCTGGCCCGCGACGGGCCGAATTCGCTTCGGACACATCGGGTCAGCGCATGGTCGGTGCTGCGCCGTCAGCTCAACAATGCGGTGCTGGGACTTCTCGCCGTCACCGCGGTGGCGTCGTTCTTCCTCGGTGACAGCACCCAGGCCGTCATCATCGGGATCATCCTGGCCGTCAGCATCGGCCTGGGATTCGTCAACGAGTACCGCGCCGAACGTGCCACCGCCGCATTGCACTCCAGGGTCCGGCACACGGCGCTGGCCCGCCGCGACGGCCGGTTCGTGAAGGTCGACGTCAACGAACTCGTCGTCGGCGACGTGATCGAACTGACCCTGGGCGAACTCGTTCCGGCCGACGTCCGGCTGCTCACCGCCAACGGGTTGGAGTGCAACGAGAGCATCCTGACCGGTGAATCCGCGGCGGTGGAGAAGTCACCGGGGGATCAGGCGTTCATGGGCACCGTGGTCAGCGCCGGCGACGGGGTCGCGGTGGTCAGCGCCACCGGACTGGACGCACGGTTCGGCCGGATCGCGGCGGGGTTGGGGGAGCGTCAGCCCGAGACCGAGTTCCAGGCCGGGCTGCGCCGGTTCTCCTATCTGCTGCTTCAGGTGGCGGTCGTGCTGACCGTGCTGATCCTGGTCACCAATCTGTTGCTACGCCGGCCGGTGATCGACTCGGTGCTCTTCGCCCTGGCGATCGCGGTGGGCATCACCCCGCAATTGCTGCCCGCGGTGGTCAGCACGAGTCTGGCGACCGGGTCCCGGCGGCTGGCCGCACTCAGGGTTCTGGTCAAGCGACTGGTCTGCATCGAGGATCTCGGCGACATCGACATCCTGGTGACCGACAAGACCGGCACGCTCACCGAGGGCCGGGTGACGCTGATCGAGGCGGTCGACGCCGCCGGCGCGGCCAGCGATGCGGTGCTGCGGGCCGGACTGCTGGCCACCGACGTCGATCCGGCCGCCGGGGGAGTCAGTGCCAACGCACTGGATGCCGCGCTCTGGGAGTCCGATGCCGGCCGGCGGATCGGCACCGCGGGTGCGCACCGGATCGCCGAACTTCCCTTCGACCACACCCGGCGGGCCACCTCGGCATTGGTGGAGGAGGCCGGTGTTCGAACTCTGATCGTCAAGGGCGCCCCGGAGCAGGTGCTCGAGCGGTGCGCGACGGTCCCGGAGTCCGCGCAGGCCGTGCTGGACCGCTACTTCGCCGAAGGAAGACGAGTCGTCGCGGTGGCAGGCAAGGCTGCCCCGGGTCTGACCGCGATCACCGCCGCCGATGAGGCCGGCCTTACCCTCGACGGTTTCCTGGTCTTCGCCGACCCGCCGAAGCAGGCCGCCCGAGCTTCACTGGCACAGCTCGCCGCACTGGGTATCGAGGTCAAGGTCGCCACCGGGGACAACCCTCAGGTTGCTGAAAAGGTCTGTGCGGACTTGGGTTTGGCGTCCAAGGGCACGCTCACCGGAGACCAGCTGGCCGGCCTGGACGACGCCGCGTTCGAAGCGGCCGTGCAGAACGCGAGCGTCTTCGCCCGGATCTCGCCGGAGCAGAAGGCGAAGGTGATCAGCGTGCTACGCCGGGCCGGACGGTCGGTGGGCTTCCTCGGCGACGGCGTCAATGACGCACTGGCCCTGCACTCCGCCGATGTCGGCATCTCGGTGGACACCGCCACCGACGTGGCCAAGGACGCCGCCGACGTGGTGCTGTTGGAGAAGGATCTCGGGGTGCTGGCCACCGGCGTCGCCGAAGGTCGGCGGATCTTCGCCAACACCATCAAGTACGTGCTGATGGGAACGTCGAGCAACTTCGGCAACATGTTCTCGGCGGCCGCCGCCTCGGCGGTGCTCACCTTCCTGCCGATGCTGCCCGGCCAGATCCTGCTCAACAATCTGCTGTACGACACATCGCAACTCGCCATCCCGACCGACCGGGTCGACGACGAGCAACTGCACGCCCCGTCGCACTGGAACATCGCCTTCATTCGCCGGTTCATGCTCACTTTCGGACCGATCAGTTCGCTGTTCGACTTCCTCACCTTCGGGCTGATGCTCGGGGTCCTGCACGCCGGACCGGTCGAATTCCGCACCGGGTGGTTCGTCGAGTCGCTGGCCACCCAGACGCTGATCATCTTCGCCATCCGGACCCGCAGGGTGCCGTTCCTGCGCAGCCGGCCCGGCGGGCTGCTGACGGCCACCACGTTCGCGGTGATCGCGATCGGGATCGCCCTGACGGTCTCACCACTGGCTGCGGCGCTGGGGTTCACCCCGCTGCCGTGGCAGTTCTTCGGGGCGCTGGCGTTGTTCGTGCTCGCCTACCTGGTGCTGGTGGAGATCACCAAGGTGCTGTTCTACGCCGAGCCGATCCGGCCGGGCGGACTGCCGCACCGGACCCGGGGCCGGGAGCACCGGATCGGCCGCCGGGCCGCACGGTTCAGCCATGGTGGACGGCTGGGCTGAAGTTTGCCGCCGTGGCCCCGCCGCGGTGATCTGCGGCCCTGGGAATGGGTGATCAGGGCACCATCCCACGCCGCAATTCGGGCAATGGGACTGAGGTCGGAAAAACCTACTGAAAAGTAAGGATTTGCCAGCAAACCTCTTTTTGCCATTCCGGTCCGCAATTTCGCGGCTGCGGCGCCCATCCCGGTCCTGACGACGACGCCGGTGGTCGCCGGAAGCCGGATAACGATTTGATAACAGTCATGCCTTGATCTGCGAACTTCTACCTACTCAAGCGTAACCACCTGCACGCAGGAGGTTTGCTCCGAGGCGCTCCAACCTGGCCTTTCGTGCTGCGCTATTACCCGCGCGTAGAACTCGTCAGTAACCAATATCGCGTGACGAAAACGCGTTGTTCTCATGGGACTCTTATTGCGCCTGCGCAGCGAGTTTGACGGAGACGCAGTGAGTTTTGAGGGAGACAGGGTGACGATTCACGAGCACGACCGGCGCAGCGACCACACCGACGAGGTCAACGCCGCCGAGGCTTATGCGCTCGTGGACCGGCTCAACGCCGGTGAACCCTATGCCGTCGCCTTCGGGGGCCAGGGCAACAGCAGCTGGCTGGTCAGCCTCGAGGAGATCATCACCACCGCCGGCATCGAGTCCGAACTGTCCCGCATCGTCGGCGAGGCCGAACTGCTGCTGGAGCCGGTCGCCGATGAACTGGTGGTTGTCCGACCGATCGGCTTCGAGCCGCTGACCTGGGTGCGTGCGCTGGCGGCCGAGGAGCAGGGCCCGACCCG
>NZ_JAFMJZ010000016.1 GCF_017853185.1 Mycolicibacterium sp.
CAGGACACCGCCTTGAACATCTGGGACACCCCGGGCTGCATCACCCAGACGGCATTGCCGGAATGGTCGATGTAGGTGGTCACTTGCCGGGTAGTGCCGACGAAGATTCCGGTCATCGCCAGCACGAGCAACACCGAGAAGGCGACGCCGATCAGCGACAGGACGAACCGCGTCCGTTCGGCAAGCAGGTTCTTGATCGCAACGCTCATCGCCGCACCGCCGACTTCCCGGCTGTGCGGCGAAGGCGGTCGACCGCCTGTGCGCTCGCCGCGACGGCCAGGTCGATATCTTCCGCACTGATTTCCGGGCCGAAGGAGAACCGCATTGCTGAACGGGATTCGGTTTCGGTCAACCCCTGGGAGGTGAGGACGTGTGACACCACGTCGTCCATGGCGTGGCAGGCCGAGCCGGTCGACACGTAGACGCCCTGCAGGTCGAGCATGTCGGCCAAGGTGTCGGCGCGAATGCGGTCGAACCGGACACTCACCGTCTCTTCGATCACCGGTTCCGTCGCATTCAGGTGCACCCCGCCGATCTCGTACAGGCCCTCGATCAGTCGTCGACGCAGCGTCGCCATCGCCAGACGGTGCGCTGCTGACATCCGATCGATGCACAGTTCGGCGGCCGCTGCCATCCCCATCGCACCGGGGACGTTCTCGGTTCCGGCCCGGTGGCCGGCCTCCTGGCCGCCGCCGCGGATCAATGGTGCCAGGTTGTGGCCGGTGCGCACGGCCAGCGCCCCCACCCCACGCGGGCCTCCGAACTTGTGCGCGGAGATCGAAACCAGCTGTGCGCCAAGTGCTGCGATGTCGATCTTGCCCGCGGTCTGAACCGCGTCGACGTGAAGGGCGATACCCGTACGACGAGCAGTCTCGGCGATCATGGCTATCGGCTGTATCGCTCCGGTCTCGTTGTTGGCGTGCATCACCGAGATGAGCGCAGTGTCTGGACGCAGGGCCGAGGCGATGTCGGCGGCCGCGATGTGGCCGTCGGGTCCCGGGTCGACGAAGGTCACCTCGACTCCGAGCGACGCCAGAGCGCGCGCGTTCTCCAGGATCGAGGAGTGCTCGATCGACGTCGTCACCATGTGCCCGGTGAAACCCCGCGCGGCGAAAGTTCCCCACAACGCCGTGGTGTTGGACTCGCTGCCACCTGAGGTCAGGATCACCTCGTCGGGAGCGACGCCCAGGAGGCGGGCAACGGATTGCCGGGCTTTGGCCAGAGCCTCGGTGGCCAGCTGCCCGGCGTGATGCGTGCTCGATGGGTTACCGATCAGCGCCTGGCCGCTCAGAACGGCCCGGGCGGCATCGGGATGAAGGGGTGCGGTGGCCGCGTAATCGAGGTAGATCGGCGATGTGTCACTCACCGCAATGCACTCCCTCGTCGATACGCCCGAGCCGGAAGTTCTCCACGAGGCGGCGCGCGACATCGGCGCCGAGTTCGGCGACATGCCGTTGGTCGGGGCTCAGGCCACCGGACCAGTTCAGGACTGTGGCGGCGTCGAGTGCGGTGACGTCGCTGACGGTCATGTCGGTGAGTCGATCAGTGAGTATCGAGGCAATCGCCAGGGCGGGGGAACAGCCGAAAGCCTCAAAGCAGACTTGCGTGATGACGGAGTCGCGGACATATGCGGTGAGCAGGATCTGGTCGCCGCACACCGGATTGCCGATGAATGCCGATACGTCGGGGTGATCCAGACGGCCGCAGTTGCGAGGGTTGCTGAAGTGGTCGATCACAGCAGGACTGAAGCGGGCCATGATCAGCTACCCCCGACGGTGTCGGAGAGTTCGCAGTCGGCTGCGATTTCGTGGGTGTCGATGTACTTCTCGATACTGACCGCGCAACAGCCCAACTCCGCACCCTGGCGGCGTCGGCGGAAACGCACTGTCTGGCCGGTGCGGCCGCACGGGCAGTCGCTGTCGTCGACCTCGCCGACATCGTCGGATAGCAGGAAGCCGGGATAGGCGGTGTTGATGGCGTCCAGGATCGCGATTCCGCCGGTCTTGCCGGACTTGAGTTCGATCGCCGGATCGGTGATGTCGCGGATCGAGACGTAGCACCACGGCGGCACGTGTTTACGCCTGTGCTCGCATTCGATGGCGAGCATGTTCGACTCGATCATCCCGTACATGTCTCGGATGCGGGACGGGTCCACGCCGAGGAACCGCCGGGCCTTGTCGTCGAACTCCGCACGGCTGATCGACCGTCCGGTGTACTGCTTCCATCCGCCCAACATGATGATCATCGAGTCCGGGTCCAGCGCAAGTGGAATCGACTCCAGTTCAAGGAATCTCATGAATCTGGCGATGATGAACGGCGGCCCGATGATGTGCCGCGTCATCCGGCCCTCCCACTTGTTCAGGTAGGCCAGTGCCTCCTCGGGGTCGAACGAGTACTCCTGCACGAGATAGCGGTGATCGTCGAGCATCGCCGTCATCAGGTTGAACACCTTGACCATGCCCATCTCGGGAACCTCGGCCGGTGACGGGCACAGGAACAGCCCGGCCCCGTCGGAGATCCCGAAGAAATCCCGGTAGCCGCCGAGAATTCCGATGGACGCTCGGGTCGTGGTCAGTGCGTCGCGCCGGGCCACCGAGGGAACGCCACTGGTGCCGGTGGAGCGGATCTCGGTCTCGATATCGGCGAGGCCGACCGTGAGCAGCACGTGCGCGCCGGCCTGCTTGAACATGCCCACCGGCAGCAATGGGATTCGATGCAGATCGGCGAAGTCGTCGATGTCGGCCGGCGACACCGCCGCGCACTGGGCGCGATAGAAGTCGTTGTTCGCGTAGTGGTACGCGAACGCCGCACGCACGGCTTCGGTGAGTGAGGCGCGCCACTGGTGCCGCGGCACTCGAAGCGCCTCACCCGGCATGCCGACCATCGCCGCCAGATTCACTACTCGAAACTCCTTCACACCCGAGCAGTCCCCGCGAGGAGATTCCTCGCGGGGACTGGCGTCTCGCATTGGTATCAGCGCACCGCGGCCATCGACATGCCGCCGCCGCCCATCATGCCGCCGCCGCACGAGGGCGATCCGTCCATGCCCATATCGCTGAAGAGCATCCCGCCCATCCCGCCGCTGCCGCCGCAGCCGTTGGTCGTGCCGGCGCCACCGTCACCGCCATTGCCGCCGTTGCCCTTGATCGGGGTGGCGTTGCCGCCGTCGCCGCCGTCGCCGCCGGCGGCTCCGACCGATGCCCCGCCGACACCACCATTGCCCGCGTTGCCCAGGAAAATCGAGTCCCCGCCGTCTCCGCCGGCCCCGCCGTTTCCTGACTGGGCGGCTCCGCCCGCGCCGCCGTTGCCACCAGCGCCGGCCACGCCGCCGACGCCGCCGCGACCGCCCGCGCCGCCGTTGCCCATCACCGCTGCGCCGCCGGCTCCGCCGTTGCCGCCACCGGTCAGCCCGACGCCGTTGCCGCCGCGACCGCCGGCTCCGCCATCGCCCATGCCGAGGCCTGCACCGCCCGCACCGCCGTTGCCGCCCGAACCGAAGAGGAACCAGGCCCCGGTGCCACCGTTGCCGCCGGCGCCGCCGGCCACCGTCGCGGTAACACCTTCGCCGTAACTACCCCCGGCTCCGCCGTTGCCGCCGGGGCTGAAGAACATCATCCCCATCGCGCCGTTTCCGCCGGCCCCGGCCGTTCCGCCGTTGACGCCGTTGACATCGCCGCCACTGCCGCCGTTGCCGCCGGCGCCGGTCAGCCAGCCGGCCATCCCGCCGCTACCGCCTGCGCCGGCGGTGCCGCCGCCCATTCCGGTGATATTGCCGCCGTCACCGCCGGTGCCACCCGCTCCGATGATGGCAGCCATACCGCCGCGGCCGCCTGCTCCGGCAGTGCCCATCACGGCGTCGCCGCCGTTACCGCCGTTGCCGCCGTTTCCGTAGAGGCTGGTAGGCAGCATGAGTTGTCCGATGGTGATCATCGACCCGGCCATACCGCCACGGCCGCCGGCGCCGCCGCTGGCCATGCCGGTCGCGGCCGCGCCCTCGCCGCCCTTGCCGCCGTTGCCGAAGAGGATTCCGCCGCGACCGCCGTTGCCGCCAGCTGCTCCGGCCGCGATCCCGGCACCGCCGTTGCCGCCGTTGCCGAACCAGCCCGCGGCCCCGCCGGAACCGCCGTTGTAACCGCTGCCGCCGTTGCCGATCAGCCCGCCGGTACCGCCGTTACAGGCTGCCGCAGCGGTGCAGTAGGTGTCGTCGAAAGCGGTATAGCTGTACCCGTTGCCGAACAAGAACCCGGCGTTCGGTTGATCGACAGTGCCGTCACCGATGAATGTCCGGATCAGGTCGGCGACCGGGTTGGCCGCGACAGCCGCCGCGGCTGGTGCCGTGACCTTTGCGGCTGCCGCCGGCACTGCGGAGGCGCCCGCGGCCAGGACCGGAACTCGGCGACTTGCGGCCGGCGTGGCAGTGGAACGCGACTTTCCGGCCCTGGTGCCCGCGGCAGCCCGCGGGAAATTCGCGCCACCGCGGGCCGGGCTGGCGGTACGAGGGGATGAGCCGGATCGCGACGGCGAGGCCGTGGCGGAATCACCACTCGAGTCGGCGTACGCAACGGCTGGCGCGGTCAGTGCCGCCATTCCGATCCCGAGTGAGACGGCCAGTGTTCCAACCCGGCCGATACAGGTTCCAGCAATCACTTCTGATGTCCTTTCAGGCGCGGGACGACCGTTCTCATGTCGCGTCCCTACCCAAGAGGTCGGACAGCAGAGCGCAATGGTTCCCGGAGTGGGACTTCCGGATTACTTGCCTTGGCAGCAGGGCGGGGTGCCCTTACCCATCAGTCGGTGCGTCAATCCGAAGAGCCGACGACTCAGGCAGATCCCGAACACCGACCGCATGAAGGCCGCGAAGGTGGCGATGCCGGTGGCAACCTGACCCACTGTCGGCATCCCGAACCAGAAGCCCACGATCCCGAGGATCGCGAAGATCAGCCCGATGCCCTGGGAGAACCTCAGCAACGGCACCGGCTCGAACTTGACCGGAGGACTGAGTCGGGGCGCAATGAATGTGCTGAAGATGCGGCCGTACGGGTGACGTAACGGGCCGGCGCTGGCGCCGATCGCGAAGACGACGCCCTGGGCTGCCAAGATCACTGCTGCTGCCCGAGTATTGAAAGTGGACACAACCAGTGCGGCCGCCAGCACGGTCATCGTCACCGAGGCAGTGAAACGCGGGACCCGAACATCTACTTCGTTGGTTGTCGGTGCGGTTGCGGTTGTCGACATGAAAACTCCTTCTGGTCGTCGAAGGAACTAGTCGGATGCTTACCCGCAAAGGTTCCCGGGCGCGTCATTTATCTATCTGTTCAAGTTGCACGGGTGCAACAACGGCGGTAGCGTCTCGTCGCGCGAAGGGGAGTAGTTCCTCCTGCCCTCGGGCGGTTGCGGATGGTCGACATACTGGCGGTTTCACCGCCCGGTCATCCACCGGGTGACACCCGGCGAGCGAGACCTTCGGACGACGTAGACCACGTCGGCCGAAGCCTCGCTGCCCGCGAAAAGTTTCGGTCGCCCGGCTCGAGAGACTTCACGTGACCACCCTCATACGTTCTGGCCTCATGCGTTCCGGCCTCATCACCGCCGCCTTCATCGCCCCGGCCATGCTGGTTCGGTTTAGCGGCATGCAACCCGATCCGGTCGCCACCATGCTGATCTTCGGCGCTGCGGTGGTCGCCGCCAGCTTCCTGCTCGCCTGGGCGGCTGAGGCCGCCCAGATCGACGTGTCCGGCGGTCTGGCGATCGCGGTGCTCGCTCTGATCGCTGTGCTGCCCGAATACGCGGTCGACCTCTACTACGCCTACACCGCAGGGCATGTGCACGAGTACACCCAGTACGCGGCTGCCAATATGACCGGCTCCAACCGGCTGCTGATGGGGTTGGGCTGGCCACTGGTGGTGATGATCGGACTGGCGGCCGCCCGCAGACTCACCGGTGACAAACTCACCGGTAATGGGGGCACGGTCCTGGAACTGGAACCCGGCAACCGCATCGAACTCGGCTTCCTGCTGATCGCCGGCATCGTCGCCTTCGTCATTCCGGCCACCGCGCAGATCCACCTCGTGCTGGGCGTCGCGCTGCTGGCCTGGTTCGGCTTCTATCTGTTCAAGGTCAGTCAGGGCGAGGTGGAGGAGCCCGATCTGATCGGCACCGCCGCGGCGATCGGTCTGTTGCCGGACCGCGCCCGCCGTCGCATCGTCGTCGCACTCTTCGTCGTTGCCGCGGTGGTGATCCTGCTCTCGGCAAAACCCTTCGCCGACAGCATGATCAGCGCCGGCACCCAACTCGGCATCGACCGATTCCTGCTGGTGCAGTGGCTCGCGCCGCTGGCCTCGGAGGCGCCCGAGTTCATCATCGCCATCATCTTCGCCGCCCGGGGCAACGCCACCGCCGCGATCGCCACCCTGATCTCATCGAAGGTCAACCAGTGGACACTGCTGGTGGGTTCCCTGCCGTTGGCCTACCTGGCCGGCGGTGGCGGGGTCGCCCTGCCCCTCGACCCTCGCCAGGTCGAGGAGACGCTGATCACCGCGGCCCAGACCATGATGGGTGTGGCCCTCATCCTGTCGCTGCGCTTCCATCGCCGCACCGCGTGGATGTTGTTCGGGCTCTTCATCATCCAGTTCGCGGTGACCTCGACGGAGGGCCGGCTGGTGCTGAGTGCGGTCTACGGCGTCCTGGCGTTGACCGGTTTCGTCGTCAACCGGCGTCACATCGCGCCGACCCTGCGCGCACCGTTCGATCAGAGCGTGGCGAGCCAGCCGTCCAGTTCGGCGTAGGCCACCGCGCGCGGTTCCGGCAGCGACAGGAACACGTCGTGCTTGGCGTCGGGCACCGGAACCACGCTCTGCCGGTTGCCTACGCAGCCGGCCCACCGGGCGATGTGGGTGACGTCGAGCACGGCGTCACCGCGCTGGATCACATCGGTGCCGGCGTCCTCGGCCACGCTGTGATCCGAGCGCAGGACGAGGTTCGGCACCCCGACGTCCAGGCCGCGGTGCAACGTCGCCTGCCCGCGCCGGATCGCATTGATCCAGCCGACGGTGATCGGGAAGCCGCCGATCGGCTTCCACTTCAGGTTGTAGTCGAACTCGCCGTGGTAGTCGCGATGCAGGGTCAGGCCGTAGCCACCCTTGCCGGCCGGGCGCGCGACCCGGGTCCTGGCGACCTTCGAGGCCGCACCGATCGCGGTCGCGGTCATTCGGGTGCGCAGCATCGGCGGACCGTTGAGATCCAGGAACGGACTGTTGAGCACCAGGCCGGCAATTCGCATCAGCGCGGTGTCCCCGCGCCGGCGCACCCGGTCCAGCCACAGCGCCACCACCAGGCCGCCGGTGGAATGGCCGTACACCAGCACCCGCGCGCCCGGGTTCTCCGCGGCGATCATCTCGTGAGCCAATTCGAGTTCGCGGTCGTACTGGGTGAGGTCGGTGCTGAAGTGCGGTGTCTGGCCGTCCCGGTGGGACCGGCCGCACTTGCGCAGATCCAGTCCGTAGAACCGGATACCCCGGCCGGCGAAGTGGTCGGCCAGGCCGGTGTTGAAGAAGTAGTCGGTGTAGCCGTGCACGGCGAGCACCGCCGTCGATGCCGGGGGAGCGTCTTTTCGCACGAGCGTGGCGAAGATCTCACCCTCCCCGTCGGGGTCGGGGCCCAGCGCCGCGGTGGCCTGCCGATAACCGGGCAGGACGTCAGCGGTCCAGTCGGCGCCCCTCCCGTTGCCCCAGAGGCTCCCCGCCGAAGTCACGGACGATAACCTAACCCCATGTCCGCCAAGCCTGCTGCCAAGACCGACGTCGTTCTCGTCGGTTCGGGAATCATGAGCGCCACCCTGGGCGCATTGCTCCGGCTCGTCGAGCCGGACTGGAACATCACCCTGATCGAGCGCCTCGATGCTGCCGCCGCCGAGAGTAGCGACCCGTGGAACAACGCCGGCACCGGCCACTCGGCGCTGTGCGAACTGAACTACACCCCGCAGCTGCCGGACGGCACGATCGAGATCGCCAAGGCGATCAACGTCAACGAGCAGTTCCAGGTCACCCGTCAGTTCTGGGCGTACGCCCACGAGAACGGCATCCTGACCGACGTCCGGAGCTTCCTGAACCCGGTCCCGCACGTCAGTTACGTACAGGGTGCCGACAACGTCGACTATCTGCGCCGCCGGCGCGAAACCCTGGTGCGCAACCCGTTGTTCGCCGGTATGGAGTTCATCGACGACGCCGACGAGTTCGCCCGCCGGCTGCCCCTGATGGCCGAGAACCGCGACTTCGCCGAACCGGTCGGCCTGAACTGGACCGAGGCCGGCACCGACGTCGACTTCGGCGCGCTGTCCAAGCAACTCCTGGCCTTCGGCACCACCCGCGGGATGGACACCCTGTTCGGCCATGAGGTGCGCGATCTGCACCAGGAATCCGACGGCAGCTGGACGGTCAAGGTACTCAACCGTCGCACCGGCGAGAAGTTCAGCCTGGCAAGCAAATTCGTCTTCGTCGGCGCCGGCGGCTGGGCGCTGCCGCTGCTGCAGAAGGCGGGCATCAGGGAGGCCAAGGGCTTCGGCGGATTCCCGGTCAGCGGCCAGTGGCTGCGCACCGACAAGCCCAACCTGACCGGGCGCCACCACGCCAAGGTCTACGGCATGCCCCCGCTGGGCGCTCCGCCGATGTCGGTGCCGCACTTGGACACCCGGGTGATCACCGGCAAAGACTGGCTGCTGTTCGGCCCGTTCGCCGGCTGGTCGCCGAAGTTCCTCAAGACCGGCAAGTTCACCGATCTGCCGCTGTCGGTCAAGCCGGACAACCTGATGTCGATGATCGGCGTCGGCCTCACCGAGATGTCGCTGGTGAAGTATCTCGTCGGTGAGCTGTTGCAGTCCTTCGGCGATCGGATGGACACCCTGCGTCAGTTCGCGCCGAGCGTGGAGGGCAACGACTGGGAGATCGACATCGCCGGGCAACGCGTCCAGGTGATCCGCCGCGACAAGAAGAAGATGGGCGTGCTCGAGTTCGGCACCACCGTGCTGGCCGCCGACGACGGCTCGATCGCCGGCCTGCTGGGCGCCTCGCCGGGCGCCTCCACCGCGGTGCCCGCGATGCTCGACGTGATGTCGCGCTGCTTCAAAGACCGCTACCCGTCCTGGGAGCCCAAGCTCAAGGAGATGGTGCCCTCGTTGGGCACCAAGCTCTCCGACGAGCCGGCGCTCTTCGGGCAGGTGTGGGACCACGGCACTCGGGTTCTGGGTCTGGAAAGCCGCGCGGGAGTCGTGTGACGCATCCGCTGCGGCGCAGCTGGGGCAAGGACCTCGACGCGGCGACCCTCTACGCGCTGCTGAAGCTTCGGGTGGAGGTTTTCGTCATCGAGCAGTCCTGTCCCTACCAGGATCTGGACGGCCGCGACCTGGCCGACGGCACCCGGCACTTCTGGATCGAGCAGGACGGCGAGGTGATCTCGACGCTGCGGCTGATGGAGGAACATCCTGACGGGGAGACCGAGTTCCGGATCGGCCGGGTGTGCACCCGTCCCGACGCCCGCGGACAGGGGCACACCCACCGGCTGATGCAGGCCGCCCTGGCCGACGTCGGGGAGCGGCCCTGCCACCTCAACGCGCAGAGCTACCTGGTCGACATGTACGCCGGGCACGGATTCGCCAAGGCCGGCGAAGAGTTCCTCGAGGACGGCATCCCGCACTTCCCGATGTCGCGGGCACCCCGATGAATGCGACTCGGAACCGGCCGGACTACCCGTTCAGCGCCATCGTCGGCCATGACCGGCTGCGGTTGGCCCTGGTGCTGTGCGCGGTGCGGCCGGAGATCGGCGGGGCGCTGATCCGTGGCGAGAAGGGCACCGCGAAGTCGACCGCGGTGCGGGCACTGGCGGCCGTGCTCGAGCGGGCCGACCCGGAGTCACGGCTCGTCGAACTCCCGATCGGCGCCACCGAGGACCGGGTGGTCGGATCGCTGGACCTGCAGAAGGTGCTGCGCGACGGCGAACACGCCTTCTCGCCGGGGCTGCTGGCCCGTGCGCACGGCGGCGTGCTCTACGTCGACGAGGTCAACCTGTTGCCCGACCACCTCGTCGACATCCTGCTCGACGCCGCCGCGATGGGCCGGGTGCACATCGAGCGCGACGGTGTCTCGCACTCCCATGATTCGCGGTTCGTGCTGATCGGCACGATGAATCCCGAAGAGGGCGAACTGCGCCCGCAACTGCTGGACCGGTTCGGCCTGACCGTCGACGTCGCGGCCTCCCGCGACGTGGCGGTCCGCAGCGAGGTGATCCGGGCCCGGCTGGCCTACGAGGCCGACCCGGTCGGGTTCGCACAGCGCCACGCCGACGCCGACGCCGAACTGGGGGAGCGCATCGCCGCCGCCCGCGCTCTGGTGGCCGAGGTGGTGCTGCCGGATGCCGAACTGAATCGGATCGCGGCGCTGTGCGCAGCCTTCGACGTCGACGGGATGCGCGCCGATCTGGTGGTGGCCCGCACCGCGGTGGCACACGCCGCCTGGCGCGGCGCGATCACCGTCGCCGAAGAGGACATCCGGGTGGCGGCCGAACTGGCGCTGCCGCATCGCCGCCGCCGTGACCCGTTCGACGATCCGGGCCTGGATCCGGAGCGGCTCGACGAGGCGATGCGCGAGGCGGCCGCCGCTGCCGGCGACGGGAGTGCCGGCGATCCCGATCCTGATCCGCCCGGAGGGGGCGGTCAGTCTGCCGATGATTCCGCGGAAAGCACTGTGCGCCAGCCGAACTCGGGCTCCGAACCGCGACCTTCGGCGCCGCCGTCGCAACCGTTCCGTACCCGCGCGCTGACGGTCCCCGGGATCGGTGATGGGGCGGCCGGCCGTCGCTCGGCGGCCCGCAACTCCTCCGGTGCGGTGGTGCGCCCGAGTCCCACCCCGGAGCAGGGGTACGGCGTGCACCTGTTCGGCACGGTGCTCGGTGCTGCCGGGCGCTGCGCGGCCGAACGGCCGGGCCGGCTGCGGATCGCGGCCGAGGACATCCGCCGCGCCGAACGGGTCGGCCGGGAGGGCAACCTGGTGATCTTCGTCGTCGACGCCTCCGGGTCGATGGCCGCCCGGGACCGGATGGCCGCCGTCAGCGGCGCGGCACTGTCGTTGTTGCGGGATGCCTATCAGCGCCGCGACAAGGTCGCGGTGATCACCTTCCGGGCCGACGGCGCCCGGTTGCTGCTGCCGCCGACAGCCTCGGCGCACATCGCCTCACGCCGGCTCACCCGGTTCGACACCGGTGGCACCACGCCATTGGCGGAGGGTCTGCTGGCCGCCCGCGATGTGGTGGTGCGCGAACGGGTGAAGGACCGTGCACGGCGGCCGCTGGTGGTGCTGCTCACCGACGGCCGGGCCACCGGTGGGCCGGATCCTCTTGCGCGCAGCCGAATTGCCGCCGTCCGGCTGGCCGCCGAAGGTGCTGCCGCGGTGGTGGTGGACTGTGAGACCTCCTACGTCAAGCTGGGACTGGCCGCCGACCTGGCCGGCCATCTCCGGGCTCCGGTGCTGCGCCTGGAGCATCTGCACGCCGACCATCTGACCGCCGCCGTCCGCCGGGCGGCCTGATGCCTGCCCTGAAGGTCCGATGAAGGGCCTGCCGGAGACCGTTCCCGATGACGGGCTGACCACGCGGCAGCGTCGCAGCCTGCCGATCCTCGCCGTGCACACCGGCGCCGGCAAAGGAAAGTCCACTGCGGCATTCGGGATGGCGCTGCGGGCCTGGAACGCCGGACTGAGCATCGGGGTGTTCCAGTTCGTCAAGAGCGCCAAGTGGAAGGTGGGGGAGGAGAACGCGTTTCGCGAACTCGGCGCCCTGCATACCCGAAGTGGTGTCGGCGCCGCGGTGCAGTGGCACAAGATGGGCAGCGGCTGGTCATGGAGTCGCAAACCCGGATCCGAGGCCGACCACGCCGCCGCGGCGGCGGAGGGCTGGGCCGAGATCGCCCGCCGGCTCGCAGCCCAGGAGCACGACTTCTACGTGCTCGATGAATTCACCTATCCGCTCAAGTGGGGGTGGGTCGATGTCGATCAGGTGGTGTCGACGCTGACCTCGCGGCCCGGCCGTCAGCACGTCGTCATCACCGGCCGGGACGCCCCGCCACAACTGATCGAGGCCGCCGATCTGGTGACCGAGATGACCTGCGTCAAACATCCGATGGATGCCGGGCGCAAAGGCCAGCCGGGAATCGAGTGGTGAACACCACAAACCCCATCGGAACAGTCGGGGCCGTCGTGATCGGCGCACCGTCATCGGGCAGCGGAAAGACCACCGTTGCAACCGGTTTGATGGCCGCGCTGCGCCAAGTGGGCGACCGCGTCGCACCGTTCAAGGTCGGTCCGGACTTCATCGATCCGGGTTACCACGCGCTGGCCACCGGCCGGCCGGGCCGCAACCTCGACCCGGTCATGGTGGGCGAGGATCTGATCGGGCCGCTGTACCGGCACGGTTCGCGGGATGCCGACGTCGCCGTCGTCGAGGGCGTCATGGGACTGTTCGACGGTCGCATCGACGAACAGTTCCTGACCCCGGCCCGCGGATCCACCGCCCAGGTCGCCCGATTGCTGGGCGCGCCGGTGCTGCTGGTGGTCGATGCGCGTGGCCAGAGTCAGAGCATTGCGGCTCTGCTGCACGGCTTTTCGACGCTGGAGCGCGCCGTGCGGGTCGGCGGGGTGATCCTCAACAAGGTCGGGTCGCCGCGGCACGAACAGGTGCTGCGGCAGGCCTGCGAATCGGTCGGGATACCGGTGCTGGGCGCGGTCCCGCGCGATGACCAGTTGGCCGTCCCGTCCCGGCACCTCGGCCTGGTCACCGCCGTCGAACACGGCGTGCAAGCCCGGTCCGCGGTCGCGGCGATGGGCGATCTGGTGGCCCGGCACGTCGATGTCGCGGCGGTGCGTGCGATGGCCCGTTCGTCGGTGACGGCGCCGCCGTGGTCACCGGATGCGGCAGTGGGCGTCCCGGTGAGCGGCCGCCCGGTGGTGGCGGTCGCCGCCGGCCGGGCCTTCAGCTTCGGTTATGCCGAGCACGGCGAGCTGCTGCGGGCGGCCGGGGCCGAGGTGGTGGAGTTCGATCCGCTGACCGACGCACTGCCGCCGGGTACGGCGGCGGCGGTGCTGCCCGGCGGGTTTCCGGAACAGTACTGCCAGGAGCTTTCGGCCAATGCCACGCTGCGTGGGGAGATCGCCGCACTGGCCACCCGGGCCCCGATTCATGCCGAGTGCGGCGGGCTGACCTATCTGATGGACGACCTCGACGGGCACCCGATGTGCGGGGCGCTGGCCGGGTCGGCGCGCTTCACGCCGAAGCTGACCCTGGGTTACCGCGATGCGGTGGCGCCGGTGGACTCGGTGTTGTTCGCCGCGGGGCAGCGGGTGGTGGGCCACGAGTTCCACCGCACCACAGTCGAATTCGCCGAACCCGTGCAGCCGGCCTGGCTGCTGACCCGGGGTGGTGCCGGCACCGGCCGGGACGGCTCAGTCCAGCACGGCGTGCATGCCTCGTATCTGCACACCCACCCGGCGGGCCAGCCGGAGGCGATCCGGCGGTTCGTGTCCAGCGCCGTCGGTTAACTAGGCTGCCCCGGTGACCGAGAACGCCTACCTCGTCGGCCTGAGACTGGCCGGCAAGAAGGTCGTCGTCATCGGTGGGGGAACGGTGGCCCAGCGCCGGATTCCGCTGCTGCTGGCCAACGGGGCCGACGTGCACGTCATCACCCGGGTCGCCACCCCGGCCGTTGAGGCCATGGCCAGACCGGACGGGGCCGGCCAGGTACCCGGCATCACGCTGTCCCTGCGCGACTACCGCGACGGTGACCTCGCGGACGCCTGGTACGCCATCGCCGCCACCGACGACCCGGGCGTGAACGCCGAGATCGTCGCCGAGGCCGAGAGCCGTCGGATCTTCTGTGTGCGGGCCGACGCCGGCCGCGACGGCACCGCCGTCACCCCCGCCTCCTTCAGCTATGAGGGTCTGGAGGTGGGGGTGCTCGCCTCCGGTGCACACCGGCGCTCGGCGGCGGTTCGCTCGGCCATCCGGGAGGCCTTCCTGCAGGGCCGGATCGCCCCGGACATCGTCGCCGCGGCGGCCTCCGATGTGGTGCCCGGCGGGGTCGCCCTGGTCGGCGGCGGCCCCGGGGACCCCGAACTGATCACCGTGCGCGGGCGGCGACTGCTGGCGCACGCCGACGTGGTGGTGGCCGACCGGCTGGCGCCGCCGGAACTGCTGGCTGAACTGGCTCCGCACGTCGAGGTGATCGACGCGGCCAAGATCCCCTACGGCCGGGCGATGGCCCAGGACGCCATCAACGAGGTCCTGATCGACCGGGCCAGGTCAGGCAAGTTCGTGGTGCGCCTCAAGGGCGGTGACCCGTTCGTCTTCGCCCGCGGCTATGAGGAAGTTCTCGCCTGTGCCGAGGCTGGGATCCCGGTCACAGTCGTACCGGGGGTGACCAGTGCGATCGCGGTTCCCGCATTAGCCGGAGTTCCGGTCACCCACCGCGCGGTAAATCATGAATTCGTCGTGGTCAGCGGTCATTTATCGCCCGATCATCCGGAATCCCTGGTGAATTGGGAGGCGCTGGCGCAATTATCCGGAACGTTAGTTCTGCTGATGGCCGTCGAACGCATCGAATTATTCGCCGAAGCACTGCTTAAGGGCGGACGAGCAGCCCAAACCCCGGTATTAGTCGTTCAGCACGGCACCACGTCGGCGGAACGAATTCTGCGCGCCACCCTGTCTGACGTGCCTGAACGAATTCGTTCGGAAGGAATTCGGCCACCCGCGATCATCGTCATCGGTCCGGTCGCCGGATTTGAGACTTTATCGAGACTTTAAAGTCTTCTTAATATTGAGGTAGAGTGGGCGGTTATGACGGCTCTGAACGATGCCGACCGCTCGGCCGCCCCGAAATGGGGACGGTCCGCCGCGGTTCCCGCGAGGATGCCCTCCAACAGTGTGGAGCGGACGTCCTACTACCCGGACTGGCTGCCCTCGCGGCGGTTCCTCTCCGCGGTGATCGCGATCGGCGGCATGCAGCTGCTGGCCACCATGGACAGCACCGTCGCGATCGTGGCGCTGCCGAAGATCCAGGACGAACTGAACCTCTCCGACGCCGGGCGCAGCTGGGTGATCACCGCCTACGTGCTGACCTTCGGCGGACTGATGCTGCTCGGCGGCCGGCTGGGCGACACGATCGGCCGCAAGCGCACCTTCATCGTCGGCGTCACGCTGTTCACCATCGCCTCGATCCTGTGCGGAATGTCCTGGGACCAGACGACTCTGGTGGTCGCGCGGCTGCTGCAGGGCGTCGGTGCGGCGATCGCCTCGCCGACCGGCCTGGCCCTGGTCGCCACCACCTTCCCGAAGGGGCCGGCGCGTAACGCCGCGACCGCGGTGTTCGCCGCGATGACCGGCATCGGCTCGGTGATGGGTCTGGTGGTCGGCGGCGCGCTGACCGAGGTGTCCTGGCGGCTGGCGTTCCTGGTGAACGTGCCGCTCGGCGTACTGATGATCGTGCTGGCCCGCAACACCCTGCGGGAGACGCACAAGGAGCGGATGAAACTGGATGCGGCCGGCGCCCTGCTGGCCACCGTCGCCTGCACCGCTGCGGTGTTCGGCTTCACCCAAGGCCCGGAGAACGGCTGGATGGCGCCGCTGACCCTGCTGTCCGCTGCGGTCGCCGTCGCGGCCTTCGGCGCCTTCCTGCTCGTCGAACGGAACGCGGTCAACCCGGTGGTGCCGTTCAGTCTGTTCCGCGACCGCAATCGGGTGGCCACCTTCGCCGCGGTGTTCCTGGCCGGCGGCGTGATGTTCACCCTGACCGTGCTGATCGGCCTGTATGTGCAGGACATCATGGGCTACAGCGCGCTGCGGGCCGGTATCGGCTTCATCCCGTTCGTCATCGCCCTGGGCATCGGACTGGGTGCCTCGTCGCAACTGGTGAACTACTTCGCCCCGCGCCTGCTGGTGATCGCCGGCGGGATCCTGGTGCTCGGCGCCATGATCTACGGATCGACCCTGGACGCCGGCATCCCGTACTTCCCGAACCTGGTCATCCCGATCACCGTCGGCGGCTTCGGCATCGGCATGATCGTCGTCCCGCTGACCGTGTCGGCCATCGCCGGCGTCGGTTTCGACCAGATCGGTCCGGTCTCGGCCATCGCGCTGATGCTGCAGAACCTCGGCGGCCCGGTGGTGCTGGCCGTCATCCAGGCCGTGATCACCTCCCGCACGCTGTATCTGGGCGGAACCACCGGACCGGTGAAGAACATGAACCCCGCGCAGTTGCACGCGCTCGATCAGGGCTACACCTACGGACTGCTCTGGGTGGCCGCGGTGGCGGTGATCGTCGGAGGCGTCGCGCTGTTCATCGGCTACACCTCCCAGCAGGTCGCGCACGCCCAGGAAGTCAAAGAAGCGATCGACGCCGGAGAGATCTAGTCGGGCGCACATCCAGTCGGGCGCAGATGCCGCCGCCTGTGCGGCGGCGGAGGAGCGCGACAATTCGAGCCCGGTGCTGGGTAGGGTGACTACCCATGGCTGGCGAGAGTATTCCCGAACCGCCCGCCAAACCGCTGGCCTCCAGCGTGCTGGGGATCGCGATCATCGCGATCACCGGCATGCAGCTGATGTCGACGCTGGACGGCACCATCGTGATCGTCGCCCTGCCCCGGATGCAGGCCGACCTCGACCTGTCCGATGCCGCGAAGAGCTGGGTGATCACCGCCTACGTGCTGACCTTCGGCGGTCTGCTGCTGCTCGGCGGCCGGGTCGGCGACGCGATCGGGCATAAACGGGCCTTCATCTCCGGGGTCGGTGTCTTCACCATCGCCTCGATGGCCTGCGGACTCGCCACCGACGGTCCGCTGCTGATCGCCGCGCGCGCGGTCCAGGGCGTCGGCGCTGCGGTGGCCGCGCCGACCGGGCTGGCGCTGATCGCCACCACCTATGCGGCTGGCCACGCCCGCAATCAGGCGATGGCGATGTCGGCGGCCATGCAGGGCCTCGGCTCGGTGCTCGGCCTGGTGGTCGGCGGCGCGCTGACGGTGATCTCCTGGCGGCTGGCCTTTCTGATCAACCTCCCGATCGGGGCGCTGATCATCTGGATCGGGTTGACCCGGCTGGAGGAGACCCGGCACGAACGCCTCCCGATGGACATCACCGGCGCCCTGCTGGCCACCCTGGGGTGCGGGGCGGCGGTGATGGTCTTCACCCAGGGGCCGCCGCGCGGCTGGGTCGACCCGTGGGTGTTCTCCGCCGGAGTGGCGGCGGTCCTGTTCGGTCTGGCGTTCCTGTTCGTCGAACGCCGGGCCGACCATCCGCTGGTGCCGCTCTGGATGTTCCGCGACCGCAACCGGGTGGCCACGTTCACCTCGCTGTTCCTGGCCGGCGGGGTGATGCTGTCGCTGACCGTGATGATCGGGCTGTACGTGCAGGACGTGCTCGGCTACTCGGCCCTGCATGCAGGAATCGGCTTCATCCCGTTCGCGGTGGCGCTGGGCTTCGGGAATCTGCTCACCGCCCGGTTGGCGCCCTACATCGCACCGCGCTGGCTGATCATCGGCGGCGGAGTCTTCGTGCTGGGCGCGATGCTCTACGGGTCGACCCTGACCCGCAAGATCCCGTATTTCCCTGACCTGGTGCTGCCGATCCTGATCGGCGGCTTCGGCATCGGGGTGATCTCGGTGATCCTGCCGCTGTGCGCGCTCACCGACGTCGGCCCGCGCGAGATCGGTCCGGTCAGCGCCGTCACCCTGATGGTCCAGGACCTCGGCGGCCCACTGGTGCTGGTGGTCATCCAGGCCGTGCAGACCTCGCGCACCCTGTACCTGGGCGGCACCACCGGCCCGGTCGCCGAGATGACCCCGGCCCAACTCGACGCCCTCGACGCCGGCTACACCTACTCGCTGCTGTGGATCGCCGCCGTCGCCGTCCTGGTCGGCGTCACCGCCTTCTTCATCGGATATTCGGCCAAGCAGATCGCCTCGGCCCAGCACACCCGCGAGGCGGTCGAGGCGGGCGAGCTCTAGCGCCATGGCAAGACTGATCGTCAGGGCCGCCTCGATCATCACCATGGATGCCGCCGTGCCGCGCGCGGACGCTGTCGCGGTGGACACCGACTCCGGTTGCATCGTCGCGGTCGGCTCCCTCGGACAGTGCCGGGCCGCGGCCCCGGACGCCCCGGTCGAGGACCTCGGCGCGCAGGTCCTGATGCCCGGCTTCATCCAGGCCCACGATCACCCCGTTCCCGCCGCGGTGCTCTGTGAGCAGCCGGCGCACTGGATCGCGCCGTTCGTCGGCTTTCCCACCTGGGCCGACGTCGAGACGCTCTTCCACCGGTTGCGCAGCCAGACGCCGACCGGACAACCGCTGCTGTTCAACGGCCTCGACCGGCTGCTGCTGTCGATCCCGATGCCGGATCGGACGAGTCTGGACCGATACTTCCCGGACCATCCGGTGCTGATCTTCGACATCACCGGCCACGCGCTCTATTTCAATTCCCGGGCGACTCAGTTGTTCGGCTGGACGAACGCGACCCCGCCGGCCGACACCCCCGACGCCCGGTGGACGAGGCGGCCCGACGGCACCGCGGGCGGGGTCGGCTTCGAGACGCAGGCGACCCTGACGGCGATGGCCGCATTCCTGCCCGGCGTCGTCAAGTCCCCGTTGCTCAACCTCGGAGCGTGGTATTCGACGCTGGCGCGCAACGGATTCACCGCGGTGGGGGATCTGGGCTTCATCAGCAAGCTGCGGGCTCCGATGGAGGCGCTGGCGGCGTTGCCCGGATGCCCGGTCCGCTATTCGCTCTACCAGACCACCTACGACCCGGGCGCCCACGGCGAGATGGATTTCGGCGATCTGTCGCCGATGATCCGGCGGGTCGGCTACAAGATCTGGATGGACGGCAGTCCGTCCATCGGCACCGCCTCGATCAGCGTTCCCTACCTGGACTCCGATCGGGCCCGCATCTCCGGCGTCCCGGTCGGCACGGTGCCCGGACTGTCGGTGCTGAACTACACACCGGACCAATTCCTCTCTCTCGTCACGCAATTCGTCGATTCCGACACCCAGATCGCCACCCACATCAATGGAGACGCCGGAATCGATGTGGTTCTGGACGGGTACGAACAGGCACTCGGCCGGCTGGGGTTGACCGGCTCGGACCATCGCTGGCGGGTCGAGCATTTCGCCACCCCGAACCGGCAGCAGTGCATGCGGGCCGGGGCGCTGGGGGTCAGCGCCTCGATGTCGCCCTTTCAGGCGCTCTACTGGGGCGACCTGTACGACGGGGTGATCTTCGAGCCCGCCTACGGCGCCCGGTGGCAGCCGTACCGCGACGCCTATGACGGGGGTGTCCGGCCGACGTTCCACAACGACGGCTACCTGTCACCGCCGTTGCCGTGGCTCAACATCCAGAACGCCGTCACCCGGGCCAGCGCATCGGGGACGGTGCACGGACCCGAGCAGGCACTGACCCTGGACGAGGCCCTGGAGGCGCACACCATCAACGCCGCCTGGCAGCAGAAGCGCGACCGCGAGATCGGCTCGATCGAGGCCGGCAAGCTCGCCGACTTCGTGGCGCTCAACACCGACCCCTACGAGGTCGATCCGTCGCGGCTGCAGGAGACGATGGAGGTTCTCGGGACCTGGGTCTCGGGCCGCCGCGTCGATCTGAACGGCTTCATGGCATCCGTTCGGGAGGTGGCCCACCGTTTCGACTCGGCGCTACTGGCCGGATCCCAGCCCCATCAGTGCTGATTGCGGCGAATCAGGCGGTATCCGCCGTAAAGTGCCGCGGCCACAACGAAATTCACGAAGTAGGCCAGATCGGCGCCGTGCAGCCGTTCGGCCACCGGCCCGACGAACAGGCTGGTGTTCATGAACGGCACCGCGGCGGCGAACGCGAGGACGAAGCTCGCCAGGGCGGCCAGCGCGTCGACCCGTGACGTGGTCTCGGCAGCCGGGTCGATCAGGTCGCGTCCTGCGCTGCGCCGGCGCCAGTCGATGGTGACGATCGCCACGAACGCCGGGACCCAATAGCTGACGAACAGCAGCACACCCTGGAACCGTTCGGTCAGATTCCCGCTGTAGAGCCACATGATCAGGCCGAAGGCGATCACCGCCACGACCGCCGCCGACACCGGGCGGCGCACCTTCACCCCGACGGTCTGCAGCGCCAGCGATCCGCTGTAGTCGTTCATCGCGTTGGAGGCCACCGCCCCGAAGGTGATCGCCACCAGGGCCAGCGCGCCGAGCACCCCGCCGCCCATCACCGAGCGCACACCCTCGGCGCTCTGGTCGGCCACCAACGAACCGGCGGCGATGCCGATGGCCTGCACGGCGACGTAGGCAGACGCCAGCCCGGCGAACGTGTAGCCGAACACCGCCGCCCGCGAGGTCCGCGCCGGAAGATAGCGGCTGTAGTCCGAGGCGTAGCTGGCCCAGGAGATGCTCACGCTCAGCGCGATGGTGACTTCCATGACGAATGCCGCCGCCAGGCCCGGGCCGCTCTCGGTCGGCGGTGTGACGACCTGATGCCCGCCGAGCAGGCGAGCGGTGAACACCGCGAAGGTGATGGTCAGCAGCACCGTCATGACGGCCTGCATCCGGTGGATCACTTCGTATCCGAAGACCCCGACTGCGCCCTGGGCCGCCAGCACGATCAGCACCGCGGCCCAGAACGGGATGCCCAGCAGGGCCGCCAGCGCCTCGCCGCCGAACAGTCCGACCAGTCCGTCCCAGGCGACCGCCGAGAGCCACTGGATGACCGCGACCACCGTCACCGTCGATCCGAAGGCCATCCGTGCGTTGGGAAGCTGTGCGGTTCCGGTGCGCGGGCCCCAGGTGGACAGGTAGGCCACCACCACGCAGCCCAGCACGGTGCCGATCGCCATCGCCAGCAGTCCCAGCCAGAAGCCGAGTCCCAGCGCGAAGGCCAGCGTGCCGGTGAAGAGCACCGTCATGTTGACCTGGGGCGCGAACCACACGGTGAACAGGCGGGCGGCATGGCCGTAACGGTTCGACGGCGGAACCGGGGCGATGCCGTGGGTCTCCACCGCGAGATCGCCGGAGCGGGTGGGCATCCGGCCGGTGAAACTCTCTGAAGTCAACGCGGAACCGCCGGAACGAGCTTGCGCTGCCATGCGGCAACCCTACGGTCCAGCTCGCGCCGGTGCGCGCTCGGCATCGGCGTCGAACGGGCTTAATGGTCCGACTTCTCATCCTCGCGCCGGTGCGCGCTCGGCATCGGCGTCGAACTAGGCTGTCCCGCTGTGATCACCCGGATGTCCGAGCTATTCCTGCGCACGCTGCGTGACGACCCCGCTGACGCCGAAGTGCCCAGCCACAAGTTGCTGATCCGGGCCGGCTACGTCCGGCCGATCGGCCCGGGCCTGTACAGCTGGCTGCCGCTGGGCCTGCGGGTGCTGCGCAAGATCGAGAACATCGTGCGCGAGGAGATGGTCGCCATCGGCGGCCAGGAGATCCTGTTCCCGGCTCTGCTGCCGCGGGCGCCGTACGAGACCACCAACCGCTGGACCGAGTACGGCGACGGGGTGTTCCGGCTCAAGGACCGCCGGGACAACGACTACATGCTGGGGCCCACCCATGAGGAACTGTTCACCCTGGCGGTGAAGGGGGAGTACAGCTCCTACAAGGACTTCCCGGTGCTGCTGTTCCAGATTCAGACCAAGTACCGGGACGAGGCCCGGCCGCGGGCCGGCATCCTGCGCGGCCGCGAGTTCATCATGAAGGACTCGTATTCCTTCGACGTCGACGACGACGGCCTGCGCAAGGTGTATCTCGACCACCGCGGGGCTTATCAGAAGGTCTTCACCCGTCTGGGTGTCCGGTACGTGATTGTCTCCGCGGTCTCCGGGGCGATGGGCGGCAGCGCATCCGAGGAGTTCCTGGCCGAGAGCGAGATCGGCGAGGACACCTTCGTGCGCTGCCTGGAGTCCGGCTACGCCGCCAACGTCGAGGCCGTCACCACCCGGGTGCCCGATCCGATTCCGGCCGACGGACTGCCCGAACCAGTGGTGCACGACACCGGTGACACCCCGACCATCGCCTCCCTGGTCGACTGGGCCAACAGCGCCCGACCGGCCGAATGCGGGGGCCGCGAGATCACCGCCGCCGACACCCTGAAGAACGTCCTGCTCAAGGTCCGCAGGCCCGGCGGGGAGTGGGAGCTTCTGGGAATCGGGGTGCCCGGCGACCGCGAAGTCGACGACAAGCGACTCGGCGCGGCACTCGATCCGGCCGAATACGCCATGATCGACGACGCCGACTTCGCCAAGCATCCGTTCCTCAAGAAGGGCTACATCGGCCCGAAGGCGTTGCTGGACAACGGTGTTCGCTATCTGGTCGACCCGCGCGTAGTGGACGGAACGGCCTGGATCACCGGCGCCGACGAGACCGGCAAGCACGTCGTCGGACTGGTGGCCGGCCGCGACTTCGTCGCCGACGGCGTCATCGAGGCCGCCGAGGTGCGCGACGGCGATCCGTCCCCGGACGGGGCCGGTGCACTGGTCAGCGCCCGCGGCATCGAGATCGGCCACATCTTCCAGCTGGGCCGCAAGTACACCGACGCCTTCGAGGTCGACGTCCTCGGCGAGAACGGCAAGCCGCTTCGGCTGACGATGGGCTCCTACGGCATCGGCGTCTCGCGCCTGGTTGCGGTGATCGCCGAACAGCACCATGACGAACTCGGCCTGCGCTGGCCGTCCTCGGTGTCGCCGTTCGACGTGCACGTGGTGATCGCGAACAAGGACGCCGAGGCGCGCGCCGGGGCCGAGGCTTTGGCGGCCGAACTCGACGGCCTCGGGCAGGAAGTGCTGCTCGACGACCGGACGGTGTCGCCTGGCGTGAAGTTCAAGGACTCCGAACTGCTCGGCATGCCGTGGATCGTGGTGGTCGGCCGGGGCTGGGCCGACGGCGTGGTCGAGCTCCGCAACCGGTTCAGCGGCGAGAGCCGGGAGATCCCGGTCGAGGGTGCGGCCGCGGAAATCGTTGCGGCGCTAGCGGTTTAAGGCTATTCGCTTCCGCCCGGGAACGCCTCGGTCACCGGCCAGGCGCCGAGCACCTGGCGCCAGCGCGCCGCCATCAGCGCGGACTGGGTGAGCGCGGTGAGCGCGAAACCGCGGTCCTGCTCGGAGCCGGACTGCTCCAGCACCGCCCGCCAGGCCACCGCGCAGTCGCTCTCCATCCGCACGGCCAGCTTCGCGGCGCCGATCGGACCGGTGACCGAGAACGGCAACTGGTAGCCCGCCGCCGGCAGCGGCGCCGTGATCGAGCGCTCCTTGAGCATCCCCATCGCCGCCTCCCGGCGGTCCCGGTGCTGGGCCACAGCCTGGGACACCAGATCGTTCTGGTCCGGCATCACCCGTGCCGACACCACGCCGTAGCCGTAGATCGCGGCGTGCTCGGCGGCCACCGCGTCGAACAGTGCGGCCGCCTCGGCGTCCTCGGGCCGGTTCGGATCCGGGGTCGGTGAAGGAGGGGGTGTGGGCGAGGTCATCGGTGCCGCTCCGTGGAGTTGAACCCGACCGCCAGCGAGGCCGCGCAGGCCGCCGCGATCGAGCCGAGCAGGCCGGCCCGGTATCCGGACAGGGTCGGGGCCAGTTTGGCGGCGCTGTCGGCGGACTCGCGCAACGCCTTGGCCACCGCGTCGACACTCGGCGGCGGGCCCGGTTTGGCCGTGGGCGCTGTCGACCCCGACGGCGCCGAGGATGTCTCCGATGCTGTCGGAATCGGTTTGCCCGCGGCCCGGGACAGTTCCTCGAGCAGCACCTCGGCATGACGGGTCCGCTCGGCGGCGATCACCGTCAGCGCCGCAACGGCGGGCGGAGGAGCGGCCTTGGCCGCGGCGGTGGCCATCTCGCTGTCCCGGCGGGCGGCCTTGAGCTGATCCTCGAGCGGATCGGGTCCGGCCGGACCGCTGCGGCCACATGCCGCTGTGACCGAACCGACAGCGACCGAACTGGCACCGACCAGAGCCAGCGCGAGCATGCGCCGACGGCTCAGGCCGTTGAGGCCCGGGGATTCCGGGGTGGGGCGAAGCACGCCAACATCCTGCCATTGCGGTCCCGCCGGCAGGCGTATCGTGGGGCTCAATTGCACCCGGGTCCCCGCCCGGGCATGAGTGCGTAGCTGTACCGAACAACTCAAGACAGAGGAGTCACCCGTGACTGAGCGGCAAGCGGGTTCTCTGGGGGGTCTGCCGTCGCCGGAACAGGTGACCGAGCTACTCGGCGGCGATTTCGCGAGCGCCGGATACGAGATTGAGAACGTCACGGTCGACACCCGGACCGATCCGCCGCGCATCATCGTCGTCGCAGACGGGGACACCGCACTGGACCTCGACACCGTCGCCGAGTTGTCCCGGTCGGCTTCGGATCGGCTGGACGCCCTCGACATCGGCGTCGCCACCTACGTCCTGGAAGTGACCTCACCCGGGGTGGACCGGCCGCTGACGACGGAGAAGCACTTCCGCCGTGCCCGCGGGCGCAAGGTCGAGATCGAACTCGCCGACGGCGAGGCGCTGGCGGCACGCATCGGCGCGGTGGCCGACGGGATGGCCGACCTGGTGGTCCGGGACCCCAGTAGCGGTGATCGAAGTGCCTGGGCGGTGCGCCGGGTCCCGCTGGCCGATATCCGCAAAGCCGTTGTCCAGGTTGAGTTCTCGGCTCCGAGCGCCAAAGAGCGCGAACTAACCGGAATGGAGGTTCAGGGATGAACATCGACATGGGTGCGCTGCACGCGATCGAGGTAGATCGGGGTATCTCGGTCGAAGAACTGCTCGAGACCATCAAGTCGGCATTGCTGACCGCCTACCGGCACACCGAGGGTCATCAACCCGACGCGCGGATCGAGATCGACCGTAAGACCGGTGCGGTACAGGTGATGGCCCGGGAGGTCGACGCCGACGGCAACCTCATCAGCGAGTGGGACGACACCCCGGAGGGCTTCGGCCGGGTGGCGGCGACGACCGCCCGCCAGGTGATGTTGCAGCGCTTCCGCGACGCCGAGAACGAGCGGGTCTTCGGCGAGTTCTCCGCCCGGGAGGGCGACATCGTCGCCGGGGTGGTGCAGCGCGACGCCCGGGAGAACGCCCGCGGCACCATCGTGGTGCACCTGGGCAGCGAGACCAAGGGCTCCGAGGGCACCATCCGCCCCGCCGAGCAGGTCCCCGGGGAGAGCTACGAGCACGGCGACCGGTTGCGGTGCTACGTGGTCGGGGTCACCCGCGGCACCCGCGAGCCTCGGATCGAGCTGTCCCGGACCCATCCCAATCTGGTTCGCAAGCTGTTCTCGCTGGAGGTGCCCGAGATCGCCGACGGTTCGGTGGAGATCGTTGCGGTGGCCCGCGAGGCCGGGCACCGGTCCAAGATCGCGGTGCGCTCGAAGGTCGCCGGGCTCAACGCCAAGGGCGCCTGCATCGGTCCGATGGGCCAGCGGGTGCGCAATGTTATGAGCGAACTCGCCGGCGAGAAGATCGACATCATCGACTTCGACGAGGATCCGGCCCGGTTCGTCGCCAATGCGCTGTCCCCGTCGAAAGTGGTGTCGGTGCAGGTCATCGATGCCGCGACGCGGGCGGCCCGGGTCATCGTGCCGGATTTCCAGCTGTCCCTGGCGATCGGCAAGGAAGGCCAGAACGCCCGGTTGGCCGCCCGGCTCACCGGGTGGCGGATCGACATCCGCAGCGACGCCGCCGCCCCTGATGAGGGTGGTTCGGCGAGTCCACGGGGTGACGTAGACTGAGCCGTGATCCAGCGCGAGGTTCCTGGCGCGCCGGTGCGAACCTGCATCGGGTGCCGGAAACGAGAGTTGGCTGTCGAACTGCTGCGGGTGGTGGCTGTGTCGACGGAGAACGGACACAGCGCCGTCGCCGTCGACGCACAGCGTCGCCTCCCCGGCCGGGGAGCGTGGTTACACCCCGACGACGGCTGTCTGACCGCCGCCATCCGGCGACGGGCGTTCGCCCGAGCGTTACGGATCACCGGTTCACCGGACACCTCCGGGCTGGCCGAGCACTTCGACAAGCGTCGAAGCGAAAGCAGTAGCGAGAACAGGTAGCGAAGAACATGAGCACACCGTGAAGTCCCGATGACCATGCGTCATAGCTAAACCCGAGGCGCGGCCGGCCCGCTGCTGCCTCTAGAGATGGAGATGTAGTGGCAACAGGTAAGGCCCGCGTACACGAGTTAGCCAAGGAACTCGGTGTCACCAGCAAGGAAGTTCTCGCTCGCCTGAGCGAACAGGGCGAGTTCGTCAAATCCGCCTCGTCGACGGTTGAGGCCCCGGTCGCCCGTCGCCTGCGCGAGGCATTCGGCGGTGGCAAGCCCGCCGAAGAGAAGGCCCCGGCGAAGGCGCCCGCCAAGAAGCCCGCGGCCAAGGCGGCGGAGAGTCCCGCCGCAGCAGCAGCGCCGGCGGCTCCGATTCCCGCGGCCCCGGTGGCCCCCGTGCCGGCAGCGCCGGTCGCACCTGCTCCGGCAGCCCCCGTCCCGGCCGCTCCGGCCGCTCCCGCTGCCAGTGCCCCGGCCGCGCCCGCCGCCCCGGCTGCCCCTGCCGCACCCGGCGCCCGCCCGGTCCCCGGTGGCCCCAAGCCCGGCGGCCCGCGTCCGCCGCGGGTCGGCAACAACCCGTTCTCATCCCAGCCCGTCGAGCGCCCCGCGCCCCGGCCCCAGGGCCCCGCGGGTCCCGGTGGCCCGCGTCCCGGACCCGGCGGTATGCCGCCCCGTCCCGCTCCTCGTCCCGGCGGCGCCACTCCCGGCAACATGCCGCCCCGCCCGCCCGGCGCCCGCCCCGGTGCGCCCGGTCGTCCCGGCGCCCCCCGGCCCGGCGGCGGCCCCCGTCCCGGCCCCGGTCAGGGTGCCCGTCCCGGCGGCGGTGGCGGTAACTACCGCACCGGCGGACCCGGCGGCGGCGCCGGTGGACCCGCGGGTGCGGGTGCCGGCGGCTTCCGTGGCCGTCCCGGCGGCGGCCCGCCCGGCGGCGGTGGTGGCCGTCCCGGTCAGCGCGGTGGTGCGGCCGGTGCGTTCGGCCGTCCCGGTGGCGCGGTTCGTCGCGGCCGCAAGTCCAAGCGGGCGAAACGCGCAGAGTACGAGAGCATGCAGGCCCCGGTCGTCGGTGGCGTGCGCCTTCCGCACGGCAACGGCGAGACGGTCCGGCTGGCCCGCGGCGCGTCGCTGAGCGATTTCGCCGAGAAGATCGACGCTAACCCGGCAGCCCTGGTGCAGGCGCTGTTCAACTTGGGCGAGATGGTCACGGCCACCCAGTCGGTCTCCGACGACACCCTGGAACTGCTCGGTGGCGAGATGAACTACGTCGTCCAGGTGGTCTCCCCGGAGGACGAGGACCGCGAACTGCTGGAGTCCTTCGACCTCACCTACGGCGAGGACGAGGGCGGCGAGGAAGACCTCGAGCAGCGTCCGCCGGTGGTCACCGTCATGGGTCACGTCGACCACGGCAAGACCCGACTGCTGGACACCATCCGCAAGGCGTCGGTCCGCGAGGGCGAGGCCGGCGGCATCACCCAGCACATCGGCGCCTACCAGGTCGCCGTCGACCATGACGGCGTCGAGCGCCTGATCACCTTCATCGACACCCCGGGCCACGAGGCGTTCACCGCCATGCGCGCCCGCGGTGCGAAGGCCACCGACATCGCCATTCTGGTGGTCGCGGCCGACGACGGCGTGATGCCGCAGACGGTGGAGGCCATCAACCACGCGCAGGCGGCCGACGTGCCGATCGTGGTGGCGGTCAACAAGATCGACAAGGAGGGCGCCGATCCGCAGCGGATCCGCGCTCAGCTCACCGAGTACGGCCTGGTGGCCGAGGACTTCGGTGGCGAGACCATGTTCGTCGACATCTCGGCCAAGAACGGCACCAACATCAAGGCGCTGGAAGAGGCCGTGCTGCTGACCGCCGACGCCTCGCTGGACCTGCGGGCCAACCCCGACATGGAGGCCCAGGGCGTGGCGATCGAGGCGCACCTCGACCGCGGCCGCGGCCCGGTGGCCACCGTGCTCATCCAGCGCGGCACGCTGCGGGTCGGCGACTCGGTGGTGGCCGGCGACGCCTACGGCCGGGTGCGCCGGATGGTCGACGAGCACGGCGAGGACGTCACCGAGGCGTACCCGTCGCGGCCCGTTCAGGTCATCGGTTTCACCTCGGTGCCCGGCGCCGGCGACAACTTCCTCGTCGTCGACGAGGACCGCATCGCCCGCCAGATCGCCGACCGGCGCAGCGCGCGCAAGCGCAACGCCATGGCGGCCAAGGCCCGCAAGCGGATCAGCCTGGAGGACCTGGAGTCGGCACTCAAGGAGACCAGCCAGCTCAACCTGATCCTCAAGGGCGACAACTCCGGCACGGTGGAAGCGCTCGAGGAGGCCCTGCTGGGCATCCAGGTCGACGACGAGGTGGAACTGCGGGTCATCGACCGCGGTGTCGGTGGCATCACCGAGACCAACGTCAACCTGGCCTCGGCCTCGGATGCCATCATCATCGGCTTCAACGTGCGCGCCGAGGGTAAGGCCACCGAACTGGCCAACCGCGAGGGTGTGGAGATCCGCTACTACTCGGTGATCTACCAGGCGATCGACGAGATCGAGAAGGCCCTCAAGGGCATGCTCAAGCCGATCTACGAGGAGAAGGAACTCGGCCGCGCCGAGATCCGGGCGATCTTCCGCTCCTCGAAGGTGGGCAACATCGCCGGTTGCCTCGTGCAGTCGGGCATCATGCGGCGCAACGCCAAGGCCCGCCTGCTGCGCGACAACGTCGTCATCGCCGAGAACCTCACCGTGTCCTCGCTCAAGCGGGAGAAGGACGACGCGACCGAGGTGCGCGAGGGTTACGAGTGTGGTCTGACGCTGACGTACAACGACATCAAAGAGGGCGACGTCATCGAGACCTACGAACTGGTCGAGAAGGCACGGGTTTAAACGCTCATGGCTGATCCCGCACGGGCGAAGCGGCTGGCCAAGCGGATCTCCACCATCGTCGCCTCGGCGATCGAGTACGAGATCAAGGATCCGCGGCTGGTCGGGGTGACGATCACCGACGCCAAGGTCTCCGGTGACCTGCACGACGCGACGCTGTACTACACGGTGCTGGGCCCGGCGCTGGACGTCGAGCCGGACTACGCGGGCGTGGCGGCGGCGCTGGAGAGCGCCACCGGCGTACTGCGCAGCAAGGTCGGCGCCGGCACCGGGGTGCGGTTCACCCCGACGCTGGCGTTCATCCGCGACACGGTGCCCGAGGCCGCCGTGCACATGGAGGAACTGCTGGCCCGGGCCCGGGCCGCAGACGCCGACGTGGCCCGGATCCGCGAGGGCGCCAGCCCGGCGGGCGACGCCGATCCCTACCGCGTGGTGGGAGAAGAGGCCAGTGACCCAGAAGCCGACGACTAGGCTCCCGACGACTGACGCCGCCGGCGCTGCCAGGATGCTGGACGCGGCCGGTTCGGTCGTCATCCTCTGTCATGTGCAGCCCGACGCCGACACCGTCGGGGCGGGGCTCGCTCTCGGGCTGACTCTGGCCCGGTCCGGCACGGCGGTTCAGGTCAGCTTCTGCGACACCCTGCCCGAGTCGCTGTGCACGCTGCCCGGCTGCGAACTGGTGGCCGCTCCGGCGCAGGTGCGCCGCGATGCGGACCTGGTGGTGACCGTCGACGTGCCGAGCGCCAATCGGCTCGGGGAACTGGTGACGCTGGTCGACGGCGCCGAGGTGCTCGTCATCGACCACCACAAGTCCAACACCCTGTTCGGGACCGCCAACTTCGTTGACACCCAAGCGGATTCCACCACCATGCTGGTCGCGGAACTGCTCGACGCCTGGGGCAAGGAGATCGACGTCGATGTGGCGCGCTGCCTGTACGCCGGGTTGAGCATCGACACCGGGTCGTTCCGATGGGCATCGCCGGCGGCGCTGCGACTGGCCGCGCGACTGGTGGACATCGGCGTCGACAACGCGGCGTTGAGCCGGTTGCTGCACGACACCCATCCGTTCGGCTGGCTGCCGTTGCTGTCGCGGGTGCTCGCCAGCGCACAGTTGCTCCCGGCCGCGGCCGCCGGCGGGGGACTGGTGCACGTCGTCGTCACCCACGCCGACTGGCTGGAGCACCGGCCGGAGGAGGTGGAGAGCATCGTCGACATCGTGCGCACCGCCCAGGAGGCGGAGATCGCCGCGGTGTTCAAGGAGACCGCGCCGCAGCGATGGTCGGTGTCGTTGCGCTCCAAGGCTTCTGACGTTTCGGTGGTGGCCACCGGATTCGGCGGCGGCGGTCACAGGCTGGCTGCCGGATATTCGGCCGCCGGGCCGATCGAGGACGTGGTGGCGGAACTGACCGCCGCCCTCGGCTGATCTGACGGTGGCGCCTGGCTCGGGGGCATCGGGTTTGGGTCCCTCGGGTTTGGGCCCCTCGGGTTTGGGCCCCTCGGGTTTGGGTCGGAGCATCGCAGCACTGGCGTTTCCCGCCCTCGGCGTGCTCGCCGCCGAACCGCTCTATCTGCTCTTCGACACCGCGATCGTGGGTCGGCTGGGCGCGGTCAGCCTGGCCGGACTGGCTGTCGGCGGACTGATCGTGGCCCTGGTCAGTTCCCAGCTCACCTTCCTGTCCTACGGCACCACCGCACGCTCGGCCCGGTTCTACGGCGCCGGCGATCGGACGGCGGCGGTCCGGGAGGGTGTTCAGGCCACCTGGCTGGCGGTGGCCCTGGGCGTGCTGGCGGTCGTGGTGGTGCAACTGGTCGCCGGTCCGCTGGTCTCGGCCATTGCCGCCGGCGGCGATGTGGCCGGCAACGAGATGGCAGGGGCCGCCGGCCAATGGCTGCGGATCGCGATCCTGGCCGCACCGGCGATTCTGATCTCGATGGCCGGCAACGGCTGGATGCGCGGGGTTCAGGACACCGCCCGGCCGTTGCGCTTCGTGCTGATCGGCTTCGGACTATCGGCGCTGCTGTGCCCGCTGCTGGTCTACGGCTGGCTGGGCCTGCCCCGGTGGGGACTAGCCGGCTCGGCGGTGGCCAACCTGGTGGGGCAGTGGCTGGCCGCGTTGCTGTTCGTGGGTGCGCTGCTCTCGGAGCGGGTGGCCTGGCGGCCGGACTGGCCGGTGCTGCGCCGGCAGATCGTGATGGGCCGCGATCTGGTGGTGCGCACAATGGCGTTCCAGGCCTGCTTCATCTCGGCCGCGGCGGTGGCGGCCCGGTTCGGGGCGGCCGCACTGGCCGCCCACCAGGTGGTGCTGCAGTTGTGGACTTTCCTTGCGCTGGTGCTGGATTCGCTCGCGATCGCCGCACAGTCACTGGTCGGGGAGGCACTCGGCGCCGGGGATCCGGGGCATGCCAAACGGGTGGCCTGGCGGGTGACCGGCTTCTCGCTGGCGGCCGCCGTCGCGCTCGCCGTCGTGCTCGCGGTGGGATCCTCGGCGGTCCCGTCGCTGTTCACCGGTGATCCTGCGGTGCTGACCGCGATCGGGGTGCCGTGGTGGTTCCTGGTTGCCCAACTGCCCGTCGCCGGAGTGGTGTTCGCCCTCGACGGCGTGCTGATGGGCGCCGGTGATGCCGCGTTCATGCGCACCGCCACGGTGTTCAGTGCGGTGGTCGGCTTCCTGCCGCTGACCTGGCTGTCGCTGGTTTTCGGCTGGGGACTGACCGGTATCTGGGCGGGCCTGAGTGCGTTCCTGTTGCTGCGGTTGGGCTTCGGCCTGTGGCGCGCGCTGTCGGATCGCTGGCTGGTGCCGGGGTCCGGCTAGCCTTTACCGCGTGTGCTTCTCGATGACCGCGGATCTGGTGGCAGGTACCGCGCTGCTGCCGGTGGCTGCGTTGTCGCTCCGGGAGGTCAAAAAGCCGAGGGAGTTGCCCTTCGCGTTGCTGCCGGCGATCTTCGCCGCGCACCAGTTCATGGAGGTCTTCGTCTGGGCGGGCCTGGACGGCAACGTGCCGCACTGGCTGGCGCAGTTGGCGATGCGGGCCTACCTGTTCATCGCCTGGCCGTTACTGCCGACCTACGTGCCGTTGGCGGTGATGCTGCTCGAACCGCACGGGTCCCGGCTTCGGGTGGCTCCACTGGTCGGGCTGGGTGCGGTGGTGTCGGCCTATCTCGCCTTCGTGGTGCTGGCCAACCCCGTGCAGGTGATCCGGCACCCGCACGGCCTCGAATACGCCACCGTCGTCGCAGATCCGCTGCTGTGGGCGGTGCTCTACATCCTCGCGGTGATCGGGGCGCCGCTGTTGTCGGGCTACCGATCGGTGGTCGCATTCGGCGCGGCCAACCTCATCGGCCTGGTACTGGTGGCGATCTTCTACGTCCAGGCCTTCGCATCGCTGTGGTGTGTCTTCGCCTCCGCCTCGTCGCTGCTGATCCTGGTGCACATGTACCGGCGGAGCCGGCTGCCCGATTCGGATCGGTTGCGGGGTGACCGTTACGGGGGATCGCCTATCGCTGCCGGGCGATGACCTGACGGAATTTCGCGCTCGTCGGGCTGCGCTGCGGCCCCTCCGCCGCGCGGATCACCGCGACATCGGGCAACCCCTGCGCGGTGAGGTACCGGCTGAGATCGGCACAGGCCTGCGACCACACCTGCTCGGTTACCGCGCCCGGGCTGATGTCCAGGCGCAGCGTCAATTCGCTCGGGCCGGTCTGGACCAACTGGCTGCGCTGCACACCGGGGGTCTCGTCGATCACCGTCCCGACCGCCAGCGGCAGCACGCTGACGGTTCCGCCGTCCGTCGTTCGCAGGTGCAGCACATCGTCGCTGCGACCCTCGACCCTGATCGCCGGCAGCGGACTGCCGCACGGGCAGGCGCGGGTTCGTGCGGTGATCGAGTCACCGAGGTCGTAGCGGATGATCGGCTGTACCCGATTGGCGAGGTTGGTCAGCAGCACGGTGTGCGAGCGCCGGCCCGGCGGGGTGGGGCTGTAGTCGGCTTCGACCGGCTCGAGAATCGCCCAGTCGGCGTTGACGTGCAGCCAGCCTTCGCGGCAGTCGAAGGCGATCAGCAGGCATTCCGAGGCCGCGTACGCGTTGTGCACCACGGTCTCCCCGAAGGCGTCGGCGATGCGGGCTCGGCCGGCCGGATCGATGGACTCTCCGCCGAGTTCGACGATCGCAGGGCGGAGCCGAAGCCGCCCGGCGGACTGCTCGCCCGCCAGCACCTCCAGGGCGCTGGGATAGCTGGTGAGGATGACCGGTCCGAATTCGTTGAGATCGGAAACCAGTTGGGGCAGCGGCATCTGCAGCGAGAACGACCGCCAGCTGCCGTGCCGCCACCAGTGCCGGCGGGCCAGGTAGGCGATCCAGCCCTCGCCGGCGAAGTGCCCGCCGGTTCCGACCACCACCGCCCATCGGGCCCGGCGGTGCAGCATCCGCACCCACTGCCATCCCGACAGCCAGGCCATGTCGATGGGCACGCTCATCGCCTCGTAGACGACGCAGGCGTGGCGGTCGTGGACGAACAGTCCGGGATGCCCGGTGGTACCCGACGTCGAGCAGACGAAATAGCGGCCGAGGAATTCCGTGCCGGCCGGGACCGACCCTGCGACGAAGGCCCGCACCCCGGCCAGCGTGACGGCCGGGTCGCACACCCAGTCGTCGAACGCAGCCATCAGCTGCTGCTTGGTGACCGGGGGCAGGTCCCCAAGCGCCGGCTGGGACGGGAGCCCGGCGTAAAGCCGTTGGTAGAAGGGCGAATTCGTGCGAGCGTGGGAGATCAGTGCGGGCAGTCGTTCGCGCTGACGCCGGGCTATCCCGCTCGCATCCCCGCGCCGCGCGCGCAGCAGGTCGCCGACGACCCGGAGCAGTCCGGGCTCAGTTGACCTGGGAGCGGCCATCTTTGGTCACCGGGCCTGTGCCCGGCCCCTCTCCATCACGCCGGCCCGGCTGGCGGCGATGTCGTCGCCGGTGGCGACGCGCATCCAGGCCCGCGCCGATTCGGCCTCCAGCCACAGCCCGGTGCTGGTCTCGGCCTCGTCGATGCGGTGATACGAACTCAGCAGCGCCCGCACCGATCTCTGGTTGTTGCCCACGATCGAGGCGGCGATCGCCCGCGCGGCGGGTAGTAGCTCCTCGTGCGGCACCACCTCGGTGACCAGCCCGCAGCGCAGCGCATCGGCCGCCGAGAGGTAGTCGCCGGTCATGCTCATCCGCCGCGCCATCCCGACGCCGACCTTCTGCGGCAACCGCACGCTCAGGCCCCAGGTCGGCAGCAGACCCACCCGGGCGTGGGTGTCGGCGAAGGTGGCCCGCTCCGAGGCGATCAGGATGTCGCAGTAGAGCGCCATCTCCAGTCCACCGGTGACCGCCGCCCCGTTGATCGCCCCGATCACCGGCTTGCTCATCGGCGGCCACTTGGGGGAGATGTCGGGCAGTTCGGTGGTGTTGCCGAGCTCCTTGAGGTCAAGTCCGGCGCAGAACACCGGATCGGCGCCGGTGACGATCACCACGTCGACGCCGTCGTCGTCCTCGGCGTCGCGCAGGGCGGCGAAGAACTGTTTGCGCAGGGCCGACGACAGGGCGTTGCGGGACTCGGGCCGGTTGAACGTGATGGTCCGCACCCGATCGGTGGTGTCGGTCAGCAGAATGTCACCCGTGTTCACAAGATGTCTCCAGTGGTCATGAGCCTTTAGGCTAGTGGCCATGCCCGATCGCAAACCCTCGAACCCGCGACTGCTGATGGCCATGGTGGTCATGGCCATGCTGATCTTCTCGGCGATCTCGATTTACGTGGCCGTCAAGGGCTGACCGGCAGCAGCAACCGCGACGTCCCGTCCAGCAGGACGGTGTGGGTGGACGCGACCATCCGGTGGCCACTGACCGCGGGTTCGCCGGTGCCCAGATTGCGGGCGAAACGTGGGTGCGATCCGCCGGCGATCATCACCCGGATCCGCGAACCCGGAGCGAACCGGTGCGCGACGGCGTCGAGTCGCAGCCGGATCGGACCCTGCCGGACCGGGCCGTCGGGCTCGCCGGTGAACCGCTGG
>NZ_JAFMJZ010000119.1 GCF_017853185.1 Mycolicibacterium sp.
ATGCAAATAAATCTGTGGCCTGGTGGACCGACTCTTCAGCTTGCCGACCACTGGCAGCCGTTTCACACGCTGCCCGATGATCCCCCGGGTACGCAGGCGTTTGGCTATAAGTTCACCGGTGGTGAATCCGGCGTTGTGGTGGTGAAGCCCATCGCGCAGGAAGTCGCAATGGAGTTGGATGCGCGGTCCGTGATCGACGGGATTCGCGGAGTGCCGGATGTCATTGAAGGACAGGTCGGCCTGATTGATGTGGACGTCGCGAAAACGGCCTCTGGTGTCCCATACGTGTACAGCATCGTGAAGATCCGGCTGGAGCCCGTCGGAGTCGAATACAACCTCACGCTCCACTTCCCCGGCGAGCATCCGGTGCAATTACAGGGAGGTTTCGCCGAGGGCAACCCCACCGGCGCGAGGGATGCGATGGTCTATGAAATGGCTCGGCGCAACAACATGGTGGGGGCGCCGACCGCGAATGATCCAAGCGGCGGCTGGGCGCGCGACCCCTTCGATCACTCAACGACCGGCTTCGTGATGAACATGAGTGAGTTACCTCGGTTTGATGAGCAGTTCCTGGCGCATCCGCTGAGCATGGCCCGCGAACTGCTGCGGAGCATCGCCGGCAGCTGATGAAGATCCCGTCGCTGCGGGCGTGCCGATCGTCGCCGTCGCGCCGCCGGCTCACGCCGCTCCGTATGGCTGGCAGATCCGCCGCCGCCACCTCCGAGAGCGGCGATACCGGGGGAGGAGCACAAGTGGCGCCGATGATGGGTGGGCGGCAACTGATCGGGGGCCAGGTGTCAGACCCCGGCGATAGCGTTGACATCAACGATCGGCACGAAGGGGGAATATGAACGCCGGCGAAGAGGTCCTCGATTTTCTCTACACCACCCAGCTTCAGGTTGACGACGAGTGGGCGGTCAAGGGCCCCAACGGGTTCACCTGGTGGGCCGGCCCGTTCGCGCAGCACGTCGGGATCGTCGGTGAGGAGACCTCGCCGGAGGGTGAGACCGGCTACCTGATCAGCATCCGCACCGAGATGGTGTCGGGTGTGGATCTCACTGACGGCATGCTGACCGACCTCAACGACGGGCCGATGCAGTTCGCCTCGATGGCCGGCCCGGTCTACGACCCCGAGACGCGGATGCTGAGTCTGTGCACCCTGGTCCGCGTGCACGACGAGATCGTCCCGTGGATGAAGATGCTGTTGAGCACGGCGGCGATTCTGCAGCTCGCCGACGTGCAATTCTTTGCCGGGGAAATCGCGGATGACCACGGTGGCGAACTGGCCGTCAGCGCCCACCCCGACAGCGGGATTCGCGAGCATCCCGACGAGATGATGTACGCCGGGGCGCGGATCTTCAGCAAGGCCAACCGCGAACCGTTGCGCTTGCAGGAGAAGGACTTCGACGACCTCGTCAAGAAGTACATGATGCAGCCACCGTCGGTGGGCGCCAGCGCCGGCGGCCTCGGGCTCACCGTCGAGTTCCCCTACGGTGACGAGTCGTCCTTGTGCCAGTTCTTCGGCGACCAGGACCACCCGCTGCACGGCAACGGGCTGCTGATCGTGCAACGGTTCCCGTATCGGGCGCCCAGCGTCGCCGACGGGATTCGGTTGGCGCTCGAGCTCAACCGGGAGGACCTGACCGAGATCGCGATGGGATACGGGTTCGGCAGTTATGTGTACGTCGACGACATGCTCTGCTTCAACGCGTTCCTCCCGAACCTGCTGCTGCGTGACGGCGTGGCCCCGAGCATGTACTTCTCCTGCGGCAATCGCGCGCGGTTGATGTCGAATCGCCTGACCGGGCAGGACTGGGACGAGAATTCGTTTTCTCTGGACCGGAGCGCATTGGGGCGGGCAGTGCTGGCCGGCGAGGAGGAGCAATAGTGCGGCGGAATCTCGTGAAGGTCGGCATCGTCGCGGTTGTTGCATCCGGTGTTGCTGTGCCGGCGGCGCCGAGTGCGTGGGCTAACGACGGCTGGGTGGCGGTGGCCAACTCGCCGAATCACGAACAGCAGGACTGGGCCTACGGGCCGGACCCGAACACTGCCGCGGCCAATGCCTTGGCGCAGTGCGCACTGCTGGAGCGGGCCGACGACTGTCGGGTCCTTGCCGTGAGTCCCGATTGCGTCGCCACCGCCTGGGATGTGTCTGAGCCGATCAACCGGATCTATGCCGGCTCCGGCGGCGGCCCGGAGGCCGCGGTGCGTGGGGTACTCGCTGCGGCCGGACCGTACGCCAACGACGTGCAGGTGCGCTGCACCTGGTGGCCGCGCGAGCAGTCCGGGCCGGTAACGCCGGGGACATCGCTGGCCGCTCGGGTGCATGACAATTCGGCTTGAGCGCTCGTGCTCGTCAGTCGATGAACTGGTATTTCACTGCAAGTAGCCGATACGTGCGTTCCGCGCGGCGGTCACGGGTCAGCAGGGTGCGGCCGTTGGCCGCGGCAGCTTGGCCGACGAGAGCGTCGTATACCGAGCCGCCGACGATGCCGAGGCGGCCGAGGGCTTCCTGTAGGTCGTGCATGCCGGACGCGTCCAGCCAGCATTCACCTGGGAACGCAGCGGTCAGCACCGATGCTGCCTGCTCGGCGTCGAGGCGCAGCGGTATCGGCAGCCGGGTCAGCACCGAATATGTCTCGAACGCGGCATGCCCGGCCAGTGCCGGGCGCAGGTCGATCAATGCGCGACGGCAGGCCGGATGGGCTTCGTGAGCCGGGTCGAGTGCGGCAACGGCAACGCTGGTGTCGCAAGCCCAACGCTTACCTTTGGAGGTCATCGCGGAGCTGGCGCACTTCGTCGTCGGTCAGGACTGCGCCCGAAACGTTGCCCAGGATCGGCAACCCGTCGCTGACCTCGACCAGGCGTCGATTCCGCCGTATCGGCTCGATCCGCAGTCCGGTGCCGTCGGGGATCAGTTCCAGCTGGGTATCGGGGGTGATCCCCAACGCCACCCGCAGAGCTTTCGGGATGACGACCCGTCCGACTCGGTCGATTGTCACCAGCATGCCTCCAGGATACCAATCTATTGCCAAATTGGGTTTGGGATACCAATGCCGCGCTACCGCCCCTCGATGTGATCGGCGGCCGCCAGCAGTGCGGCCGCGACGTCCCGGGCGGCAACGGGATCGAGCTCGGCGAGGCCGGAGCCCGTCAGGGCCATGCTGCATTCGACTCGGCCGTCGGTGAACTGCGCGCCGCGGAACTCAAGGGCGATGTCGAGATCACCGACACCGATGACCGAGCGGTAGCTGCGGCACCGTTCACCGATCTTCGACTTGCGCCATTCCCCGAGTTCGACCGTAGCGGCCGGCGGGGTCACATCGGCATGAAGCGATTGCTCGAGGTTTTCAGTCGCCCAACCGCGAGCGAACATGAGGTGCTGCTCGGGGTGGGCCAGCAGGCCGTTGAGTGGATCTCCCTCGAGCCATTCGAGGAGCTCGGCCTGAGCGGGTGTCAGTTGGTCGGCGATGTCATGCCACGTCGTCATGCTGCGATTGTGGCGTGGGGGTCTGACATTTTCGATCGTCGATGCGCTTCACAACGTGTCATCGCCGGCGATATCCCCTTTTTGACGACAGGCGCTGATCCAGCGCGGAAGCGGCAAAGATATTGCGGCATAACGCTTTGCATAGTTCAGCATGCACTGGAGGACCAATGTCACCAATGCGAAGAATTGTTCTCATTCGATCCCTGCCGCGCGCTCTTGATGTGCGATAGTCATCACCGGGGGAGCGTGTGGCGGCAGTAGCTCGTTAACTGGTTCTGACCGCATTTTCATTGGTTCGCTTGACTATTCACATGCTTTGTTCAATGGGGGAAACAGCTATGCGTGCAGCAGTGTCCGTAGGACGCGTCGGGGGTCTGGCAGTTGCGTTGGGAATCGGAGCGGCGGTAACCGTCGGGTGTGCCGGCTCCGCGTGGGCGGATTCGACCGAGTCCACTGCGGCGTCATCGGCCGGTCCTGCCGCCCAACGCGCTCCGGTGAGTACTCGCAGCCGCAAGCCGACGTCGGCTGCCGCCGCGACACGAGCCACCACGAGCCCGGCCCCTGCTGCCGCCCGTCGCCAGCCCGTCAAAACGGCCGCCACGGCTGCCAAGACCAAGTCCGCCGTGGCCAACACGAACCCCATCGCCGCGCTGTTCTTCAATGAGACGCCGTCGCAGAGTTGGGCGGGCAACGGCACGCAGGGCGCCAACGGTGTCGTCACCGGCTCACTCAACTGGACGGACCCCGAAGGCGATCCGCTGAGCTACACCGTCACCACCGGGCCGCTGAACGGATCGGTGACGATCGGCGGGGACGGTAGCTACACCTACACCCCGTCCGAGGCGCTCGCCTACGACGGAACCGTCGACAGCTTCACCGTCACCGCCAGCGACGCCGGATCCGGATTCCACATTCACGGAATCGCCGGCTTGCTGAATCTGCTGACCTTCGGACTCCTCGGGGCAAGTGGCCATACCGCCACGGCGACCCTCCCGGTCAACGTCGCAGCCTGGAAGCGGTACAACACCGCGCCGACGGCGACGTATACGACCGGTGAGCCCGATGCGACCACCGGCGCAGTGCGCGGACAGGTGGACGCCGTCGACCCGGACGGCGACCCGCTGACCTACAGCGCCACCAGCCCGGCCAAGGGATCAGTGACCTTCACCGCCGGCGGCGCCTTCACCTACACACCGACTCCTGACGCACGGCATGCCGCCGCCCGGGACTGGGTGACCGACGCCGATCTCTCCGACTCCTTCACCGTCACGATCAGCGACGGACAAGGCGGCAGCGTCAGCGGTCCCATCACCGTCACGATCGGACCGAAGAACGCCGCCCCGGTCGCCGGCACCTCGACAGTGGGAACCCCGAACGCATCCGGGTTGATCACCGGCATGGTCGTGGCGACCGACGCCGACAACGACACGCTGACCTACAGCGCGCCGGGATCAACCGCCAAGGGCACGGTGACGATCGACGCCAACACCGGGGCGTTCACCTACACCCCGAATGCTCTCGGTATGGCCGCCAGCACTGACACCATCAACGTCACAGTCACCGACGGCTACGGCGGCTCTACTCCGATCGCGGTCTCCGTCCCGATTGGCGCCGCGGTCGTCGGCAACTCGATGGTCCACTACGTCTTCAACTACAGCAGCGGGTCGCAGTACTGGACCGCCGATGCCATCAATGCCCTGCAATACGCCGCGGACAAGATCGCGTCCTACATCGTGGTCAGTCAACCGGTGACGCTCACCTTCGACGTCACGGGGTACACCTCGCCGGACTCGACCACGCTGGCGTCGGCGGGCAGCGACATCAGGGGATTCGGTCCCGGCTACTTCTACTCGGTGGTGCAGAACAAACTGATCAGGGGGATGGACTCCAACTTCTACCTGTCCGACGGCGTCATCAACGTCAACTTCGGCCATGCCTGGGCCTTCGGTGACACCGTCGGCTACGGCCAGTACGACTTCGTCTCGACGATGATGCACGAGATGATGCACGCCTACGGATTCCGGTCGTACCTCACTGACGCCGGAAACAACAACGGCAATCAGTGGGCACTGTTCGACAGTGCCGTTGTTGATTGGACCGGCACCCGGGTTATCAACGACTCCTACCGGTTCGACCCTGCCTTCAACGCAAACCTCACCGGAGGGAACGGGGGCCTTTACTACGGCGGCATTCATGCGGTGAACGCCTACGGCGGGCTCGTCCCGCTCTACGCGCCTTATCTATGGGAAGCGGGAAGCTCCGCATCGCATCTGGACGACGACACGTTCTGGGACACCCAGCTGATGGAAGCGATGGCGCCGAGCGGACCCGGGGTCCGGGTCTTGAGCCCCATCGAGCAGGGGATGCTGCAGGACCTCGGCTACACGCTGTCGGCGCCGAGCTGGACCTCGATGATCTTCATCGGGTTCCTGATTCGTCGGCGTCGGACGAAGTAAGCGCGCTGCTTTCACTCGCCTTCGCGTTTGCGCCGGAAGAGTTCAGCAGGCCGGCCCAGGTTCCCGGCGGGCGCTTTGTGGCTGTCGGTGCCGACCACCAGGTCGTCCATCCTGCGGCGGAACCGATAGCGGTCCAGTGTCTCGCCCGCGACAGCCTCGTGGACCTGTTGCAGCTCGGGCAGGGTGAACAACCGGCCCAGCAGCCGGTCCGGATCCGGCTCTGTCTCGTATCTTGATCGGACGTGATGCTTGGCCAGCCGGACGATCTCGGGGTGGTCCCACATCAGCTCGCCCGGCCGGTCGACGGGCATGAGCCGGGTCGGATACTCCCCCTCCCCGAGGGACTCGAGCTGCTCGCGTCGCACAACGGCGACGTGTGCCACCGAGATCACCCGGTCGCGGTCGTCACGGTTCGGATCGTCGAGTACGCCCAGCCGCTGCGGGTGGATCCCGACCACGCCGAGCTTGTCGCGCAGGCAGCGCTCAACGGCCGCACTCAGCGTCTCGCGATCGAGGAGGAAGGTGCCCGGCAGCACCCATTTGCCGGTGTCGGTGCGCTGCGATTCGACCACCAGCAGCTGCTGTCGTTCCACATCGATGGTGAGCAGCGCGGTGTCGACGGCGACGATGTGCCGGGGGGCTTGGGGAATTTTTTTGTCAGACCCCGGCGTTATCGTTGCCTCAGTGTTTTCGGGAATCCCTTTGTCGCCCATGATGGCCACACTAGTACTTATTGCGGGGGACGCACAAACGTGCTACAATATTGGGGAGGCCGCGGCAATCGACGGGGCACCGACAAGGAGCGGGTAACTACAACGGACGGGGAAGCCAGTGACGGAAATCCACACCACCTTTGATGTTTTGGTCTTGGGCGATGTCGACGTGGATCAGCGTTTGGACATGCTGTCGGATAAGGCGGCCGAGGCCGGCGCCGTGATCACTCAGACCTTCACGTTCCCCACCGGGCAGGCCGCCCAGCACGACAATCTCACCGAGGTCGAGGCCGTCGTCGAGGCCTTGGGCCGTGCCATCGCCACCCGCACCCCGATCTGGTTGCCCTGGTGGCATCAGGACCTGTGCCGCGAACAGCACCTGCGCCGGCTTGGACTGACGATGCAGCGTCACGGCCTTGATCTGCTGATCGGCCCGGATCTTGAGCCCTGCCCGGTGGAGGGCGGCATCAACGAGATCGACTCCGCTCTTCGAAACGAGGTGCGCGCCGTCTACGCCCTCGACGATGCTGCGATGGCGTCGGCCGGCATGCACGCCCTGGGCCCGGAGATCGAGGCGGCCCTGGCGGAGGCCGGCCGGCACTCGCGGGAACTCGAGCCCGAGGAGCGCTTCTTCAGCACTGCCGAGGCTGCCGCCCTGCTGGGCAAGTCCACCAGTTGGGTGTCGCGCGGGTTGCGCGACCAGACCTTCGTTTACGGCGATGGGTCCGTCGTCGAGCCGCTGGTCACCGGCAAGCGGCGGCAGTTCACCGCGACGATGCTGCGGGCGATCGCCTGGTCGGCCTTCCGCCGCGGCGCCCTGACCCCTCATCAGTTGGAGGAGGTGCTGGAGGGCCTGTCCCGCGCGCAGCGGTAACAGATTGCCGCGGACGGTATGCCTGCCGCCGCGGCCTTGCTTCACGAGACGCCGTCGCCAAGCTCCGACTCGGACGGCGCGCCAACCCCACGTTCGTGGGTGGCTCGGATGACGAAGTGGTCCTGCACCAATCGGTGCCGGGCAAGAGCGCTCCCATGCGGGGGCATGGATGAGGGGGGATTTTCATGGGCACCTATCACTATGACGAGCAGTGCTGCCTGGCTCAGCCGGGCCACCACCTGCTCGACGCCGACTACTACGTCGGATTCTCGGACGGCACCGCCGGCGTCGACGTCACCGCGAGCGTGCGCGAGGACGAGGTGATCGAACTGCACAGCAGCGACATGATCGTGCGCGGCTGGAACCACCGGGTCGGCGAACTTGTCGCCGCGCTGCAGCGTTTCGGCAACGCCGCGGAATGGATCCCGGACCGCAGCGCGGTGATCATCCCGCCGCGCTGGCTCGGGCTCGGGCCGGTGCACGTGATGTTCAGCGTCGCCCGCTTCGACGAGTGGACGGAGTGTGAGACCTAATCCGTCCCGCTCCGCGTCCATCAATCAACCAACTTCGAAGGAGAAAGCTATGACTGACAACAACAAGCGTCCGTCCTGGGATCACGACGACGAAATTCACGGCTACTGGGCCGTGCAGGGCCGGCTGCTGGCCACCGAGTACCCGGGCGCCAAGGATCGCGAGAAGGCCGTGAGAAAGCTGCAGGTCCTGCTCGACGCCGGCGTGAACTCGTTCGTCGACCTGACCGAACGCGGAGAGTCAACGTGGGACGGCTCTCCGATGGTTCCCTACGACGGGTTGCTGGGGCCGGGGACCACCTACCGACGGTTCCCGATTCCGGACACCAAGACCATCGACGACGCCGGCTACGACGCGATCCTCGCCCATATCCGCGCGGAGTTGGATGCCGGCAAGGTGGTACTGCTGCACTGCTGGGGAGGTAAGGGCAGGACCGGAACGGTGGTGGGTTCCTGGCTCGTCGACGAGCTGGGCCTGGGCTACCCGGAGGTGATCGACCATATGCAGGAGCTGCGGGCCGGCAGTAGTAAGGCCCATCACCCGGTGCCGGATACCCAGGAGCAACACGAGGTCCTGCGTCGTCGCGCCCAGCGGACGGAGGCCTGAGATGGACTGGTTCGAGAAACTGACCGGCTTCGTCGAGGGCGACTACGCCGAAACGCAGAGCAAGCTGCGAGTCGAGGGCGACGAACTCGTCTCCACGGTCAACGGAAAGCGATACGGCATCGGGCAGTTGACGCTGCCGACGCTGGGCGAGCTGCGCGCGCGGGTGAATCCGGCTCGCGGGCAGCGCAGTTCGCTCGGCACGGTGGTCGGCGATGTCCGGGCGCTGCATGCTGATCCGGCATACGCCGGCGCGCTGTTCCAGGTGGCGTCGCAGTTCAACCTGCTGGAGATGGTGTCTGAGCGGGTCACCCCGGAGCGGGGAGTGACCGGATATGCCCACGACTTCACCCAGGGGCCGGCATGCGCGATGGCCGCCGGTGCCGGGACCATCTACCGCAACTACCTGGCGCCGGTCGGTGACGGCATCGGCCAGACTAGCCGGCGCCAACTCGATGCGCTGTCCGGTGTGGGAGTCGCGCTCTCGGAGATCACCGGTCTGCCGGTCGACACGCTGTGGCGCATGCAGAACGGCTACGCGCTGTGCACGGACGAGGGCCTGGCGGCGATCGCCCGCCTCCTCGACGGCGCGCCGGAGGACGTGATCGACGAACTGCGTGAGTCGCTGGCCATCGGGTTGCACAGCAATGTTCAGGTGACCGACGTGGTGGGTGAGCGCCGGCTGGTGTCGCAGGCCTACTGCTCGGCACTGCCCGTCGGGTATTCGCACCTGTCAAGGAGCGAATGGGAACCGTTCGCACGGTTGGTGTTGGAGGCCTCGTATGAGGCGGTCATGTTGGCGGCGGTGGAGCAGGCGGCCGGCGGGGGATCCAACAAGCTGCTGCTGACCCGGATCGGCGGGGGAGTCTTCCGTAACGGTGATGACTGGATCGACGATGCCATCGACCGCGCGTTGGGCATCGTCAGCGACGCGGGGCTGGACGTCGCCATCGTCTGCCACGGCGGCGTAAGCCGTGGGGTGCAGGCGCTGGTGGACAAGTGGGCGTGACGGGCAAGTGAGGTGCGCCGTTGATTACGAAGCTGAAATGTGTTGTGGCATTTATGTATGTATGCCGAAGAGAACACCGATGCCCAACGGTTCCGCGGCAGCCGTCAACCCGTATATGTCGGCTGGTTGGTTTACTCTCGTCGTGAATGGCGCTAGCCGTGTTACTTGGGGGGTTCGGAATGAAACGTATAGGTGTTTGTCGATATAGCGTCGCCGGCACTGCTGCGGTCGTAGCGGCGGCCTTGGTGATCCCTGCGCCGAATCAGCTCAAGGTTCATGCGGTGCGGCAGCAGGTCCATGAGGTTCAGTTACAGGCATTGGCCGCTGATTTCGCGTTGAGCGCTGCCCTTCCTGGAGGCG
>NZ_JAFMJZ010000017.1 GCF_017853185.1 Mycolicibacterium sp.
GACCACGGTGCGTAGGTCTGCCAGGGCGTAGGCGAGAACAAGTAGGTGTTCGTCAGTCCGAGAGTCTCGATCAGTTGGGAGATAGGGCTGTCGAAGGCCGCCAGTGCAACCCCGGCAGACACCGACGGCACCGGAATCACCGGCACTCGCAGATGTTGCATAGTGACCGGGGTCATGGCAATCGCGCTCACCCCCACGACTGCCGCCGTACCCGCGATCAGATGCGACCGTAACGAGATTTGCATGGTTCTTCCCCTTTGCTGAGCGTTGCCGAGGACGCTACCTCAGCAAGATTTTTTTCAGGCGCATCGGCTGATTATCGCCATCGGGGATTTCGCCCAACCGTCTCACATCTCTCGTTCTGAGTTTCGCGTAAGTCGGTGCCGAGGTGCCGGGGCTTGGGCGGTAGCCGCGGTTGCTCGATCCGACTGCACAGGAGGCTGCTGGACTCCGGCGGTTTCAGAACGGTGCACTTGTCAAGCTCCAATGGTTGCCGAATGAGTCGTGCCAGTAGGACAGTCCGCTCAGCGATGAGAGGGCCAGTGCTAATCCTCGGCCTTGTTCGGACATCTCGTCCGGCATACCTGCGGACATGAGGTTGACCTCGGCAGGATGACCGTCATCGACGAAGTCGACCTGAACGCGGTTGGTGTTCAACTCGATTTCCAGGTTGAGGCGCGTGGCTTTGCTGTGCTCAAGGATATTTCCAGCGACTTCGGCGACCGCGATACCGACTTCAAGGCGCACGCGTCGTGGCACCTGCTCGTTACGCGACCAGAATGCGTCGAGGGCGGCCTGAATCATGTCGAGCGTTGTTGGCCCGATGACTAGCTCCACCGCCGCTCCGCCCGTCCCACTTGAATCTGTCGACACCATCAGGTGGGCGCAACAATCCGACATATTCGACCATTCGCCTAAAACTCCTACAACCTAGCGGCTTCAGTGGCAGTAGAAAGGGACTCGTTGCAAATTTTTGGTTCTGATAGCGACGAGCCACCATCCGAAGTGCCGGACTTTCACCGGGAACGCGCACAGTCGACGATTAGCCACCTAGGCGTTTGGTGACGAGCGGTCGCAATTCAGCGTCCACTTCGCGGTCGGTCCAGATCCGCTCGACTCGCTCCGTCGGCCCCTCGTTGACGAAGTCGTGGAGTTCCTGAAGGAAGTATCCGGTCTCTCGAACCCAGCCCGGGCCGAGCTTGGCTTCCCACCAGCACAACAGCCCACTCTCTTCGCAGACGCCGCCCACGTCATCGGCCTCCGGACCGGTCCAGAACGCGAAGTAGTCGCGTAGGTCCGATTCCGGTTCGGGATCACCGTCGTGCATCGCGACGTATTCCTGATGCCAGGCGATGGCGTCACCGACCTGGCGCGGCGCGACACCCAGCGTTCCGATCGCGAGCAGGCGCACCTGATGACGCATGGCGGATTCGTGCTCGCGCAGGCACTGATTCCAGACCGCGTTCACGACACCGGTCTGCGGGTCGTCGCTGAGGTTCCAGTTGTAGACCTCGGCGAACTCCGCCAATGTCGCGTCGGCGAGAGTCAATGCGGTTGCGTCGTAGTCGATCACCGCATAGGGATAGAGGAACTCGCGCCGGCGCTGCCGGTCGGGCCGGCGCGGCAGCGGCTGTATCGGATCGCGGATTCGGGCCACTTCAGGGGAAAGTCAGCAGGACCAGGGCGCAGTCGTCATCGAATTCCCCACTCGGACTGAGCATTCTGAGTCGGGCGATGAGGTCATCGAGTGACCAGCCGGGTTGTCCGGCCACTTCGGCACACAGACCGACGAAGTCGATCTGCGAAAACGGGCTGTCGGACAGTTCGAATGCCCCGTCGCTGTAGAGCAGGACCTGACCGCCGGCGGGCACGGTGTAGGAGTCACCGGTGTAGACGGTGTCGGCGAACATTCCGACCGGCCTGCACGGGGTGGACAAGCTTGTGGCCGTGATCCCGTTTCCGTCGCGGTTGAGGGCAAGCGCGGGCGGATGGCCCGCACTGGCGTAACGCAGTGTCCGGGTCGAAAGCTGATAGACGCCGTACCACATGGTGAAGTAGGTGTCCCCCTGCTCGCTCATCTGGAACAGGCCGTTGAGCTTGTCGAGCACCTGATCCGGATTCAGCAGAGTCTCGTTGGGCAGCGAGCCGGATCGGACGAGGTTGTGCACCGACATCGACAGCAGTGCCGGCCGGATTCCGTGCCCGGACACGTCGATCAGGTACATCTTGAGATGGTCATCGTCGAGCCACCGGTAATGGAATCCGTCGCCGCCGAGATCGAGCGAAGGCAGATAGCGCGACGACACCTCGACCGGCCCGTGCAGATCGCCGGGAAGGATTGATGCCACATATTCTGCGGCGCTTCGCATTTCGGCTTGCAGACGTTGGGCGAGAATGCGGTTCTCTCGCTCTCGCTGCGCCAGCAACTCACGTGCCGCCACCTCGTCGCTGATGTCGACGCCCTGGGCGACGAGATACTGGATCTCACCGTCCACGTCGCGCAGACAACTCACCGAGAGATCGACCCAGAACAGGTGACCGTCGGCGTGGATGTGCTGCTTCTCGACGCGATAGGTCTCGATCCGTCCGGCGATCAGATCCTCGGTGCTTTTCAGATCGGTGTCGAGGTAGCTGGCCGGAGTCATCTCCTGCCAGGTCTTGGTCCTCATGGTTTCTTCGTCATAGCCGAACAGTTCGCACAGCGCCCGGTTGACCACTTCCATCTTGCCGTCCGGGGTTACCAGTGCCATTGCGACGTTCGAGGTCTCCATCAGCCGGCGGAAGCGGGCGTCCGCTTCGGCCTGCTTGGCGCGCGCCTCCACCTGCTCGGTGATGTCGATGATCTGACCGAAGAGGTACTCCACCGCACCGGTTGAATCACGGAGACAGCTAGCCGACAGATCGATCCAGATCAGGTGCCCGTCGGCATGGATGTGTTGCTTGATGATCCGATACGTGTCCAGACGGCCGGCGAGGAGATCCGCGATGTTCTTCAGGTCGACTTCCATGTACCTGGCAGGCGTCATCTCCTGCCAGCTCATCGCCTTCAGGGTCTGCTCGTCGTACCCCATCATCTCGCAGAAGGCCTGGTTGACCACTTCGAACTTGCCGTCGGCGGCGGCAAGGACCATGCCGACGTTGGAGGTCTCCATCAGCCTGCGAAAGCGGGCATCCCCCGTGGCCGTCACACCGATGATTCTGACACGCATGACACCAAAGCCGCAGGCCCGAAAGACTCATCGCCGGTTTCGATACCGTCCCAGCGCAGTGCGTCTAATCTCGAGCAAATACCACCACGATCCAGGAGGACACCATGGCTTTCGATCCCAAGGACGCACTCAACGCGGCCAAGGAAGTTGCGGCCCACGCCGTCGGCAAGTCCGCCGAGATGGTGGAGAGCGCCGGCAAGGTGATCAAGGGCGACATCGCCGGGGGCGTCAGCGACATCGTCCAGGACGCCACCGAGATCGCCGCCCATGCCGTCGGCAAGGCCAAGGAAGTTCTGCACGGCAAGGACGACGCCGGCAAGTAACCGGCGTCAGAGCCAGTCGCGTCGCCTGAACCCGAGATAGAGCGCCACCGAGGTCAGCACCGATACGACGGCACTGGTGAGCACACCCCAGTCATTGCCGTACCCCGGGTACGGAATGTTCTGCCCGAACCAGCCCGTCACCAGGGTCGGCACCGCGATGATCGCGGCCCAGCCGGTGAGCTTCTTCATGATCGTGTTGAGCCGCGCATCCTGCAGCGACAGGTTGGTCTCGAACACCGTGGTGACCATGTCACGCAATGAGTCGGTCCACTCCGAGGCCCGGATGACGTGGTCGTAGAGGTCGTAGTACCAATTGGTCAGTTCGCCTGTGTCGGTCCCCTCGACGCTGCGGCGCATCACGGTGTTGACCACCTCGCGCATCGGCAGCACTACCCTGCGCAGTTCGACGAGTTCCTTGCGCAGCCGATAGGTGTCGCGCTGTAGTTGCCGGTTCTGGGATTTGTCGTCGAACAGGTTGTCCTCCAGCGACTCGATGGCGTCGTCGAGTTGCTGGATGGTGTCGAAGTGGCCGTCGACCACCACGTCGAGAACGCCGTGCAGCAACGCCGGACTCCCCCTGCGCAGCAGATCGGCGTTGTCATCCCAGCGGCGGACCACTTCGGTGATGTCGAAAACCGGCTTGGCCGAATCGGTTTCGTGCCGGACGGTCACCACGGCGGTGGGCAGCACGAAGATCGAGAGTTTTGACAGCAGCAACCGGGACTCGATCGACCCCGGGATCTGCGGCCCCAGCGCGGTGGCATAGACGGTCACTACGGTGTGATCGGCGTAGCGGGTTGCTTTGGCGCGCACATTGTGGTCGACAACGTCGGCGACCGCGCGCTGATCGAAACCGAGTTCGTCGGCGAGTTGCTCGAGTTGTGCACGGTCGGGGTTGCACAGATCGGCCCACACCAGGCCATCAGACTCATGCAGATGTTCGGAGACGTCCGCAAGCGGGAAGTCCTCGACCTTCAGCCGGCCGTCGACCCACAGCCGGGTGCGCACGGCGACCGCAGAAACGGCTAGCCCGTCGTGTGGACGATCAGGACGTCGGTCTTGGAACGGCGCGCGACGTTGGCCGGCACCGAGCCGAGCAGCCGGCCGGCGATCGTGTTCAACCCGACGTTGCCGATCACCAGCAGGTCGGCGCCCACCTCTTCGGCGAGCTCGACGAGGGCGTCCACCGGGGCGCCCACGATGGCGCGCTCCTCGACCTCGTTGGCGCCCGCGGCCTTGGCACGCTCCGCGGCGTCGTGGAGCAGGTCGTAGATGGGGGCGTTGCCCTGCATCTTGTAGCCCTCGTCCTTGAGGATGTCAGCGGCGCGTGCGTCGCCGGGGGCGGGCAGATAGGCGGTCGCCACGATGACCTTCGCGCCCGACCCGGAGGCGAGCTGACCGGCGCGGTCGACCGCGCGCAGCGAGGAATCCGATCCGTCGGTTCCGACGACAACGGTCTGGTATCCGCCCATTCCAACCCTCCAGTAACTGATTGCAACGCCAACCCCGAACACTAACGCCTCCGGACCGCCAGAGGACCCGAATCGGCGACAGCGCGCCTCCGCCGCGGCGGGTGGGGATCGGTTTGACGAGCACAAATCCGGCTGCAGAAGTGCCCAGGTGACCTGCGCAACAGACCGGCGGATAGCGTCAATTTCCGAAAATGACCATCTCGACACGTGAAACCCGGCCCGCGGTCGTACCCGCCGCCCCGCCGCCAGCGCCGCGCCGGTGGGACTCCGGACTGATCGCGCTGCTGACCATCGTGCTGAGCGCCGCGGGTGCCGCACGACCCTCGTTGTGGTTCGACGAGGCGGCGACGATCTCGGCCGGCACCCGTTCGGTGCCCGAACTCCTGCGGATGGTCGGGCACATCGACGCCGTCCACGGCGTGTACTACCTGCTGATGCACGGCTGGTTCGCGGTGTTTCCGGCCACCGAGTTCATGTCCCGGCTGTCGAGTGCGATCGCGGTCGGAGCAGCGGCCGCCGGGGTGGTGGTGCTGGGACGGCAACTGTCCACCCGCCAGGTCGCAGTGACCGCCGGACTGGTGTTCGCGATCCTGCCCCGGGTCACCTGGGCGGGCATGGAGACCCGGTCCTATGCGCTGACGATGGCGGCCGCGTTGTGGCTGACGGTGTTCTGCGTGCGGGCGGCGCGCCGCAATCGCAAAGTCTTGTGGTGCGGCTACTTCGCACTCCTGGTGGCCGCGACGCTGCTCAATGTCTTCCTGGTGCTGATCATTCCGGTCCACGCCGTTGCGGTGGGCGTGTGCGCAGGCAGACGGGCGCTGCGAGATTGGGCAGTGGCCGCGGTCGCGGCCGTCGGCGCGGTGACGCCGTTTCTGATGTTCACCCAGACCCAACTGTTCCAGGTCCGGTGGATCTCGCCACTGCAGGCGGGCACGGCCGTCAAGATCGTCCAGGACCAGTACTTCGACCGCGCGGTGCCGTTCGCGGCGCTCGCCGGCGCCATCCTGCTGGCCGGCGGCGTCGAACTGTGGCGGCGAGGCACTCCGGCAAGCGTCCGACCGGCCCGGCTCGCCGTGATCGCGATCACCTGGATGGCCGCCCCGACCGCGGCGCTGCTGCTCTATTCGGCGGTGCGGCACCCGGTCTACTACCCGCGCTATCTGTCGTTCACCGCGCCGGCCATCGCGCTGCTGCTCGGGCAGTGCGTCGTCGCGGTCGGTCGCGGCCGGGTGGGCGTCACGGCGATCCTGGCCGCGTTGACGGTCGCGGCGGCGCCCAATTACCTGGCTCAGCGCGGTCCGTATGCGAAGGAGCACATGGACTACAGCCAGGTTGCCGACGTCATCGAGCGCTACGCGGCCCCCGGGGACTGCCTGGTGCTGGACAACTCGACGACGTGGAAGCCTGGTCCGATCCGCCCACTGCTCGCCGCCCGCCCCGCCGCGTACCAGAGACTGCACGATTATGGCCGGGGGCGAACGGCGATCCAGCGAAACATGCTGTGGGACAGCCATATCGCGATCTGGGCATGGGCGGACAAGATGCCCGACTGTCCCGCGCTGTGGACGATCACCGAACGGGATCCGAGCCGGCCCGACCATGAGAGCGGACCGTCCCTGCCACCGGGCCCGCGCCTCGGGCGGGCGATGGCCTACCAGGTGCCGAGCCGGTTCGGCTTCCACGTCGTGGAGCGCTGGCAGTTCAGCTTCGCCCAAGTCACCAAGTCGGAAGGGTTAGTTCGCGGGGCCTAGTTTCCGGACCAGCGGCCGGCCGGGGTACCGGCTTCGGTCACCGGCGGCACCGGTGCGCCCTGATCGCCAGAAGGCTGGGATCCACCGGGAACCTGGGCCGACCACTCGGTGCCGATGCACAGCAGGCTGTGCGGCGTCGAGATGGTCTTCGGCAGCGGGATCCCGAAGCCCGGGATGCCCGGGATGGTGATCTGCGGCGGCGACAGCAGCGTGGCCACCCCCTGCGCGAGGTTCGGCAGCACGCTGACCGGCGGAGTCGGCAGTGCGGCCGCCGCGTCGGCGATCGGCGCGGCGGGGATCAGCCCGCTCAGACCCGGGTTGATCACGGCAGCGCTCGGTGTCGGAATGCCGGGGACGAAGGCGCCCGGCCCCGGCGGGACGGCGGCCGCACCGCCGACCGGCACGCCGGGGATGACGGCGCCGGGGGCCGGCGGGACGAGGATCCCGGCACCGGCCGGAGCGCCCGGCAGGACGGCCGGCGGGACGGCAGCAGCGCCACCGAGCGGAATACCGGGGACCGCAGCCGGCGGCGTGGCGACGGCACCGGCGGCCGGAACAGCCGCGGCGGCCGGAACACCGGCAGCCGCTGGCGGGAACCCTGCCGCCAGCGAGGCGATAGCCTCGGCCGGCAGCGCTGCCAGCTGGGAAGCCTTGTGGTCGATGTCCTGCGAGTAGTCGCCCGCACCCCCGCCGGCGCCGGCGCCGGATCCGTTGCCCTGACCGATGCCCGCGCCTGGCTGGCCGGAGTCCTGGTCCCCGTGCCGGCCGGCATTGTCCTCGATGACCGCGGCCGGAACTCCGGCTCCGGTGCCGCCGGCACCCGGCGGCGTGGCGCCGGCGATGTCACCGGCGACCGGGACGCCACCGGCACCCGCGGCGGGAACACCCGGAATCTCGGCGGGCGGCGTGGCGAGCCCACCCGCGCCACCGCCACCCGGAACCGCGGCAGCCGGCCCGGGGACCACGTCACCGAGGAGCCCGCCCGGAGTTCCCGGCACCGCGGCGCCGGGAAGGGCCGCCGCGTCCGCGATGGGAGCGCCGGGCGTTGGGGGCAGAGCCGCGCCCGGCAGAACAGGACCCTCGATCGCCGCAGCGGTCGGGATGCCCGGAATGGACAGCGGGGGGTCGCCTGCTCCGGAGATCGGGCCACCGGCAATCCCGCCGGGCAGTCCGCCACCCGGTGTGGCCGCACCCGGCAGCACATCGGCAAGGGGCAGGCCGGGGATGGTGATGTCGGGTGTGCCCGGGAATTCCGTGAAGCTGCCGAGGGGGATCTCGGTGCCGGGGATGTCGATCACGGTCCCGGGAACCGGAACCGAATTCTCAACGGCCCCAGCAGGACTGGGGACCGCGGGCACTCCCGGGGTGACCACCGAGGCGGCATCCGGAACCGCGGGCACCTCGAATCCCGGCGCACCGGGAGTGACGACGGCCGCAGGCGCGAGAGCACCCGGGGTGTCACCGCCGATGATCGGCGGCAGATCGACGGCGCCGGCGGCCGGAACGCCGGGCGTCGCCGCCGGCGGAACCGGAGGAAGGCCGGCGGCCGCAGGAGCAACGCCGCCGGGAACGACGGCAGGCGGAGTGGCGGGCGCGATGATCTCGCCGCCGGACGGAACACCGCCGACGCCGGCAGGGGCTCCGGGCGGAAGTGCGGCACCGCCGCTGACCGGGGCGCCGGGAACTCCGACGGGTCCGGACGGCGGAACGGCGGCGGCGTCAGCGATCGGCGCGGCGGGGACCAGTGCGTCGGGACCGGGGACTCCCGCTCCCAGCGCGGCGCCGGCAGCCTGACCGATGGCGGCACCGCTGTCACCGGCGACACCCGCGGCATCGGTGATCGCCTCGCCACCGGCACCAACACCGGCACCGGCACCAACACCTTCTCCGGCACCTGCTCCGGCACCTGCTCCGGCACCACCGGCGCCCAGCTCGCCGCCACCGACCACACCGGCGGCAGCCTCGGCGCCGGGAATCCCGGATGCCTCGGCGATCGGCGCCCCGGCGGCCGCAGCCGGACCGGGAATCGCCGCACCGGGCGCGGGGACGCCACCGGCCGCCGCTGCGGGCGGGGTGCCGGGGACGGCTGCCGGAACACCGGGAAGACCGCCACCGGCACCGGCGGGCGGGGTCGGGGGAAGGCCGGCCGGCGGGTTGACCACACCGCCACCACCCGCAGCGGGCGGGGTGCCCGGCAGCGCGGCCGGCGGAGTGGGAACGCCGGCAACCGCGCCGGTCCCCGGAGCGCCCGGGGTGGAGGCCGGGGGAATCGGGACGCCGCCGGCGGCCGGGACGCCCGGGGCGCCCGGAACGCTGGCCGGCGGAATCGGCACGCCGCCGGCGGCGGAGGCCGGCGGGATCGGGCCACCGGCGACCGGCGACCGCGGGGTCAGGATGGAGGCGGCCGACGGCGGAATGCCCTGGGACAGGTCCGGCGGATTGGTCGCGACGCCCTGGAGGATGCTCAGGCACGGGATACCGCCCGGGGTGACGGACGGATCAGCGGCGGCAAGGGTGTTGAACAGCGGAGCTGTCCAGAAGAAACCCACCGTCGCGATTACCGTGCCCGCCGCCACACGAGTGGTGGTCCGTGACATTTGCTATCCCATCTCTGTTTGCGCCTCTGAGCCGAGACTCAGATCTGAAGGCGAAACTACAGACGTGTAAGTCTCGGAAGGGCCCGACAACTTGGGCGTTTACCGAACCGTGGCCAACCGGTGGCGCACCGGTTACCAAGCGCCGCGAAAGGGGCCGAACGGACTACTTTTCCGGCTGTCGGCACGCCCGCCGGGATGCCACGACACCGACCAGCACCAGCCCTGCGAACAGGGCGAACATCGACCGCGCCGCGGTGACGTCCGGCGAGTCGCGCAGGTTCACCACCACGCCGGCCAGGCCGGCCCCGAACGCCCCGCAGATCAACTGCACGGTGTTGACCGCCGCGGAGGCGATCGCCTGTTCGCCGGGTTCCCCGGCCCTCTCCTGGGTGGCCGATCCCATCGCCCAGACCGACAGGTGCGGCCAGGCACTGCCGATCCCGGCCCCGGTGACCACCAGTGCCAGGGCCCAGAGCGCGACCGCCGGTGGACCGGCGCCCTCCTGCTGGGCCAGCGCAGCAAGACCAAGGCCCGCCGCCATCACCACCGGGGCCAGCGTCACCACCCGCGCCGCGACCGAGCGGCGCCCGATCGAGGCGCTGCGGATCTCGCCGACGGTCCAGCCGACCGACAGGGCGGCGCCGAGGAATCCGGCGATCACCGGCGACAGCCCGGCCAGCCGCTGACCGAACAGCGGCACGTACATGTCGACCATGGTGGCGGCCATCAGCAGACCCAGCGTCAGGTAGATCCACTTCAGAGGACCCGGCCGGAACACCGCTCGCGGCAGCACCCTCGCGGCCCCCTCCCTCTGCGCGCCGGCCCGCCGATCCACGGCGAGGAACGCCACCACCAGCCCGGCGGCCAGCGCCAGCAGCGCCGCGGTGGCGGCCGGGTCCGCCGGGACCGCGGCGAGGCTGACGATCAGCGCAGCCAGACCGAGAAGCGTCAGCGACCATACCGGGATTCCCAGGGCTGCCCCGGAATGGCCGCGGCCGGCCGGCAACGCCAGCGGAACGAGACCGGCGACCACTACCGCGAGGATCAGCAGGAGCGCGAAACCGCCACGCCAGGAACCGAATTGGGCGAACAGGCCGCCGGATACCGGGCCGAGCAGAGTGCCCACTCCCCCCATCGCGGACACCGTCGCGGCGGCCCGGGTCCACAGCCGCTCGGGCAGCACCGCGCTGATCACCGCGTAGCCGAGGCCGGCCAGCACACCACCGGCGAGGCCCTGCACGGCCCGGCCCGCAAGCAGCACCGGCATGCTCGGCGCCAATGCGCAGACGGCACTTCCGGCGGCGAAAGACAGCAGTGCGCCGAAGTAGGAGAGCCGGGGCCCGAACCGGGTCAGCACCGGCCCGACCGTCGTCGCGCCGATCACCGAGGCCACCAGGTACACCGTGGTCACCCAGGCGTACAACCGGGCGCCGCCGATCTCCCCGGTGGCCGTCGGCAGCAGGCTCATCGTGATGAACTCGTTGGTCGCGTAGATCGCGACCCCGCCCGCGAGAACCGTTGCAGCGCCGCGATATCGGCGGCTGAACAACTCACCCCAGCTGCCGGCGCCCGTCACTTCAAGCCGGCGGCGTCCATGCCGCGCAGTTCCTTCTTCAGGTCGTGGATCTCGTCACGAAGCCGCGCGGCCAGTTCGAACTGCAGGTCGCGGGCGGCCGCCATCATCTGGTTGGTCAGATCCTTGATGAGATCGGCCAACTCGGCCCGCGGCATGGACGCCACGTCGCGCCCTTCGATGATGCCCGCGCTGACCGAACGGCCGGCCTCCCCCTGCGCACGGCGCCCGCGGGAGGCGTTGCGCCCGCCGACCTGGATCGATTCGGTGGCCTCCGTATCTTCGGCCTCGCTGTAGACCTGGTCGAGGATGTCGTTGATCTTCTTGCGCAACGGTTGCGGGTCGATGCCGCGCTCCTCGTTGTAGGCGACCTGTTTGGCGCGACGACGATCGGTCTCCTCGATGGCCTGCTGCATCGAGTCGGTGAGTTTGTCGGCGTACATGTGCACCTCGCCGGAGACGTTGCGCGCGGCGCGGCCGATGGTCTGGATCAGGCTGCGGGCCGAGCGCAGGAAGCCCTCCTTGTCGGCGTCGAGGATCGAGACCAGCGAGACCTCCGGCAGGTCCAGGCCCTCGCGCAGCAGGTTGATGCCGATCAGCACGTCGTACTCGCCGAGCCGGAGCTGACGCAGCAGTTCCACCCGCCGCAGGGTGTCGACCTCGGAGTGCAGATACCGCACCCGGATGCCCATCTCGAGCAGGTAGTCGGTGAGGTCCTCGGCCATCTTCTTGGTGAGCGTGGTGACCAGCACCCGCTCGTCGCGCTCGGCGCGGGCGCGGATCTCCCCGATCAGGTCGTCGATCTGTCCCTTGGTGGGTTTGACGACGATCTTGGGATCGACCAGGCCGGTCGGCCGGATGACCTGCTCGACGAATTCTCCCCCGCTGGCGGCCAGCTCGTAGGGCCCGGGGGTGGCCGACAGATACACCGTCTGGCCGATCCGACCGGCGAACTCCTCCCAGGTCAGCGGGCGGTTGTCGACGGCCGAGGGCAGCCGGAAGCCGAACTCCACCAGGTTGCGCTTGCGGGACATGTCACCCTCGTACATGCCGCCGATCTGCGGGACGGTGACGTGCGACTCGTCGATGACGAGCAGGAAATCCTCCGGGAAGTAGTCCAGCAGGGTGGCCGGCGCCGAGCCCGCCGGCCGGCCGTCGATGTGCCGGGAGTAGTTCTCGATGCCGGAGCAGAACCCGACCTGGCGCATCATCTCGATGTCGTAGTTGGTACGCATCCGAAGCCGTTGAGCCTCCAGCAGTTTGCCCTTGTTCTCCAGGTCGGCCAGCCGCTCGGCGAGCTCGGACTCGATGGAGGAGATCGCCTGCGCCATCCGCTCCGGACCGGCGACGTAATGGGTGGCCGGGAAGATCCGCAGCGAGTCCACCTTGCGGACCACGTCACCGGTCAGCGGGTGCAGGTAGTACAGCGCCTCGATCTCGTCCCCGAAGTACTCGATGCGGATGGCGAGTTCCTCGTAGGACGGGATGATCTCGACGGTGTCCCCGCGGACCCGGAAGGTGCCCCGGGTGAACGCCACGTCATTGCGGTCGTACTGGACGTCGACCAGCAATCGCAGCAGTCCGTCGCGGGGCACCTCGCTGCCGACCTGAAGTTCCACCGAACGGTCGAGGTAGGACTGCGGGGTGCCCAGGCCGTAGATGCACGACACCGAGGCGACAACGACGACGTCGCGGCGGGACAGCAGCGCCGAGGTGGCCGAGTGCCGCAGCCGCTCGACGTCGTCGTTGATCGAGCTGTCCTTCTCGATGTAGGTGTCCGTCTGGGCGATATAGGCCTCGGGTTGGTAGTAGTCGTAGTACGACACGAAGTACTCGACGGCGTTGTGCGGCAACATCTCCCGCAGTTCATTGGCCAGCTGGGCGGCCAGCGTCTTGTTGGGGGCCATCACCAGGGTGGGACGCTGCAGCCGCTCGATGAGCCAGGCCGTGGTCGCCGACTTGCCGGTGCCGGTGGCGCCGAGCAGAACGACGTCGCGCTCCCCCGCCCGGATCCGGCGCTCCAGCTCCTCGATGGCGGCGGGCTGATCCCCGGCCGGCTGGTACTCGCTGACGACCTCGAACTCGGCGCCCGCACGCACCACGTCCTCGACAGCACGGTATTCGGAGTGCGCCAGCACGGGCTCACCCGGAGAGACGTCCCAGGCGGGCTGTTCCGTCGCGAATGCCATGCATACAGGGTAGGCGGGACCCCGGACACCTTTAGGCTCGCACGGTGGCGAACAAGTGGAGTCAGGAGTTCCTCCTGTTCCCGACGCTGCGCGGGTACCGCCGGCGGTGGCTGCCGCGCGACATCGTGGCCGGGGTGACGTTCGGTGCCGTCACCATGCCGGGCCAGCTGGCGACCGCACATCTGGCCGGAATGCCGCCGATCACCGGCCTCTACGGATTCGTCGTGGCGACCGTCGTCGCGGCCGCGGTCTCCACCAATCGGCACCTGGCCATGGGCGTGGACAGCACCGTGGCGCCCATCCTGGCCACCGGTCTCACGGCGGTCGGCGCGACCTTCGAGACCCGCTACTACATCGGACTGGCCCTGGTCACCGCGTTCCTGGTCGGGGTGTTCACGCTCATCATCGGGGTCGGCCGGCTCGGCTGGGTCGGCGACTTCCTGTCCCGGCCGGTGATGATCGGGTTCTTCGGCGGGATCGCGGTGATCATCATCGCCCACCAGATCCCGGGACTGCTCGGCGTCGAGGAGGGGCACGGCCGGACCATCCCGCGGATCATTCAGGTGATTCACCAGATACCGCAGGCCAACATCCCGTCGCTGATCCTCGGCCTCACGTCGCTGGTGCTGCTGCTGGGCATCGCCCGGATCAGCCGGCGGATCCCGGGCGCCCTGATCGTCCTGGTGCTCTCGACGCTGGCGATGATCGCGTTCCACCTGAGGGACAGAGGCGTGGAGGCCCTCGGACCGCTGGAGCGCGGCCTTCCTGAGGTCAGCCTTCCGCAGTTCTCCTTCGAGGCGGTCGAGGCCGTGCTGAGCACGGCTCTGGTGATCGCGATCTTCTGCCTGGCGCAGACCGCGGCCACCACCCGGTCGGCGGCCAACCTCGGCGGGTTCGAGACCGACGTCAACGCCGACTTCCGGGCGCTGGGGCTGGCCAACATCGCCTCCAGCATGGTCGGCTCCTTCACCATCAACGCCAGCCCGCCGTCGACGACGATCATCGCCGAGTCCCGCGGGCGGTCCCAGTTGGCGTCGCTGATCGCCTCGGCGATCGCCGTCGTCGTGCTGTTCTTCAGCCAGCTGATCGAGAACCTGCCGATGGCGACGCTGTCGGCGGTGCTGATCTACATCGCCATCAAGATCTTCCGGGTCGACCAGATGCGGGCCACCGCCCAATACTCCTGGCGCGCATTCGCTTTGATGCTCATCTCGCTGTCCGGCACGGTGCTGCTCGGCATCGTCTACGGGGTGCTGTTCGCGGTCGTGGTGTCGTTCATCTACCAGGCGTCCCGCACCGCCCGCCCCGAGTTGCTGCGACTCGGCCGGTCCGCGGAGGGCACCTGGCTGCCGCTCGGAGACGACCGGTCCGAGCCGGTGCCCGGTATCGCCGGTTTCTCCCTCAACGGGCCGCTGTGGTTCGGCAACGCCAACTGGTTCCGGATGCAGTTGATCGGCGCACTACCGGACGAGGACGACGAGCAGAACCCCGACGAGGACTGTGAGGACCAGCCCGATCTGCTGGTGCTCGACGCCCGACGGATCGACGACGTCGACTTCACCGGATTCGAGGCGCTGTCCGACGTCGCCGAGGTGGCCGCGCTACGCGGTGTGCCGTTCGTGGTGGTGGTGCAGAAGGGCAGGACCGAGCGGGCCTTCAAGGGCGGCGGGTTCTCCGAACTGCTGGGCCGGTCACGGTTCTTCGACACCATCCCGCTGGCGATCGCCGCCTTCCCGAACCTGCGGGCCAACCGGCACCCCGGCGGGGACGGGGGCGTCGACCGCGACGAGAGAGACGACCATGCATCCACCCAAGCATGAGATCTTCGATCTGACCGCCGGCACCAACACCGATCCCAAGGGCATCGTCCGCGAGGTCGACGAGTACCGGCTGACCCCGTGGGGCCTGTACATGGCCCGCCCCACCCCGGGCCGGCCCCAGTTCCACTACCTCGAGTCCTGGCTGCTCCCGGATCTGGGCCTGCGAGCGAACGTCTTCCACTTCAACCCGGGCTACGAGCGGGACCAGGACTACTACCTCGACATCGGTCGGATCACCGCCGGCGCCGACCGTTGGGAGGCCGAGGACCACTATCTCGACCTGGTGGTGCGCACCGGAACCGGAACCGAGGTGACCGACGTCGACGAACTCCTCGAGGCGCACGACGCCGGCCTGCTGGACGGCCGTACCGCGGAATCCGCCCTGAACACGGCGTTTTCCACGGTCTCCGGGCTGGCTGCGCACGGCCACGACCTGAACGCCTGGCTGGCCGGCACCGGCGTGGACCTGACCTGGCGGCAGGCGTAATGTCGAGCCCCGTGGGACAGGCGAGACGCATGGTGACGGTTGGCGCGATTGTCACGTTGGCGGCCGGTCTTGCCCCGGCGGCTGCCACCGCCGATGAGATCCAGCAGCACAACATCACCTACCGGGCCCGGGTCGACGGAATCGCGCGCGGCGCCGAGATCTACTACCGGATCAGTGACACCGAGGCCAACAGCGCAAATCCGATGATGTTGCCGGGCCGCACCTTCGAGGCCACCGGCGTGCTGACCGATCCCAAACAGGCCGGCATGCGGATCTCCATTCAGTGGCCGTACTCGGCCAACCTGACCTGCGAGATCCTGGTCGACGATGAAGTCGTCACCCAGGCCAGCCAGTTCATCAGCCCACGGCTCACCCCGGTCCGCAACGATCCGGACTACGGGGCGATGAACTGCGGCGCACCGTTGGACAATCTGCCGGGCGGTCCGCCGGTGGTGCTGGACGGCACCGCGATCGAACCGCTACCCGTCACAGCGGTCAGGTAGTCCAGCCGGCGCCCTGCGCCCACGACTGCGCCCGCGGGTAGGCGGCAGCGAACCAGTCCCCCGGCGAACCGGACCGCCGACGCTTGAACTCCTGATACTCAGACCTGGCCGCCGGATTGGCGTTGAGCCAGTCGGTGAACATCAGCGCGAAGCGCTGATTGGGGCTGCCGTCGACTCTGATGTGGATGTGCGTCGGCCGTCCCGGATCGGCGGAAGCGTGAAACCTCTTGTGCCACAGCTCATCTCGCCCCGCCAGGGCAGTGTCCGCCGTGATGGAATCGACCCTGGGATAGCCGGCCTGCAGCAGGTTGTCGGCGAGTTCGTCGGCGACGTCCAGCGCGGCGACGGTGATCTGGACGTCGATGATGTCGCGGGCGTCGAGACCGGCCACGGCCGTCGAACCGGTGTGGTCGATGCGCACCGCCCGGTGACCGCAGGCGGTCTTCAGTCTGGCGATGATCCGGGTGGCCTGATCCGCCCAGCCAGGATCGGCGGCGACCACGGCTGTCGGGTCGGCGACCGGTTTCCGGGTGGCGACGTTGTGGGCGAACGGGACGATGCGCTGGTACCAGAGGTCGCGGGCCTGCTCCACGAGTTGGCCCTCGCTGCCGGTGTTGTCCAGCCAGACGTCGGCCACCGCGCGGCGCTGTTCCGCTGTCGCCTGGGCGGCGATCCGGGCCCGGGCGTCGTCCTCGGAGAAGCCGCGGTACTCGATCAGCCGACGCACCCGCACCTCTTCGTCGGCGTGGACCATCACCACCAACGGGAACAGCGGTGCCATCTGCGACTCCACCAGCAGTGGGATGTCCTCGATGATCACCGCATCCTCGGCGGCGGCGGCGATCAGTTCGGAGCGGCGGTGCGCCACCAGAGGATGCACGATGCCGTTGAGCGCCTGCCGCTTCGCCTCGTCACTGAATGCGATCGAGGCCAGAGCCGGACGGTTCAGCGCACCGTCGGGAAGCAGGATCTCCTGACCGAAGTGCTCGACGAGGGCGGTCAGCCCCTCTGTTCCGGGCTCCACCACCTCGCGGGAGATGACGTCACCGTCGACGACGACGCCGCCGCATTCGGCGAAAGTCCTTGACACCGTTGACTTCCCGGCGCCGATGCCACCACTCAGACCGATGCGCAGCATGATGTCCCCTCAAGAAAGAAACCACGCACCGAGCCGGTAGGCCCGATGCGTGGTTCCACTCGCAGTCAGTCGAGAAGACTAGGCGTTACCGGCCAGCTTCTCGCGCAGCGCGGCCAGCTGGGCGTCGCTGGCCAGCGAACCGCCGGCCGACTCCTCCACACCCGGGCTGCTTGACGTCGTGGAGCTGGACGTGCGCTCCTCGAGGGCGGCAGCAGCATCGGCAGCGGCGAACTTCTCCATCTGCGTGGTGTGCATCTTGTGCCGACGCTCGGCCTCGGCGTAGCGGGCCTCCCACTCGGCGCGCTGCTTGTCGAAGCCCTCGAGCCACTCGTTGGTCTCCGAGTCGAAGCCCTCCGGGAAGATGTAGTTGCCGGCCTCGTCGTAGCTGTCGGCCATGCCGTACTTCGACGGGTCGAACTCCTCGGTGTAGTCCTCGTTGGCCTGCTTGAGGCTCAGCGAGATGCGGCGACGCTCGAGGTCGATGTCGATGACCTTGACCATCGCGTCGTCACCGACGGCGACCACCTGGTCCGGGACCTCGACGTGGCGCTCAGCCAGCTCGGAGATGTGCACCAGACCCTCGATGCCCTCCTCGACCCGCACGAACGCGCCGAACGGAACCAGCTTGGTGACCTTGCCGGGCACGATCTGGCCGATGGCGTGGGTGCGGGCGAAGTGGCGCCACGGATCTTCCTGAGTCGCCTTGAGCGACAGCGAAACCCGCTCGCGGTCCATGTCGACGTCGAGGACCTCGACGGTGACCTCGTCGCCGACCTGCACGACCTCAGACGGGTGATCGATGTGCTTCCAGGACAGCTCGGAGACGTGCACCAGGCCGTCGACCCCACCGAGGTCGACGAAGGCGCCGAAGTTGACGATCGAGGAGACGACGCCCTTGCGGACGGCACCCTTGACCAGCTGGTTGAGGAACTCGCTGCGGACCTCGGACTGGGTCTGCTCGAGCCAGGCGCGGCGGGACAGAACGACGTTGTTGCGGTTCTTGTCCAGCTCGATGATCTTGGCCTCGATCTCCTTGCCGATGTACGGCTGCAGATCGCGGACGCGTCGCATCTCGACCAGGGAGGCGGGCAGGAAGCCGCGCAGGCCGATGTCGAGGATCAGGCCGCCCTTGACGACCTCGATGACGGTGCCCTTGACGGCCTCGTCCTTCTCCTTGAGCTCCTCGATGGTGCCCCAGGCGCGCTCGTACTGGGCGCGCTTCTTGGACAGGATCAGGCGGCCTTCCTTGTCCTCCTTGGTGAGGACCAGGGCTTCGATCGCATCGCCGACGGAGACGACCTCGTTGGGGTCGACGTCGTGCTTGATGGACAGCTCGCGTGAAGGGATCACACCTTCGGTCTTGTAGCCGATGTCGAGCAGAACCTCATCCCGGTCCACCTTGACGATGGTCCCCTCGACGATGTCGCCATCGTTGAAGTACTTGATGGTCTTGTCGATAGCGGCGAGGAAGTCCTCGGCAGTGCCAATGTCGTTGATGGCTACTTGCGGCGAGGTGATGGTGGAAGGCATATGTTGGGTTGCTCCGGACAGGGTTGATCGAAGGGACAGGTGTTTAGCGATGCCGTTCCCGGTGTTCGGGAACCGTCTGAGCTTACTTGACAGGGTGCTAGCTGGCCAAACCCGGGTGCTGGGCCCAGCTACTCTCCACTGGTGCCGTACGCCACAGCCCTGAGCAGCTTCGGACCGCCGTATCCGATGCCGACCCGCAAAGTCGGTGCGCCGCTCGCCGCCATCTTCGGTCTGGGCACCCTCGCCGCGCTGATCCTCACACTGCTGACCGCGACCAACCCCGGCGGCAGCATCCTGGGATTCACGCTGTCGAGTACCGCGATGACCTGCGTCCTGCTGTGTTATCTGTGGCTGGACCGCTGGGAGCCCGAGCCGCCGAGGCTGCTGATCATGGCGTTCCTCTGGGGCGCCTCGGTGGCGGTCGTGCTCTCCGTGCTGGCCGAACACCTCTTCGGGCAGGCTTTCGACACCGGTGATGACGAGATCAGCTTCACCACCGGCGCCATCGGTGCCCCGCTGATCGAAGAGGCGGCCAAGGGTGCCTTCCTGTTGCTGATGCTGACCGGCAGGCGCCGCAACGAGCTCAACACCCTGACCGACTGCCTGGTCTACGCCGGGATCACCGCCGCCGGTTTCGCCTGGCTGGAGAACATCTTCTATATCGCCAGCGGCGAGACGCTGGGCGGATCGCTGGCCATCGCCGGCATGCGTCTGGTGCTCGGGCCGTTCGCCCACCCGCTGTTCACCACGATGACCGGAATCGGCGTCTACTACGCCCTCAAACAGCGCAATCCGCTGACCAAGGCGCTCTGCGTGCTGATCGGCTATCTCGGCGCCTCTTTCATGCACGGGCTGTGGAACGGCTCGGCGCTGCTGGGCGCCAAGGCGTATCTGGGCATTTACGTGCTGTGGATGATGCCGATCTTCGTGCTGGCAATCGTCCTGGCGGTGCACAGCCGGCGTCGCGAGCAGCGGATCGTGGCCGACAAGCTGCCCGGGATGGTGGCGTCGGGGCTGATCTCGCCACCCGAGGCGTCCTGGCTGGCTTCGATGACCACCCGAAAAGCGGCGATCGCGGCGGCGGCGCGTCTCGGCGGCCGGGGTGCCCGCACCGCGGTGAAGCGGTTCGCACTGCAGGTGGTCGAACTGGCCTACGTCCGGGACCGGATCGACCGCGGTTTCGGTGACGAGCGGGTGTTCGCCCTGCAGAACGACGAGGTCCAGCGAGTAGTAGCGGCTCGGACCGCGGCTCTACCGGTGCTGGCGAATCTCGCCGCCCGCTCGGTCACGCCCCGGTAGCCACACCAGCTGAACGTTTGCTGTGATTCCTGCGGTGGTGTTCAATGACCCCCACGCCCCCGTAGGACATCACAGCAAAGCACAGGATGAACATGACCTCACGCAGTCTGACCGCCCGTCACTCCGTCACCGCGTTCCTGGCCGCCGGCGCCTGTGCCGCCGCCATGGCCGGCACCGGCCTCGGCGTTGCGCCTGCCGCAAACGCGACCTGCGCGTCGTTCTTCGGGATCGGCAATGGGGGCGGCTGCACCAGCTCGCCGTTGAGCATCGCCATCGCCATCGGCAGCGGCGCCACGGCCACGGCCAACGGAGTTTTCGGGGCGGCCATCGCGTTGGGAACCAACGCGATCTCCCAGACCGGCGACGCGTTCACCTTCGCGACCGCACTCGGTGACACGGCGACTGCCACAGCGAATGGCGTGTTCGGCATCGCCACTCAGGTGGGCAGCAACGGCTCCGCGACGACACAGGGCTCTGGAACACTCGGCAACCTCGGGCTCAACATCGCTCTCAACCTGGGCTTCGGGTCGCCGGCGCTCAACACCGTCACTGCCGCGGGGATCGGCAACCTCGCCGCGAACCTCTTTGGACGGGCCAGTTCGGCGGGATCGCACGAGGTCAGTTCACAGGGAACTCTGGACCTCGCCTTCAATGTGGGCGGAGACGACAACACGGTGGACTCCGGCGCCGGCTTTTTCAACCGGTCGTTCAACTTCTTCGGCAACGGCAACACCGTGATCGGGAATGGTGGCCTCGGTAACGTCGGGCGCAACTTCTTCGGCAACGGCAACACCGTGACAACGGACACCGGCAACGCCAACAGCGCCACCAACTTCTTCGGCAGCGACAACGCTGTCACCGCCACGTCGGGCGCCGGCAACATCGCCACGTCGCTGCTCGGCAACACGAACACCGTCACGGTGGTCGGCGGCACGCTGGACAGCGCCCGAAACTGGTTGGGCAGCAACAACACCGCGCTGACCGGCGGCGGCTTCCAGAACAGCGTCACCAACATCGCCGGCGCAAACAATCAACTGACCGCCACCGGCTCCAACAGCAATGGCGCCCTGAACGTGTTCGGCAGTTCAAGCATCTTGCAGGCGGGAACCGTGGGCGCCAACAACAACCTGGCGATCACGTTCGGCGGTACCGGCAACACCGTGACCGGTGGCGCGTCAGCCGGCAACAACACCGCGGGATTCGACATTCTCGGCTCCGGGAACACAGTGACCGCCGGACCTGGCCCCTTCGCCCTGGCCGGGACGATCTTCCAGAACGGCCAGTCAGTGTCCAAGGTGGGTCCGGGGCTGGCGATCAACAGCTTCCGCATCGGCGGCGCTGCCGCCGTGAAGCCCGTCCGGCCGGCCGCCGCTCGCAACGCGGCAAGGTAGCCGCGCTCTGCGGCACCACGGTCTAGTGGGCCGCCGGAGCCGCATGGGCGGCGACTAATGCGCCGCCGCGTCCCAGGTCGGTCCGGTCCCCACTGAGACCTCCAGTGCGACGTCTAGCGGGTACGCCCCGCCCATCCGGTCGCGCACCAGTTGCTCCACGGCCTCGCGCTCGCCCGGTGCCACCTCGAGCAACAACTCGTCGTGCACCTGCAGCAGCAGCCGCGACTTCAGGCCACCCGAACGCAGCGCGGCGTCCACGCCGATCATCGCGACCTTGATGATGTCGGCGGCGCTGCCCTGGATCGGGGCGTTGAGCGCGGCGCGTTCGGCGGCCTCGCGGAGCTGACGGTTGCTGCTGTCCAGTTCCGGCAGATAGCGGCGACGGGCCAGCACCGTCGAGGTGTAGCCGTCCTTGCGGGCCTGCTCCACCACGGCCAGCAGATAATCGCGAACTCCGCCGAACCGGTCGAAGTAGGCGTCCATCTGCTCCTTGGCCTCCTCGGTGGAGATCTTGAGCTGCTGGGACAGGCCGTAGGCGCTCAATCCGTAGGCCAGGCCGTAGGACATCGCCTTGACCCGGCGGCGCAGTTCGGCGTTCACCTCGCCGATCGGGACGCCGAATGCGCGGGAGGCGACGAAGGTGTGCAGATCCTCGCCGGTCCGGAAGGCCTCGATGAGTCCCTCGTCCTTGGAGAGGTGGGCCATGATCCGCATCTCGATCTGGCTGTAGTCCGCCGTCATCAGTTCGGCGTAACCGTCCCCGACGCAGAAGGCGTCGCGGATTCGCCGGCCCGCCTCGGTGCGGATCGGGATGTTCTGCAGATTGGGCTCGGTGGACGACAGCCGTCCGGTCGCGGCGATGGTCTGGTTGAAGGTGGTGTGGATCCGGCCGTCGGCGGCGACCGACTTCAGCAGGCCGTCGACGGTGACCTTCAGTCGGGTGGCGTCGCGGTGCGCCAGCAGATGCTCGAGGAACGGATGGCCGGTCTTGTCGAACAGCGACTGCAGGGCGTCGGCGTCGGTGGTGTAACCGGTTTTGGTCTTCTTGGTCTTCGGCATGCCGAGTTCGTCGAAGAGCACCACCTGCAACTGTTTCGGTGAGCCGAGGTTCATCTGCTTGCCGATCACCGCGTAAGCCGCCTCGGCAGCGTCGCGGATCTGGTCGCCGAACTCGCTCTGCAGCGATTCGAGCTTGCCGACGTCGACGGCGATGCCGGTGGTCTCCATGGTCGCCAGCACCGACTGGACCGGCAGTTCCATCTCGCCGAGCAGTGGCGCGGACTCGATCTTGGCCAGCTCCTCGTCCAGGGCGTCGGCCAGATCGGCGACCGCCCGGGCCCGCAGGATGAGCGTCTGCACCGCCTGATCATCGACGCCTTCGGCGTCATCCAGGAGTGAGAGTTGTTGCTGCTCTTGGCTTTCCGCCCGAAGCTCGCGGCGCAGGTACCGCAGCGACAGATCATCGAGTGCGAAGCTGCGCTGCCCCGGTCGCACCAGGTACGCCGCCAGCGCGGTGTCGGAGGTCACCCCGGACAGTGTCCAGCCCCGGCCTGCCAGATCATGGATGGCGATCTTGGCCTCGTGCAGCGCCTTCGGCTGCGTGGCGTCGGCCAGCCAGGCCGCCAGCGCGGACTCATCCTCGGGTGTCACGGTGGCGGTGTCGATGTAGGCGCCCTCACCGTCGGGCGTGGCGATCGCCAGCGCGGTGGCGTCACCGTCGTAGACGGCGTGACTGCCGACCACCGCCATCCCGCACCGTCCACCCGAGGACGCGTGCCGGGTGAGCCACTCGCCGACGGTGCCCGGTACCAGTGCGCCACCGCGAACGTCGAAGCCCTCCTCGACCTCGGGTTCGACAGTGGTGAGGGTGTCGAACAACCTGTCCCGCAGCACCCGGAACTCGAGATCATCGAACAGCCGGTGGATCTGATCGCGGTCCCACGGCAGCAGCCGCAGGGTGTCGGGGGTCTGCGCCAGCGGAACGTCGCGCACCAGTTGGGTCAGCTCACTGTTGAGCACCACGGTGGAAAGGTTCTCCCGGAGCGAATCCCCGACCTTGCCGCGCACGGTGTCGACGTTGTCGACCAGGCCCTGCAGCGAGCCGTACTCGACGATCCACTTGGCGGCGGTCTTCTCCCCCACGCCAGGGATTCCGGGCAGGTTGTCGCTGGGGTCACCACGCAGGGCGGCGAAGTCCGGGTACTGCTCGGGGGTCAGGCCGTACTTCTCCTGGACGGCGTCCGGGGTGTAGCGGGTCAGGGTGCTGACACCCTTGATCGGGTACAGCACGGTGATGTTGGAGTTGACCAGTTGCAGTGAGTCGCGGTCGCCGGTGACGACGAGCACCCGGTAGCCGGATTCGTCGGCCTGGGTTGCCAGCGTGGCGATCAGGTCGTCGGCCTCGTAGCCCGGCTCGGCGAGCACGGTGATACCCAGAGCGTTGAGGACTTCCTTGGTGATGTCGATCTGACCGCGGAACTCGTCCGGGGTGGCGCTGCGGGTGGCCTTGTACTCCGGGTAGCGCTCGGCGCGGAAGGTCTGCCGGGAGACGTCGAAGGCGGCCGCGATGTGGGTGGGCGCCTCGTCGCGCAGCAGGTTGATCAGCATCGCGGTGAAGCCGTACACCGCATTGGTGGTCAGGCCGTTCTTGGTCTTGAAGTTCTCCGCCGGCAGCGCGTAGAAGGCTCGGAACGCCAGCGAGTTGCCGTCCAGCAGCATCAACGTCGGCGTCTCGGTCACGCCCTTACTCTAGGCACGGCTACGCTGCGACTTGTGTCAGGTATGACCGAGCTCGCGGCCGTCGACGGCTGGTGGTCCTTCGACGATTCCGGCGTCGCGCATCTAACCGGCGCCCGGTGCCCGCTGTGCGGCACCTACGTCTTCCCGCCCCGGGCGGGCAACTGCCCCAATCCGGCCTGTGCGTCGGACGAGCTGGAGCCGGTGGCGCTCTCCCGGCGCGGCACGCTGTGGAGCTACACCGAGAACCGGTACCAGCCGCCGCCTCCCTACCCGCAGTCAGACCCGTTCCAGCCGTTCGCGGTCGCCGCCGTCCAGCTCGCCCAGGAGGGGATCATCGTGCTGGGCAAGGTCGTCGCGGGCACCCTGGCCGCCGATCTGAAGGTCGGCATGGAGATGGAACTGACGACGATGCCGCTCTACAGCGATGACGACGGCGTCACACACAGCGTCTACGCGTGGAGGATCGCCCGATGAGCGCGCCCGATCCGGTCTACATCCTGGGTGCGGGCATGCACCCGTGGGGCAAGTGGGGACGTGACTTCACCGAGTACGGCGTCGTGGCCGCGCGCGCGGCCCTGCGCGACGCGGGCCTGGACTGGCGCGAGATCCAATTCGTCGCCGGCGCCGACACCATCCGCAACGGCTACCCGGGCTTCGTCGCCGGAGCGACGTTCGCTCAGAAGCTGGGCTGGACCGGTATCCCGGTGTCCTCGAGTTACGCCGCCTGCGCCTCCGGCTCGCAGGCCCTGCAGTCCGCGCGGGCCCAGATCCTGGCCGGACTGTGCGATGTGGCATTGGTGGTCGGCGCGGACACCACCCCGAAGGGGTTCTTCGCCCCAGTCGGCGGCGAACGCCGCAACGACCCGGACTGGCAGCGCTTCCATCTGATCGGTGCCACCAACACCGTCTACTTCGCACTGCTGGCGCGACGCCGGATGGATCTGTACGGCGCGACGCTGGAGGACTTCGCCGCGGTGAAGGTCAAGAACTCCCGGCACGGGCTGAACAACCCGAATGCGCGCTACCGCAAGGAGTCTTCGATCGAGGACGTACTCGCCAGCCCCGTGGTGTCCGAGCCGCTGCGACTGCTGGACATCTGCGCGACCTCTGACGGTGCGGCCGCCGTGATTGTCGCGAGCAAGGCCTTCGCCGAGAAGCACCTCGGATCAGTCGCCGGGGTACCGGCAGTGCGTGCGGTGTCCTGCGCGACGCCCGAGTACCCGCAATATCTGCCCGAACTCCCCGATATCGCAACGGATTCCACCGCCGTGGTCCCTGGTGCGGAGCGGGTGTTCAAGGACCACATCCTCGACGTCGCGTACGCCGAAGCCGGCATCGGACCCGAGGACCTGAGCCTGGCTGAGGTCTACGACCTGTCCACCGCGCTGGAACTCGACTGGTACGAACACCTCGGCCTGTGCGCCAAGGGTGAGGCCGAGCATTTGTTGCGCTCGGGCGCGACCGCCGTCGGCGGGCGGATTCCGGTCAATGCCTCCGGCGGGCTGGCCTGCTTCGGTGAGGCGATCCCGGCCCAGGCGATCGCGCAGGTCTGCGAGCTCACCTGGCAGCTGCGTGGTCAGGCCACCGGCCGTCAGGTCGAAGGCGCGAAGGTCGGCGTTACCGCTAACCAGGGTCTGTTCGGCCACGGCTCATCGGTGATCGTGGCGCGCTAGGTGGCCGGATCTGAATCGACCGTCGTGGTCGTGCAGGTCAAGCCGGGCAGCAAGAAAGGCCCGCTGGTCGAGACGGCGGAGGACGGTTCGCTCACGGTGTACGTCCGGGAGCGGGCAATCGAGGGCAAGGCCACCGAGGCCGTTACCAAGGTGCTGGCCGACCACCTCGGAGTGCCGAAAAGCCGGCTGGAACTCGTCTCGGGGGCGACATCGCGGGTGAAACGCTTCCTGATCAGCTGATTTCGACCCTCGGTAGGTAACGGTAGGATCGCAGGAAAGCTGCTGCTAGGGGAATCATGAACGCACGCGCCATCCAACCGTTGACCGCCGCCGGTATCGCCGCGGTGCTGACCGCCGCGACCCTCACCGGTGCCGGAATCCGGAACGCCGATCTGGGCGCCGGCCTCCGTACCGAATTCGCGGCGGTGCAGTTGCAGGCACTGACGGTCAGCGCCGCCGCAGCGGTGCCCCCGGCCGCGGTGACGCCGTCTGTCACAGCCACCGTCGCAGCCGCCGCAGCCGCCATCGACCCCGTGCAGATGGTGACCGAGGTCGTCAAGAACGCACTGAGCATCGCCGCCGCAGCGCTGTGGTACGCGGCCTTCCCAATCACCTTGCCGCTCAGCGTGATCGGCGGCCTGGTCGCGAGCCTGGCACAGAACGCAACCAGCGGCACCCAGGCATCCGTGGCGGCTAGTCCGCTGCAAGGGATTGGCTTCTTCTTCACCGCGCCGAACGTCCTGCTGACCACCGGCTTCGCCAACATCGGACTGTCGATGAACTACACCCAGCTGCAGTTGCTGCACTTCCCCATCGGCATGGCTGCCGCCGTCCGGCCCGCCGCGGCCGCCAAGCGCGCCTCGACGGCCCCTGCCGCCCCGGCGGCGTCGGTGCGTTCCGCGAAGAAGGCCGCTGTCGCCGTTAAGTCGGGACCCGCGGCCTCGAAGCGCGCCGCCGCAGCTCGCAGCGCCCGCTAAGCCGCCACAGCAACGCGTTCGACGCCCCAAACCCTGGACGAGTATCGTCGTGTGATACTGATCACACGACGGTTTTCCCATGTGAGAGGCGGCCTGCATGACCACGAAGGACAAGTACACCGAGGTACCCGACCCCTATTCATGGGAGGTGCCCAGCGTCGGTGACGCGCGGTTCACGTGGGAGTACGACGAGGGCCGCGCCCGCCTGCTGTCGCTCTATCAGAAGGGCAAGGACAAGCAGTGGGATGCCGAGTCCCGTATCGACTGGTCGCTGGACGTCGACCCGAACAACCCGATCGGGATTCCGGATGAATTTCACCCGTTGTTCGGCAGCCCGGTCTGGGAGTCCGCCGACGAGAAGCGTCGCGCCGAGTTCCGCCAGCACAATCAGGCCTGGAACCTCTCGCAGTTCATGCACGGCGAGCAAGGCGCGCTGATCTGCGCCGCCAAGATCGTCGAGGTCGTACCCGACATGGATGCGAAGTTCTATGCGGCCACCCAGACCATGGACGAGGCCCGGCATGTGGAGGCGTTCGCGAAGTTCCTCCAGGAGAAGGTCGGCCTGGTCTACCCGATCAACCCCAACCTCTCCGTCCTGCTGCAGGACACCCTGAACGACTCCCGTTGGGACATGCCGTATCTCGGAATGCAGGTTCTCATCGAAGGTCTCGCGCTGGCCGCCTTCGGCACCATGCGCGACATCGCGGCGCCCGGCTCGCTGGCCAAGCAATTGCTCGCCTACGTCATGCAGGATGAGGCGCGGCATGTGGCCTTCGGCCGGATCTCGCTGAAGGACTACTACGCGAATCTGACCGATAAAGAGCGTGACGAGCGCGAGGACTTCGTTGTCGAGGCCTGCTATCTGATGCGCGACAGGTTCCGCGGTGAAGAGGTGTTCGAGACGCTCGGCCTCAACGCCAAGGAGTGCGCGACGTGGGTGGACAGCTCACCACTGATGATCCAGTTCCGCTCGCACCTGTTCAGCCGGATCGTGCCGATCGTCAAAGACATCGGACTGTGGGGGCCCAAGGTCCAGAACGCGTTCACGGAGATGGGCGTTCACGGACTGGCCGACTCCGACATCGACGGCCTGATGAAGGCCGACGAGGACCAGGCCGAACAGCTCGACCAGGCGCACGCCGAGATGGCCAGCCGGGTTATCGAGGTCAACGAGGCGATCGCCGCCGGCGCGAGCTGACATCACCGTCCAGCAAATAGAGACTATCGGTATGGGAAGGGTTATTCTCTAGCTAATCGCAGGCTAGGGGGACCCATGCGAATATCGGGAGCTCGAATTCCGGCCATTGCCGAATCTGCAGCAATCTGCGCTGCGTTGACGTTCACGTCGATCGGCGTGCAGCCGTTCGAGCCGAATCTGCAGCACCTGCGCACCGAGGTGGCGTCGGTCCATTTGCAGGTATCCGACACCGTTCTGACCGACCTCGCCAATGCCGCCATTGCGGTCGTCGGGGCGGCGGCGTGGTTCGCCGCCTTCCCGATCACTCTTCCGGCCAGTGTCGGAGTGGTGTTGTGGGCTGACGCCTTCCGCAATGCCGGCTTCCCGACCCTCCGACTGGACCAGTTGCTCGGCAGCGGTCTGCAGCTGTTCGTCAGTCTCCCGACTTACGCGGTGCAGAACGCCTTCACCAAGCTGGGCGAGTCACTGGGTGTGATCACCCCTCCCGCGACTCCCGCCGCAGCGCGAACCGCCGCGGCGATCGCCACCCCCATCGAGATCGGGAACCGGGCCGCTGATGTGGTCCGGACCGTCACCCAAGCCGCCATCTGGTTCGCGGCCTTTCCCCTTACGTTGGCGAAGAGCCTGTTTGTGGGGATGTGGGCGGCGGTGTACGCCTCGGGGATTAACAACTGGGCCGTTCAGATCCCGCTGATCGATGCCCTGGGAATCGGCCTCACATCCTTCTTCGAGACGCCGTTGAAACCCGTGCAGGATGCCTTCACCGCGCTGGGGTCGGCACTGGGTTTCATGACGGCGCCAGCGGCCGCGGCGCGAACACCCGCAGGTGCCGCACGCACGGAAACCGTCAAGACTGCACGCGCAGCGGTCACGACTCGCAGCAGCAAGAAGCCCGCTTCCGCCGCCGCTCATCGAGGTGCCAAGAACGCCAAACGCTCAGCGGCACACAGCCGTCAGGCCACGCCGAGGTAGGCCGCGCGAATACTGTCGTCGGCCAGCAATTCCCGCGCCGGACCCTCGCGGGTGACCGAACCGGTCTCCAGGATGTAGGCGCGGTCAGAGCGGCTCAGCGCCTGCTGGGCATTCTGCTCGACCAGTAGGACGGTGGTGCCGGCCTTGTTGATCTCGGCGATGATCGCGAAGATCTGCGAGATCACCATCGGCGCCAGTCCCATCGACGGCTCATCGAGCAGCAGAACGCGGGGCCTGGCCATCAGCGCACGGCCGATCGCGAGCATCTGCTGCTCACCGCCGGACAGCGTTCCGCCGACCTGCTTGCGTCGTTCGGCCAGTCGCGGGAAGGTCGTGAACACCCAGTCCATCCGCTCGTCGTGGGCAGCCTTCGTCTCGAATTTGCGACCGTAGCAACCCATCTCGAGGTTCTCGGTGACCGTCATACCGGGGAACACCCCTCGGCCTTCCGGTGCCTGCACCAGTCCCTCAATCGCCCGGCGGTAGGCCTTGACACGGGTGATGTCCCGGCCGTCGAACCAGATCGATCCCGACGTCAGCGGCCGCAGTCCCGAGATGGCGCGCATGAGCGTGGTCTTGCCGGCACCGTTGGAGCCGAGCAACGTCACCAGTTCACCGTCACGCACCACCAGCGAAACACCGTGCAGCGCTTCGATCTTGCCGTAGTGCACGACGGCGTCGCGAATTTCAAGGAGCGGCACCTTCTGCTCTTCGCGCGAGACGCTCATCACCGCATCAGACCTCGTCATCGGGCACCCCCAGATAGGCGGCGATAACCGCAGGATCCTCACGGATCTCGGCAGGCAGTCCGTCGGCGATCTTGCGGCCGAACTCCAGCACCACGATCCGATCGGTGACACCCATGACCAGTCGCATGTCGTGCTCGATCAGCAGCACCGTGTACCCGTCCTCGCGGATCGCCCGGATCAATTCGACCAGCGACTCCTTCTCGCGCGGATTGAATCCGGCGGCGGGCTCATCGAGGCAGAGCAGCTTGGGCTCGGTGGCCAGCGCACGGGCGATCTCCAGGCGGCGCTGATCCCCGTAGGGCAGGTTCTTGGCCTTCTCCTCGCCGCGGTGAGCGATACCGACGAACTGCAGCAGTGCAGCTGCCTTCTCGATGGCGGAACGCTCCTCGCGGCGATGCCGGGGGGTGCGCACCAGTGCGCCGGGCACCGACGTGTGGTGCCGGGCATCGGTACCCACGATGACGTTCTCCAGTGCGGTCATCTCGCCCCACAACCGGATGTTCTGAAAGGTCCGGGCGATGCCGAGGCGGGTGATCTGGTGGCGCTTGAGCTTGCCCAGCGGGGAGCCGTCGAAGGTCACCGACCCGGACGTGGGCCGGTACACCCCGGTCATGGCGTTGAAGCAGGTCGTCTTGCCGGCGCCGTTCGGCCCGATCAGTCCGAGGATCTCGCCGCGCTTGATCGAGAAACTCACCGCGTCCAGCGCGGTGAGACCACCGAACTTCACCGTGAGATCGGTCGCCTGCAGGAGCGTCTCGCCCTCGGCGACGTTCACCTCGCGGTTCAGCGCCGCCATCTGCTCGTCGATCAGGGGTTCGCTCATCAGGCGGCCTTGCTGTCGTCAGCGGAAGCCAGCAGGCGGCGCGCGGACTTGCCGTAGGCGAGCAACTGCTGGCGAACCGGGAACAATCCCTGCGGGCGGAAGATCATCAGCACCACCAGAGCCAGACCGAAGAACAGGTACTTCAGGTCGCCGAGGTTCAGGCCCATGAACTGCACACCGAGCAAGCGGTTCGGCAGGTACACGATGACGAACGCGCCGAAGATGACGCCGAGCTTGTTGCCCTGGCCGCCGAGGACCACCGCCGACAGGAACAACATCGAGTTGATGATGTTGAACGTCGGCGGGGCCACGTACTGCACCTGGCCGGCGTAGAGCGCACCGGAGAGCCCGCCGATGGCGGCGCCGATCACGAATGCCCACAGTTTGAACCGGAAGGTGTTGACGCCCATGACTTCTGCGGCATCCTCGTCCTCACGGATCGCCACCCAGGCACGCCCGACGCGGCTGCGTTCGAGGTTGCCGACCAGCAGCAGGATGGCGACCATCAGGATCAGGCCAAGCCAGAACCACCAGGTTCCGTAATTGGCATGGCCGGACGAGTTGCCGCTGGAGAAGACACCATTGGGCAACTTGGCACTCTCACCGATGTGCGGGTAGGCGACCTCGTTGAGACCGCGCGGCCCATTGGTGACGCTGGAGAGGTTGTCGGCCAGCAACCGGATGATCTCGCCGAAACCGAGGGTGACGATCGCCAGGTAGTCCCCGCGCAACCGCAGGGTCGGGATACCGAGGATCAGCCCGGCCAATGCGGTCACGGTCATGGCGATGGGAACACACGCCAGCCAGGCCCACTTCTCGCTCAGGAAGCCGTTCTCCCCCACCTTGTTCCACGGACTGTCCGGACTGGTGAGCAAAGCGACCGTGTAGGCGCCGACCGCGTAGAAACCGACGTAGCCGAGGTCGAGGAGTCCGGTCTGGCCCACCACCACGTTGAGGCCGATGGCGATGATGGCGACCATCGCGAACTGGGCCAGGGTGCCACCGAGGCTGATGCCAGGGGTGTTGAGCCACGGCGGCGGGTACAGCGGCAGCAGCGCCAGCAGTCCGAAGCCGATGACACCGAACACCCACTTCTGCACCCGGGACAGACCGGCCCACCAGTTGCGCAGGCCATCACCGGGAGCCAGCAGGGCGTTCATGCGCGGGCCTTTCCGAGGCTCTCACCGAGGATGCCGGTGGGGCGGATCAGCAGCACGAGGACGAGCAGGATGAAAGCGACGACGTCACGCCACTGAGTGCCGAACAGAGCCTGACCGTAGTTCTCCATGACGCCCAGCAGCAGGCCGCCGAGCAGGGCACCGCGCAGGTTGCCGATGCCGCCGAGCACCGCAGCGGAGAACGCCTTGATGCCCAGCAGGAATCCGCCGGAGTAGATGATGCCCTGCGGCACGCGCAGCGTGTAGAGCAGTGCGGCCGCCCCGGCCAGCATGCCGCCGATCAGGAACGTGGTCAGGATGATCCGCTCCCGGGACACCCCCATCAGGGTCGCGGTGTTCGGGTCCTGGGCGACCGCGCGGATGCCGCGGCCGAACTTGGTCCGGTTGATCGCTACGTCGGTCATCAGGGCGAGCACCAGCGCAGCCAGAACGATCACGATGGTGATGTTGGTGACCGAGGCGCCGAATACGTGGAACTGGACTTTGGGCTGCACCAGGATGATCGGCTGCTGCGCGTTGCTTCCGCCGTAGCCCTTGATGATCTGCGGCAGCACGAAGTGGACGAACTCCTGCAGCACGAACGACATGCCGATCGCGGTGATGAGGAACGTCAGCGGCCGGGCGTTGCGTCTTCGCAGCGGCCGGTAGGCCACCGCTTCCAGACCGACCGCCGCGGCCCCGGATACCGCCATCGCGAACAGCATGGCAATACCCAGATAGAGGATGGTCAAACCCACGCCGCGGTTGTAGGCGTTTCCACTCGGAGTGAAGCCGAGGATCTTGTCGAGACAGAAGTAGGCGCCGAACATACCGAGCATGAAGATCTCGGAGTGCGCGAAGTTGATCAGCCGCAGCACACCGAAGACCAGGGTGTAGCCGACGGCCACCAGCGCGTAGATCGCACCCCAGGCGAGCCCGTCGATGGTGAACTGCCAGAAGCCGTTTCGCAGGTTCTCGACATTGAAGCCGATGTCACCGGCGAGGCAGACGTACTGGCCGACACACTCCTGGATCACATGTTGTCCATTCTCACGAGAACGCGCCCGGGACCCACGAAGTCGGGGGCCACGGACGCGTCTCGCGAAGCTTCCTACTGAACCTTGTAGATCCAGATCAGGGTGGTGGTGAGCTCACCCTTGTCGTTCCACTGGTACTTGCGGGCCACACCCTGCCCCTCGTACTTCGTGACGAAGTCGAGCAGTGCGGCGCGGGTGTTGGCACCGGAGTCGATGCCCTTGGCCATGATCACGCCGAGGTCATAGCCCTCGGTGCTGTAGGTGCCGGGGGCGGCGTTGAACTTCTTGGTGTACTCGTCAGCGAAGGCCGCAGAGGCCGGGCCGCACGGGCAGGACAGGACGGCGTCCTTCGAGGCGTTGCCGGCCTGCTTGACGAACTCCGGATCCTTGGTGCCGTCGGCGCTGACGAACTTGCCCGCGAAGCCGGCGTCGCGCAGTTGCTGCACGAACGGCGCGGCCTCCGAGTAGTAGCCGCTGTAGAACACCGAATCCGGCGACTGACCCTTGACCTGGGTCACCGCGGCGGAGAAGTCCTTGTCGCCCTTCTTCACCGAGATGTTGCACGCCGAATCGGCCACCGGGCCGAGGGTGTCGCGCACAGCCTTGGCAAGGCCGGTGCCGTAATCGGTGCTGTCGTCGACGACGCAGATCTTCTTGTCGCCGACGGTGTTCTTCAGGTAGTTGGCGACCGACGGGCCCTGCACGCCGTCGTTGGCCAGGCCGCGGAAGAAGGTCTTCCAGCCCTGCTCGGACAGCGTCACGTTGGTGGCCGAGGCGGTGGTGGAGACCAGGCCGGCCTGGTCGAAGACGCCGCCGGTGGCCTTGGTCTCACCGGAGAATGCCGGGCCGACGAGTCCGACGATGGCTGCATCGTCGACGATCTGCGGGGCGATGGCCGTCGCCTTCTGCGGGTCGCCCTCGGTGTCGAAGGTCTTGAGCTCGATCTGGCAGCCCGGGTTGGCGGCGTTGTGCTTGTCCAGCGCGAGCTGCACACCGTTCTTGATGTTGATGCCGAGCGCGGCGTCGGGGCCGTTGAGCGCGCCGGCCATGGCGATGGCCACCGGGGCGCAGGTCGCCTTGCCATCACCGGCCGGGTCGGCCGGGGCCACACCGGCGTCGGCCTTGACCGCCGCGCCGTTGTTGTCGATCTGGACCTGCTCGACGATCTTCAGATCGGTCGGGGCCTCCGAGGTGCCCTGCGCGGCCGAGGTGCCCTTCGAGGACTCCTTGTCCGCCGAGGGCTGCTGGCTACAGGCCGCCAAGCCGAGCATCAGCAGGGCCGCCGAACTCATCGCGATTGCTTGCCGTGTTGCGCTAGCGCCCACGTGTCACCTCCGGGGTAAGGGGTAAATGGCTGCGCCGGCAAAGGCGGCGCTTCGCCTAGAACATAGCCAACCGGGGGCAAAACCGCGCGTGATCGACGCGGCTCAACTATCCAGCGTTTCCAGGACCACCTCGGCGACGCGCTTCATGGAAGTGCGCCGGTCCATGGCGGCGCGCTGCATCCAACTGAACGCCTCGGGCTCGGTCATACCGTGCTTGGCCTGCAGGATCCCCTTGGCCCGTTCGACCAGCTTGCGGGTCTCCAGCCGTTCGTTGAGGTCGGCGACCTCGCTCTCCAATCCGGTGATCTCGGCGAACCGGCTCATCGCCAGTTCGATCGCCGGGATCAGGTCGCTGGCCGAGAACGGTTTGACCAGATAGGCCATCGCCCCGGCGTCGCGAGCCTTCTCCACCAGTTCACGCTGGCTGAAGGCGGTGAGGATGACGATCGGCGCGATCCGCTTGGCGGCGATCTCGGAAGCGGCGTCGATACCGTCGCGACGGGGCATCTTGACGTCCATGATCACCAGGTCGGGCCGCAGGGCCTCGGCCAGTTCGACGGCCTCCTGGCCGTCGCCGGCCTCTCCGACCACGTCGTAGCCCTCTTCGCGCAGCATCTCCGAGAGGTCCAGCCGGATCAGGGCCTCATCCTCGGCGATCAGCACCCGCCGCGGGGCGGTCGGCTCGTCGGTGGCTGTCATCCGGTAATTGTGGCGCGATCAGGGTCCCACCGCGAGCCGGGTATCGTAGGGCCGCGCAATCACGCCAGTCGCCCTCGTATCCCAATTGGCAGAGGAAACGGATTCAAAACCCGTGCAGTGTGAGTTCGA
>NZ_JAFMJZ010000120.1 GCF_017853185.1 Mycolicibacterium sp.
ACATATTCAGCCGGGTGAAGATGGCGGTGGCGGAGGGATTTGAACCCTCGGACGGGGGTTACCCGTCACACGCTTTCGAGGCGTGCTCCTTAGGCCGCTCGGACACGCCACCGGGGAGGATCCTACGGCCCGGCCCCGACTGGCCCAAATCACGGCGCCTAGCCCAAATCACGGTGCCGGCTGAAGAAATCCTCCAGCAAGGCCGCGCACTCACCCGCAAGCACCCCGCCGCGGACCTGTGGACGGTGCGTCAGGCGGCGGTCCCGCACCACGTCCCACAGCGAGCCGGCCGCTCCGGTCTTGGGCTCCCACGCCCCGAACACCAGTCGGGCCACCCTGGCCATCACCAGCGCACCGGCGCACATCGTGCACGGCTCGACCGTGACCGCGATGGTGGCGCCCTCCAGTCGCCAGCCGTCGCCGAGCTGCCCGGCGGCGGCCCGCAGGGCCAGGATCTCGGCGTGCGCGGTCGGGTCGCCGAGGGCTTCCCGGGCGTTGGCGGCGCGGGCCAGCTCCCTACCCTCGGCATCGAAGATGACCGCACCGATCGGAACGTCGTCGGGACCGGCCGTGCGCGCCGCGTCGATCGCAGCCCGGATCAGGGCGGCGTCCTCCGGGATGGGGTCGGGCCCGTCCGCGATGGGGCGGGTCAACGATCCATGCGGTCGAGTACTGCGGACAATTCCTCGGCGAAGCCCATCTCCCGCGCGATGCGGCCCAACTGCTCGTCGGGATAGAGGTCGGTCTCGTCGAGGATCACGCTGAGCACCGCTTCGGGCAGTCCGACATCGGCCAGCACGCTCAGATCACCCTCTTCGAAAGGGTCTCTGTCCTCGAGGTCCTCCGGGGCGATTTCGACGTCGAGGGCCTCCAGCGCCTCGGCGGCGATGTCGTAGTCCAGGGCGGCCGTCGCATCGGAGAGCAGCAACTGGGTCCGCGCCGGCGCCGGACGGACGATCAGGAAGAACTCGTCGTCGATGTCGAGCAGTCCGAAGACGGCTCCGGCGCTGCGCAATTCCCGCAGTTCGGTCTCGGCAGCCGCAAGGCTGGTCAACGCCTTGCTGCTCATCGGCGCGCAGCGCCATTTGGCGTTCTCATGCACGACGGCGACGGCGAAACCGTACGGGGTCTCCGCAGGGTCTGATCCCTGCTCGCGCTCCGTCCGTTGACCTGCCACGCCCGCATACGCTAGTCGCTGGGCGGGTGAGTTGACCAGCGACCAGCACGCCTCGACGGCGGACGCGGGTAGGTGTGCCAACCTGGGAACGTGACGAAGACACCCGTGTGTGTGCTGGGGCTGGGCCTGATCGGCGGGTCACTGATGCGGGCGGCGACGGCGGCCGGCCGGGAGACGTTCGGCTACAACCGATCCAACGAGGGTGTGCAGGCGGCGCGCAACGACGGCTTCGCAGCCACCACCCAGATCGCCGAGGCGTTGCGTTGGGCGGCCGAGCACCGGGCGCTGATCGTGCTCGCCGTGCCGATGCCGGCGGTCGGCCTGATGCTGAACCACATCAGGACCGACGCACCGGATTGCGCGCTGACCGATGTCATCAGCGTCAAGGGGCCGGTCCTCGACGAGGTTCGCTCGGCCGGACTGCTCGACCGCTATGTCGGCGGGCACCCGATGGCCGGGACCGCACATTCCGGTTGGGCAGCCGGCGACGCGCGGCTGTTCGTCGGGTCGCCCTGGGTGGTCGGCGTCGATGAGCACGTCGACGCCGCGGTCTGGTCACAGGTGATGCGGCTGGCGCTGGACTGCGGATCGGTGGTGGTCCCGGCGAAGTCCGACGAGCACGACGAGGCCGCCGCCAGCATCTCGCACCTGCCGCACGTTCTCGCCGAGGCGCTGGCCGCCGAGGCCGGCGATGTGCCACTGGCCTTCGCGCTGGCGGCCGGATCATTCCGGGACGGCACCCGGGTGGCCGGCACCAACCCGGACCTGGTTCGCGCCATGTGTGAATCAAACGCCGATCAGCTGCTGCCCGCACTGGACCGTGTCCTGACGGTGTTGCGCAACGCCCGGGAGTCGTTGGCGAACAGGGGTTCCGTCGCCGAACTCGTCGATGCCGGCCATGCCGCGCGGGTCCGATTCGAGAGCTTCTCCCGCCCGGAGATCGTGACGATCGCGCTCGGCGAGGAGAACTGGCGCGAGGAACTCGCCGCGGCCGGCCGGGCCGGCGCGGTGATCAGATCCGCTCTGCCAGGCCCGGGTAGTCGACGATGAACCCGTCACCGTCAATGACGACGGTGGTGTCGGAGAGCGGGGAGCGCACTTTGATGCCGTCGACCCCTTCGGCCCCGGCACTGGAGTAACTGATGGTCTCGGCGGTCACGTTCAGGTCAGGCAGGTGGACGTAGACCACCGGAACGCTGATCGAGCCGGCCTCGCGATACAGCCCGGTCCGCCGGATGGGAAGCGCGTTGAAGAACGGGCTGAACGCCACGTCGACGTCGAGGGCGCCCTCGTAGGAGTCGCGGGACTGTCCCTGATGATCGGTGACCAGCCACATGTTCTCCTCGTCGCGGTGGATCGACAACTGCCGATCGCGTCCGGCCAGAGTGATATCGAGCGACAGCCGCTTGGTCGCTCCGCTGTCGTCGGTCACCAGGTCATAGGAGGCGCTGAAGGCCGGGTTCGAGACGGTGGCCGCAGCCACGATGCGGCCGGTTGCCTTGATCCGATTCCCGGCGAGATTGACCCGGACCGATTCGATTCGCGTGCAATCGTGCGAGCGCCACGTCAGCATGGCGGGCCACTCCCGGGCCGTCGCACCGTCGTCTGCAGTCACCACCCCTCCACCGTAGGGGACGGTCCCCCGCCGCCGTAGTCGGGAGTACGGCGCTGTGGACGTGACTCCGGTCTCACCCCGTCGTCGACAAGCGCCTCATCGTCGAGGAGCGGCTGGGGCAGCCGCCGGCGCAGCCGTCCGGCGCCGGGAACCGACGCCCACACCGCGGCGGCCAGCAGTCCGTCCAGGAGCAGGGCCAGCACCGTCACCAGCAGGGCGCCCACCAGCGCCAGATAGAACTGCCGAACCTTGATGCCGTCGATGAGGTACCGCCCCAGTCCACCGAGGCTGGCGTAGGCCGCCACCGTCGCGGTGGCCACCACCTGCAGGGTGGCGGTCCGCAGACCGCCGAGGATCAGCGGCAGGGCGTTGGGCACTTCGACGTGGGTCAGCACCCGCCGCTCGGTCATGCCCATCGAGCGGGCCGCGTCGACCACCTTGGGATCGACGTTGGCGATGCCTGCGTACGTGCCGGCGAGCAGTGGCGGGATACCCAACAGCGTCAGCGCGATGGTCGGCGGCAGCAGTCCGAGACCCCACACCAGCACCGCCAGCAGCAGCACGCCCAGGGTCGGCAGCGCGCGAAGCGCGTTGACGCCGGTGACCACCAGGAAGGTGCCGCGGCGGGTGTGTCCGATGATCAGCCCGACCGGAATGGCGATCAGCGCGGAGACCGCGACGGCGACTCCGGTGTACTGCAGATGCTCGAGGATGCGGTTGCCCAGTCCGGCCTTACCTTCCCAATTCGACGCGGTGAAGATGTAACTGAGCGCCTGGTTCAGGAAGTTCATGACGCGCCACCCGCCCGCGCCCACGGGGTGATGAGCCGGCCCGCCAGCAGGATCAGGATGTCGATGACGACAGCCAGCAGGAAGACGGCGATGATGCCGGCGACGATCTGACTGCTCTTGTCGGACTGGTAGCCCTCGGTGAACCACGTGCCCAGCCCACCGATTCCGATCACCGAACCGACCGCGACCATCGAGATGTTGGTCACCGCGACCACTCGGAGCCCGGCAATGAGGATCGGGATCGACAGTGGCAGTTCGACTTTGAGTAACTGGCCGAACCTGGTGTAGCCAACGGCCGAGGCGGCGTCGCGCACCTGACCAGGCACGGCGTCGAGGGCTTCCGGGACGGCACGGACCAGCAGGGCAGTGGTGTAGAGCGTCAACGCGATGATGACGTTGGCCTCATCGAGGATCCTGGTCGGGATGATCAACGGCAGTACCACGAACAGCGCCAGCGACGGGATGGTGAAGATGATGCTCGCCAGCACCGTGGACAATCTCCGTAGACCGTTGTGCCGCCAGACGAATGCGCCAAGTGGCACCGCGATCGCAAGGCCCAGGACCACCGGGATCAGTGAAAGGCGCAGATGGATGAGCGTCAGCGCCCAGGCGGTCTCGAAGTGGTTCAGCAGATAGCGCACGCCGGTCAGTCCGCCGCCCTGCGCTGGTCTTCCAGGGCATCGATCACCTGATCGGCGAGCACCCCGCCGATCACCGCTCCCGAATCATCCACCGCCACACCGATACCCGACGGGGAGGACAGTGCCGCGTCCAGTGCGGTACGCAAGGTCCCCTCCGGCCGGTACAGCGAACCGCCCGCGGTCACGCTGTCATACAGCGCTCCGCCGTCACGGTGCGCCGCGACGCCGTCACCGTCGATCCAGCCGAACGGCGTTCCGTCGTCGCGCACCACCAGCAACCACTCGCCTTCGGCCAGATGCAGGGCGTCGATCCGGTCTTCGGTGACGGTCGAAAGCGGTTGCAGGACAAGCCCCGATCCGCTGAAGAACTGCAGGGCCCGGAATCCCCGGTCGGCCCCGATGAACTCCGAGACGAAGTCGTTGGCCGGGTGTTCGAGCAATCGGGCCGGCGCGTCGTACTGCTGCAGCGCCCCACCGCGGCCGAACACCGCCACCGCGTCGCCCAACGTGATCGCCTCGTCGATGTCGTGGGTGACGAACACGATGGTCTTGTGCAATTCGCTTTGCAGGCGCAGCATTTCGGCCTGCAATTCGTCCCGGACCACCGGGTCGACCGCTGAGAACGGTTCGTCCATCAGCAGGATCGGCGGGTCGGCGGCCAGCGCCCGGGCCACCCCGACGCGCTGCTGCTGGCCACCGGAGAGTTGGGCCGGATAGCGGTTGCCGAGATTGGGGTCCAGACCGACGCGTTCGAGCACCTCGTACGCTGCGCGGCGGGCCGCCCGGCGCGATTGACCTTTGAGCACCGGGACGGTGGCCACGTTGTCGATCACCCGCTGATGCGGCATCAGGCCGCCGCTCTGGATGACGTAGCCGATGCCGAGGCGCAGCGTGACCGGATCGACGCCCGCGACATCACGGCCGTCGACGGTGACGGTGCCCGACGTCGGGTCGGTCATCCGGTTGATCATCCGCATCGAGGTCGTCTTGCCACACCCGGATGGCCCGACGAACACCGTCAGACTGCCCTGCGGAACCTCCAGCGTCAGATCGTCGACGGCCACCGTGCCGTCGGGATACCTCTTGGTGACGCCCTCGAATCGGATCATCTACTTGCCGATCGGTTTGTCGAAGCCGTTGTCGCGCACCCATTTCCGGGCGGCCTCGTCGGGATCCACGCCGGAGTTTCCGGACACGGCGGTGTTGAGTTCGGTCAGGGCGCCGGTGGTGAGCCTTCCCGACACCGCGTTCAGGATCCGCTTGAGATCGTCGGACATCTTCTGCGAGCTCACCAGCGGCACGACGTTGCCGGGCAGGAAGTTGTTCTTCGGATCGGCCAGCACCACCAGCTTGTTCTGCGGAATCGCCGGCGAGGTGCTGAAGATGTTGGCTGCCGTCACGGTGCCGTCGACGAGGGCGCGCACCGTCGCCGGGCCGCCCCCGTCGCTGATCGCGACGAAGTTGTCCGGCTTGACGTCCAGTCCGTAGCGCGCCTTCAGGCCGGCCAGACCCTGGGCGCGGTTGAGGAATTCCGATGGCGCGCCGAACTTCACCTCGGCGGAGTGCGCGGCGAGATCGGCGATGGTCTTGAGATTCCACTTGTTCGCCGTCGCTGCCGTGACGGTCACGGTGTCGGTGTCGTCGGCCGGTGCGGGGCTGAGGATCGCGAGATCCCCGGGCAGCGCGCGGTACAGCGCCAACTCCACCTGATCGGGTGTGGTGACCGTGCTCTTGGGATCGAAGAACTGCAACAGGTTGCCGGTGTATTCCGGAACGAGGTCGATCGAGTGGTCCCGCAGTGCGGGCACGTAGGTCTCCCGGCTTCCGATGCCGAACTGACGGCCGACGGTGAAGCCGTTGGCCGTCAGCGCCTGGGCGTAGATCTCCGCCACGATCTTGGATTCGGGGAAGTCGGCCGAACCGACCACCACCGATTTCAGGTCTCCGGTGGCCGCGCCGCCGCCGAGCGGGTTGGCGCTGCCGCAGCCGGCGAGGGGCAGCGCTGCTGCCAGGGCAATCGCGACCACCGCGCGCCGCACCCACGATCGGCTCATCAGATTCCTTCCGGCCCCTTTGCTGACCTTATCCAGACCGGGAACGGCCCGTCATCTGTTGGCTGTTTCCATTCCGGGCGCGGACAGGTCAAGATGACCTGATGAGCAGCGAATCCAACGTTTCGTCGGAACAGCACGAGGTTCCGGTTCAGCCCCCGGTGGTTGCCGGTCCCGACGCCAGCAACCTGCCGGCGCCCGAAACCGAGGAGGTGAAGTTCACCCGCGCGGCGGCACTGTGGACGTCGCTGATCTTCGGGTTCCTGATCCTGATCGTTCTGCTGATCTTCATCACGCAGAACACCGAATCTACGTCGTTCACCTTCATCACCTGGCACTGGAATCTCCCCCTGGGGGTGGCGATCCTGCTCGCGGCGGTGGGCGGCGGCTTGATCACCGCCCTGGTGAGCGCTGCCCGGATGTTCCAGTTGCGGCGCGCGGCGAAGAAGAACCTGCTCGCACTGAAGCGCTAGCGGACCTCCGGCCGGTTACGCGGCAGCAGATCCCAGACGTGCTCGACACCGTTGACTCCCGCCACTGACGGCTCCCCGTTCCGGGAGTACCGCAGCAGGGTCACCGAGGTGTAGTCGATCGGGAAGGACAGCACCTTTGCCGTGCCGAGAATCCTGTGCAGCACAAGGTTGATCACACCCCCGTGGCTGAACACCGCAACGGTGTCGTGGAGATCGGCGGCTGCCACGATGTCGGCTAGCGCAGCGTCGACCCGGCGCCGGAAGGCATCGACGTCGACCGCCGGCGGCAACTCGCCGCGGACCATCCGGGCCCAGTCCTCCGGCCGCTCGGTGCGTAACAGTTCGATCGGCATGTAGTGCGACAGCCCGCGGTCGTACTCGGCCAGTCTCTCGTCGATGTCGACGGTCATTCCTAGTGCGGCAGCGACCGGTTCGGCGGTCTGGTGGGCACGCCGTTGCGGGCTGCTGACCAGCCGGCGGATTCCGAAGCGCGCCAGCGCTTCCGGCAGACGCATCGCCTGCTCCCGACCCACCTCCGTGAGTTCAGGATCCGAACCGTCCTCGGTGCGAAGCGGCAAGGCATGCCGGATGAGCAGCAACTGCATGCGTGCAACGATAAGGGCTGGGCACACCGGCACTGGGAGGACCTGCGATGAGCGACGAGCACACCAACCCCGAGCGACTGTTCGATCTCACCGGCCGGGTGGTCCTGATCACCGGCGGCAGCCGGGGGCTCGGTCGGGAGATGGCCTTCGCGGCGGCGCGGTGCGGCGCCGACGTGGTGATCGCCAGCCGCAAATTCGACAACTGCGTGGCGACCGCGACCGAGATCGAGAACCAGACCGGCCGGGTGGCGATGCCCTACGCGGTGCACGTCGGACGATGGGACGAACTCGACGCACTTGTGGACGCCGTCTACGAACGGTTCGGCAAGCTCGACGTGCTGGTGAACAACGCCGGCATGTCCCCCACCTACGACAAGCTGACCGACGTCACCGAGAAGCTGTTCGACACCGTGGTCAACCTCAACCTCAAGGGGCCGTTCAGGTTGTCGGTGCTAGCCGGCGAGCGGATGGCTGCCGCAGGCGGCGGAGTGATCATCAATGTCAGCACGCACGGATCGCTGCGGCCGCACCCGTCCTATCTGCCCTATGCCGCGGCGAAGGCCGGACTCAATGCGCTGACCGAGGGCCTGGCCAAGGCCTACGGACCGACGGTCCGGGTGAACACCCTGATGCCCGGACCGTTCCTCACCGACATCAGCAAGGCGTGGGGCCTTGACGGCGCTCCGGACGGCACCGGGGGCGGCGCGAACCCGTTCGCGGACTACGCGCTGCAGCGCGCCGGCAACCCGTCTGAAATCGTCGGCGCGGCACTGTTTCTCATGTCCGACGCCTCCAGCTACACCACCGGGTCGATCCTGCACGCCGATGGCGGCTTCGCCTAACGGGATCAGGGCGTGATGATGCTGAAGTTGGGGTCGGGCCTGTCCAGCACGCTCATCAGCTTCTGCAGCGCTGTCGGGTCGCCGCCGATCTCCAGACCGGGTGAGGTCAGGTCGCCGAGTGCCGCGGCCAGCAGCCGCATCTTGGCGGCAACCGTCACCGTGGCGTCGGCCGACGCCGGAGCCGCTGGTCTTTTCCGGTAGACCAGAACGCCGTTGCGCAACGTCACCCGGTAGTTGAGACCCAGATCGGCGAAGGTGACGTCAAGTGCCAGGTTGTGATCCCAGGCAAGGGGACCGTTGACCGAGAGTGCCAGGACGTCGAACATCTGCTCGGGGGTCAGCTGGCTGAGCATGGTCGGCGCCTGGGTGCTCACCGGCGTGCCGAAATTGCCTTCGCGCAACTCGGCCGACCCGGACAGGAAGAAGTTGCGCCACGTCGCGCACTCGGCGCCGTAGCCGAGTTGCTCGAGGGTGTCGGCGTACAGTTCGCGGGCACCTTGATGTTTCTCGTCGGTGAAGATCGCATGATCCAACAGGGTTGCCGCCCAACGTAGGTCACCGGATTCGAACGCCTCGCGAGCGATCTCGACGACCCGGTCGACACCGCCCATTGCGGCCACGTAACGCGGCCCGGCCGCCTCGGGCGGATGCTGCCACAGCCGCCCCGGATTCCCGTCGAACCAGCCCATGTAGCGCTGGTAAACCGCCTTGACGTTGTGGTTGACCGAGCCGTAGTAGCCGTGGGTGTGCCAGGCCTTCTCCAACGCCGGCGGCATGGCGAAGTTCTCGGCGATCTCGATTCCGGTGTAGCCCTGGTTGAGCTGGCGCAGGGTCTGGTCGTGCAGGTAGGCGTATAGATCGCGTTGCAGGGCAAGGTATTCCACGATCCGGTCGTGGCCCCAGGTGGGCCAGTGGTGGGAGGCGAACACCACGTCGGTGCGGTCAGCGAAGGTGTCGATGGCCTCGGTCAGGTACCCCGCCCACGCCCGCGGATCGCGCACCAGGGCGCCGCGCAGGGTGAGCAGGTTGTGCAGGTTGTGGGTGGCGTTCTCGGCCATGCACAGCGCGCGGAACTTCGGGAAGTAGAAGTGCATCTCCGCGGGAGCCTCGGTGCCCGGCGCCATCTGGAACTCGATCTCGACGCCGTCGATGGTGTGCGTCTCACCGGTGGTGGCGATGTCGATGGTTGGGACGATGATGGCCACCTCGCCGACTGACGGCGCCTGACCGAGGCCACAGCCGACCTGACCCTGCGGACCGCGGTCCAGTGCCGTTCCGTACATGTAGGCGGCCCGCCGGGTCATGGCGGCGCCGGCGTAGATGTTCTCCTGCACGGCGTGCCCGACGAATCCCTCCGGCGCCAGCACCTCGACCCTGCCGGCGTCGACGTCGGCCTGGGTCGTGACGCCGAGCACCCCGCCGAAGTGGTCGACGTGGGAGTGGGTGTAGATGACCGCACGGACCTCCCGGTGGCCCCGGTGTTGCCGGTAGAGCGCAAGGGCGGCGGCGGCGGTCTCGGTGCACACCAACGGGTCGATGACGATCACCCCGGTGCCGCCCTCGACGAAGGTGACGTTGGACAGGTCGAGCCCCCGGACCTGATAGATACCCTCC
>NZ_JAFMJZ010000121.1 GCF_017853185.1 Mycolicibacterium sp.
CCGGCGCCGCGGGGGTCGGCCAACCGTGTAGACACAGGTCCGTGCAACTCGAGGACATGCCCCTGGCGCCGTTCGACATCGCGATCGGCCTGACGTACACCGAACTCAGCACCGACGGCGTCAAGGCCCAATTGACGGTCAAGCCGCATCTGCACCAGCCGATGGGCATCGTCCACGGCGGGGTGTGGTGCGCGATGATCGAGTCGATGGCCAGCGTGTCGGCCCATCTGTGGCTCAGCGAGCACGGCGGCGGCAACGTCGTCGGGGTCAACAACAACACCGACTTCCTGCGCGCCATCACCGAGTGCACCGCCTTCGGGGTCTCTGAACCGATCCATCGCGGCAGGCTTCAGCAGTTGTGGCTGGTGACGATCCGGGACGACAGCGAGCGGTTGATCGCCCGCGGGCAGGTGCGGTTGCAGAACCTCGCTGATCGGTAGAGGGCCGAGCGGTAGGGGGCCGACCGCCGAGAGGTCAGGGCCGTCCCGCCAGCTGCAGCACCAGTTGGGCGCCGCCGAGCGGACTGGTGGCCAAAGTCGCTGTGCCGCCGTGCAATTCGGCCTGCTGGGCGACCAGTGCCAGGCCGAGGCCGGAACCCGAATGTGACGCGGTGGACCCGCGGGCGAACCGGTCGAACACGGCCGTGCGTTCCGCCTCCGGGACGCCGGTTCCGTTGTCGTCGACGGTGATGCGCACCGCCTCGGCGGAGCCGGCGGCGGCCAGCCTGACCTCGGTGGCGCCGCCGTGCTTGACGGCGTTGGCGATCGCGTTGTCGATCACCAGTCGCAGGCCTACCGGCATGCCCACCATGTGAACGGCGGGCGAGGGGACCAGCGCCACCCGCAGACCGGGGTAGGTCCGTTCGGCGTCATGGGCGGCGCGGTCGAGCAGTTCGGTGATGTCGAACGGGACGAAGTCGTCGGCGGTGGTGAGTTCGCCCTGTGCCAGCCGTTCCAAGGCGAACAGGGTGGCCTCGATCCGGCTTTGGGTGCGAACCGTGTCGCCGATGACCTCGGTGCGCTGCTCGGGTTCCAACTCGAGGGTGGACAGCACCTCGAGGTTGGTCCGCATCGCCGTCAGCGGCGTGCGCAGTTCATGGGAGGCGACGGCGGCGAAGTCGCGCGCCGACTCCAGCGCGGCTCTGGTGCGGGCCTGTTCGTCGCCGATCCGGGCGAGCATGCCCTCCACGGCCTCGCCGATCTCGACGGCTTCGCTGACCCCGCGGACCTGAACCTCCTCGGGTTTGGACTGCGCGTTGATGGCCCGGGCCTGCTGGGCCAGCAGCCGGAACGGGTCGATCATGATCAGTGAGAAGAACCAGCCCACCACGACGGTGCCGATGATCACCCCGCCGCAGATGATCAGGACCCGCCAGTGCAATTCGGCTATCCGCCTTTGGGTTTCGGCCAGTGGCGCGCCGAGGGCGATCGAGGCGGCGCCGACCGAGAAGGTTCGCACCCGGTACTCGACACCGTTGATTGAGGTGTTCGCATAGCCGTCGGCCAGTTTCGGCAGCAGGATGTCGCTGGGCACCGACATCTCCATCCCGCCGACCCGGACGGTCCGCACCACATTGCCGTCCGGCGTCGGTGTGCCGGAAGCCGGTAGGGCCGACAGCAGGGTGCTGAAGTCGCCGAGGCTGCTGACCGAGTCCAGGCGGCGGTCGAGTTGGCTGTACTGGTCGTTGGTCACGCCCACCCACACCCAGACGCCGAGGGTGAGGACCAGCACGACGACGGACAGCGCGGCGACGATCACGATGGTGCGTAGTGAGAGCATCCGGATCGGCAGGCGTTGCAGCATCCGGTAGACGAGTTCGTCGGGTTTGACCACGAGTTGCTAGAGGTCGGCCAGGATGAAGGCGCGTTGCGGAAGGTTGCAGCGCGTCCGGAAATCGACCGAGGGTTGCCGGATGCCCTCAAGGTCGGCCCGCACCGTGGGGTTGGCGTTGAGGTAGTCCTCGGTGCGATCCCGGACCACGGTCTTGGGCAGCCCCTGCAGTCCGGTGAAGAAGTCGTTCACGTCCGGGTGGGTCAGCAGGTAGCCGGCCAGGGCCGCCGAGACGCCGGACATCACGCCGGTCATGTCCGCGGTGGTGCAACCCGCGGGCGGGTCCGCCAGTGCGGTCCCGGTGACGGGGGTGACCAGCACCGCACCGGTGGTGGCAAGGGCGGCCAGGAGTCGCAGTCCGGTCCCACGTGTTGCTGACATGGTTCCCATGCTAGGCCAGCAGGTTTCAGGAAGCCGCGATCTCGCTCTCCTCGACCGCCGCGGCGATTTCCTCGAGTTCCTCGATCCGGGTGCGTGCGTAGGCCTGCTGCTCGGTGATGGTCAGCTGGCCGCGGTGGCTGCCGATGAAGGTGCCGATCCAGGACAGCGAGGTGGTGATCCGGGCCTTGAATCCGACCAGGTAGATCAGGTGCAGGAACAACCAGGACAGCCAGGCGATGAACCCGCTGAACTCGATCGGGCCGGCCTTGACCACCGCCGAGTAGCGCGACACGGTGGCCATCGAGCCCTTGTCGAAGTACTGGAACGGCTCCCGGAAGGCGGGGTTGGCGCCCTTGAGTTCGGCCTTGATGAGTTTGGCGGCGTACCGCGCGCCCTGAATGGCGCCCTGGGCCATGCCGGGAACCCCCTCGACGAAGGCCATGTCGCCGACCGCGAAGACGTTCGGATGGCCGGGCACCGTGAGGTCGGGCTGCACCTTGATCCGGCCGGCCCGGTCGACCTCGGCCCCGGACTGGTCGGCGATGATCTTGGCCAGCGGGCTGGCGGCGACTCCGGCCGACCACACCTTGGTGGCGCATTCGATGCGTTCGACGGTGCCGTCCTTCTGCTTGACGGTGATCCCGTTGCGGTCGACGTCGGTCACCATCGCGTTGAGCTGGATCTCCACCCCGAGCTTCTCCAGCCGGGCGGCGGCCTTGCGGCCCAGCTTCTCGCCCATCGGCGGCAGGACGGCCGGGGCGGCGTCGAGCAGGATCACCCGAGCCTTGGTGGAGTCGATGTGACGGAACGCGCCCTTGAGGGTGTGATCAGCCAATTCGGCGATCTGGCCGGCCATCTCGACACCGGTCGGGCCGGCGCCGACCACCACGAAGGTGAGCAGCTTGGCCCGGCGGATCGGGTCGCTGGAGCGCTCCGCCTGTTCGAAGGCGCCCAGGATGCGCCCGCGCAGTTCCAGGGCGTCGTCGATGGTCTTCATCCCGGGCGCCCACTCGGCGAAATGGTCGTTGCCGAAATACGACTGTCCGGCGCCGGCCGCGACGATCAGACTGTCGTACGGGGTCCGGTAGGTGTGGCCGAGCAGAACCGAGTCGACGGTCTTGTTGGCCAGGTTGATGTTGGTGACCTCGCCGAGCAGAACCTGGCAGTTCTTGTTGTCGCGCAGCACGACGCGGGTCAGCGGGGCGATCTCGCCCTCCGAGATGATGCCGGTCGCCACCTGGTACAGCAGCGGCTGGAACAAGTGGTGGGTGGTCTTGGCGATCATCTTGATGTCGACGTCGGCACGCTTGAGTTTCTTGGCGGCCTGCAGGCCGCCGAAGCCGGAGCCGATGATGACGACCTTGTGCTTATCCGTGGGGGTAGCACCGGGATGGGTCATCTTTTCGCTCCTGTTTGCGACGTCTTCGACCCTTCGAGGGTAGTCGCCCGATCCGGCGACTGCGCGTCGGGTAGGGCGTCGCGCCATCGCATGACGGGGCCCTGACGGGGCCCTGACTAGGCCCTGACCACGTCCCGCAACGCCTCACCGACTGCGGCGATGGCCCCGGGGTGGTAGTTCGGCATGTTGATGATCACGCCGTCGATCCCGGCGCCGATGACGCCGGTGGCGACCACATCCGCGATCTGTTCCGGGCTACCGACGACGGCCCGGCCGCGCATCGCCTCCGGCACCATGTCCTCGGTGAATTTCGGATCCGGGATCGCGGTGAGCAGAACGCTGGTCTCCAGCGTCGACCGGTCCCGGCCGGCCTCGTCGCAGCGCTGGGCCAGCGCGGCCATCTTGCCCGGGAGTTCGGGCATCGCGGCGATCACGTTGAGGTGGTCGAAATAGCGGGCGGCCAGGCCGAAGGTCTTCTTCTCGCCGCGGCCGCCGATCATCAGCGGGATGTGGTCGCGGTAGCGGGGCACGGCGAGCGCCTGTTCGGTCTTGTAGTACTCGCCGGAGAAGGTCACCCGCTCGCCGGCGATCATCGGCAGGATGATCTTCAGGGCCTCGTCGAGCTTGGCGAACCGCTCGGTGAAGGTGCCGAATTCGTAGCCCAGCTGGTCGTGCTCCAGTTCGAACCAGCCGGTCCCGATCCCCAGCACCGCGCGGCCCTGACTGATCACGTCGAGGGTGGTGATGATCTTGGCGAGCAGAGTGGGATTGCGATACGTGTTGCCGGTGACCAGGGTGCCCAGTAGGACCTTCTCGGTCGCGGTGGCCAGCGCGCCGAGCGCAGTGTAGGCCTCCAGCATCGGCTCCTCGGGAGCGCCGAGCATCGGCAGTTGGTAGAAGTGATCCATCACGAAGACCGAGTCGAAGCCGGCGGCTTCGGCCTCCCGGGCCTGAGCCAGCACGGTGGGGAACAACTCGGCGACGCCGGTGCCGTAGCTGAAGTTGGGGATCTGCAGACCGAGTCGGATCGTCATCCGTCCGACTCTAAAGACATTTGGCCGACGCCAAAGACAATCCAGCCGGGGCGCTCCCCCCGGACAGTGACAGCCCTACCGGAACGCGATTGCGGCGCCACGGCCCACGTGCAGGGTCTGACCGGTGATGTGCCGGGCGGCCGGAGTGGTCAGGAACAGGGCCAGCCGGGCGATCTCGACCGCGGTCTCCGGCTGATGTCCGGAAAGACCGTCGTACCCCGGTGCGGCGGCACGTCCGGAGGCGACCGTGTTGATGGTGATGCCGCGGGTGCCGAAATGGTCGGCGACCCCGGCGGTCCAGTTGGTCAGGGCGGCCTTGACCGCGCCTTCGGCGCCCGCGTCGGCGGCGCTGTCCGGCACCACGGTGACGATGGACCCGCCCGAGCGCAGGTTGTCGCCGACGAGTTGCACGGTGAGCACCGCCGACAGCACGGTGCGGTCGAAGGCCGATCGCCACGCGGCGGCGGTGTCACCGAGGGTGTAGGCCCGTGGGTCGCCGTCGAGGGGGCCGGGAGCGGGGACGTGGACGATGGTGTCCAGGTGCGCCGGGAACCGCAGCCGCGCATCAGCGAGGCTGACCGGATCGGCGTTGTCGCACACGACGGCGTCGACGTCGAGTTCCTTGGCGACCAGTTCGAGTTCAGCGCGCCGCAGACCGCTCACCACGACCTGGTGCCCGGCGGTCTTGAAGGTTCCCGCAACCATGCGTCCGAGCTCGCTGTCGGCGCCGGTGACCAGCACGTCCATCGAATGCCTCCTCAGGGTTCGGGGGGTTATGTTACTCGACGGTAGCCTGCGGGCCGCCATGACACCTCTAGGGTGAACCGGCATGAGGCCGTCGCTGCCGCGCTGGGTGTACCTGCCTGCCGCGGTGGGCGCCCTGTTCGTGGTCGTCCCACTGTTCGCGATGGCGTTCAAGGTCGACTGGTCACATCTCGGCACCCTGGTGGGGAGTCCCTCGGCGCGGGCTGCGCTGCTGCTGAGCCTTCGGACCGCCGCGGCCAGCACACTGCTGTGCCTGCTGCTCGGGGTGCCACTGGCGATGGTGCTGGCACGTCATTCCGGCCGGCTGACCCGGGTGCTGCGGCCGGTGGTGCTGCTGCCGTTGGTGCTTCCCCCGGTCGTCGGCGGTCTGGCACTGCTGTACGCGTTCGGCCGGCTTGGTTTACTCGGTCACTACCTGGAGGCGGCGGGGATCCGCATCGCCTTCACCTCGACGGCGGTGGTGCTGGCCCAGACCTTCGTCTCGCTGCCGTTCCTGGTCATCGCACTGGAGGGTGCGGCACGGACCGCTGGTTCGGACTACGACGTGGTGGCCGCCACCCTGGGCGCCCGGCCGGCGACGGTGTGGTGGCGGGTGACCCTGCCACTGCTGGGTCCGGGACTGCTGTCCGGCGCCGTGCTGGCCTTCGCCCGGGCGCTGGGCGAGTTCGGCGCCACTCTGACCTTCGCCGGGTCCCGGCAGGGCGTCACCCGGACCCTGCCGCTGGAGATCTACCTGGTCCGTGAGAGCGACCCGGAGGCGGCGGTCGCGTTGTCGATCCTGCTGATCGCGGTTGCTGCGGTGGTCGTGGTGGGACTCGGCGCGCGCCGGTTGTCCGGTTGGCGGGCCGATGGCTGACCTTGATGTCGAGGCGACGGTCGCCGAACGCGGTCTGGACGTCGGGTTCTCGGTGGCCGCCGGTGAGGTTCTGGCGGTACTGGGACCCAACGGCGCGGGCAAATCAAGCATCGCGGCGGTGATCGCCGGTCTGCTGCACGCCGACCGGGCGGTGGTGCGGGTCGGCGATCGGATCCTCACCGATACCGGGCGGGGAATCTCGGTGCCCGTCCACGAGCGACGGATCGGCCTGTTGCACCAGGATCCGCTGCTGTTCCCGCATCTCAGCGTGCTGGGAAACGTGGAATTTGCGGCCCGGCACGGCGGCAGTGGGTCCAAGGCCGGCGCCGGCGGCTGGCTCGAGGCCGTCGGAGTCGCCGAACTGGCCGACCGGAAGCCGCGGGAGATCTCCGGCGGCCAGGCCCAGCGGGTCGCCCTGGCCCGGGCGCTGGCCGCCGACCCCGACGTCCTGCTGCTCGATGAACCGCTGGCCGGGCTGGATGTGGCCGGGGCGGCGATGGCACGCGCCGTGCTGCGCCGGGCGCTCGCCGGCGGTTCGCGGCCGGCCCTGCTGATCACCCACGACCTGCTTGACGTCCTCGCCCTCGCCGACCGGGTACTGGTGCTGGACGCCGGCCGGATCGCCGAAACCGGACCGGTGGGCCGGGTGCTGGCCGCGCCCCGCAGCTCATTCGGCGCCCGGTTCGCCGGGCTGAACCTGGTGCGCGGCGTGCTGGCCGGACCCGGCCTGTTGCGCACCGACGACGGGCAGGTCTGGCACGGAACAGAAGGTGAGGACCTCGCTGCCGGAGCCGACGTCGTCGCGGTGTTCTCTCCGGCGGCCGTGGCGGTCTATCGCGAGCAACCCCAGGGCAGCCCCCGAAACAGCGTCCGCGCGCGGGTCGTCGCCCTTGAGATCAGCGGGGCCGTGATCCGGGTGCGCACCGGGGATCAGACAGACGGCATGCCTGGTCTGGCGGCTGACGTCACCGCGGACGCGGTGGCGGACCTTCGGCTGGCAGTCGGGGAGCAGGTCTGGTTCACCGTGAAGACCCAGGGCGTGGCGTTGCACGCCGCGAACTCGCCAGCAGCACTTCCACAGTGAACCCGCAGGCGGACACAGCAGACCAGCGCACTTGCGTCACGGCTGTAACACGGTAGGTTTTTCGCCATGATCCAGCCGGACAACAGTTCACGACGCCCGGGCTTGTGGACCGCACTTGCCGCCAGCGCCGTGGCGGGCGCCACCGTCATCACCATTGCGCTCCCGCCGAGCGAGGCCATCGCCGACCCGGTGGCTCCGTCGCCGACCACGGCCGCCCCTGCGGCACCGGCACCGGCCCCGGCTCCCGCCCCGGCCGATCCGAACGCCCCGGCTGCGCCTGCGCCTCCGCCCGCCGATCCGCTGGCCCCGGCTCCCGCACCGGCCCCTGCACCGGCGGATCCCAACGCCCCGGCACCGGCACCCGCCGATCCCAACGCCCCGGCACCGGCACCGGTCGATCCGAACGCCCCTGCCCCCGCACCGGCGCCGGCTCCGGAAGCCGGCCGGGTCAACAACGGTGTCGGCGGCTTCAGCTACGTGCTGCCGGCCGGCTGGGAAGTCGCTGATGCCTCGCGGCTGAGCTATGGGCAGGCACTGCTGCTCAAGCAGACCGGTCCGGCCCAGCCCGGTCAGAGCGCGCCGACGGCCAACGACACCAGCATCCTGCTGGGCCGCCTCGACCTGAAGCTGTTCGCCGGTGCCGAACCGGACAACGCCAAGGCCGCCGTCCGGCTGGCTTCCGACATGGGTGAGTTCTTCATGCCGTTCCCGGGCACCCGGCTCAATCAGCAGTCCGCCGTGCTGCAGGCGGGGGACATGCCGGGCGCCGCGGCCTCCTACGACGTGAAGTTCACCGACGCCGCCAAGCCGAACGGCCAGATCTGGGCCGGGGTGGTCGGCGCGGCCGGCAACCCGCAGGCGCACTCTTCGGCCAGCCGCTGGTTCGTGGTGTGGCTCGGGACTTCCAAGGATCCGATCGACACCGTGGCGGCCAAGGCGCTGGCGCAGTCGATTCGCCCGTACGCCGCGCCGCCGCCGCCGGCACCCCCGGCTGCCGATCCCAACGCTCCTGCGGTTCCGCCGGCTCCGGGTAACCGGATCGGCGTTCCGATCCCGGTGGAGACGCCGGTCCCGGAGATGATGCCGGGCGGCTGACGCCCCATTTCTGGCCGCTTCTGGGGGGCCGATCCGTGTCCCCTAATTCGTTGCCGAAGCGGCAGTCGAGTCGTGACCCCCGCACGTTCTACTTGACTGATGTCGGCCGGCACCGCGCCGGCCTATCGAAGTCAAGGAGTTCGGCCATGATCATGCACGTCATCGGGATGATCCTGCTCGGGTTGATCGTCGGATTCATCGCGAAGTTAGTGGTGCCCGGCAGCGCTCACCTCGGCTGGATCGGCACCAGCCTGCTCGGTATCGCCGGCGGCTATGTCGGCGGAACGCTGGGCAGCCTGGTCTTCGCTCCGCACCAGTTCACCTTCACCCCGCCGATCCAGCACTCCTTCCTGGGCGCACTCGTCGGCGCGGTGATTCTGCTGCTGGTGTACCGGTCCGTGGGAAGCGGCAACAAGGTCTGAGGCGAGCGGGTCTGAGGCGAGCGGGTCTGAGGCGTCGGGGTCTGACGCCAGCGGTCTGGCGCGGGGTCCGGCACCATGGAGGCATGAGCCTGCCGACCACCATGCGGGCGTGGCGGGTGCAACGTCCGGGACCGATGCGCACCCGCCCCCTGCGTTTCGAACCCGCCGCCGCCGTGCCGGCACCGGGCCCCGGCGAACTGCTGGTCGCGGTGCGCGCCTGCGGGGTGTGCCGCACCGATCTGCACGTCACCGAAGGCGACCTCGCGGTCCGGCATCCGGACGTGACCCCTGGCCACGAGGTGGTCGGCGAGGTGGTCGCCCTCGGGTCCGGCGCCACCGGTTTCGCACCCGGTGACCGGGTCGGGATCGCATGGCTCCGGCACACCTGCGGGCTGTGCGTGTACTGCCGCCGCGGCGATGAGAACCTGTGCCCGGAGTCGCGCTACACCGGGTGGGACGCGGACGGCGGCTATGCCGAATTCGCCACTGTCCCTGCTGCTTTCGCGCACCGGCTACCCGCCGGCTACACCGACAGCGAATTGGCTCCACTGCTGTGCGCGGGCATCATCGGCTATCGGTCGCTACTGCGGGCCGACCTGCCGCCGGGCGGCAGGCTGGGTCTCTACGGCTTCGGTGGCAGCGCCCACATCACCGCGCAGGTCGCGTTGGCGCAGGGCGCCGAGGTGCATGTGATGACCCGCGGGCAGGAGGCCCGGGAACTGGCCCTGGCATTGGGCGTGGCCTCGGCCCAGGGGGCCGCCGATCCGCCGCCGGTCAAACTCGATTCGGCGATCCTGTTCGCCCCGGTCGGAGATCTGGTGCCACCGGCCCTTGAGTCCTTGGACCGGGGCGGCACGCTGGCCATCGCCGGTATCCACCTCAGCGACATCCCGGCGCTGAATTATCAGCGGCACCTGTTTCAGGA